>JBDHUK010000040.1:0-9263 GCA_039809165.1 Saccharimonadales bacterium (SeqCode) | reverse complement strand
CTCAAGACGGCCAAAAAGTCGAGTTTCCAACCGATGGCGTGTTTGTGTTCGTTGGCCTCAGCCCGAACTCACAATTTCTTAAGGATTCTGAGATCAAGCTCGACGAAATCGGTTTTGTTATCACTGACCAGCATATGCAGACGCAGATGCCGGGCGTATTTGCGGCCGGTGATATCCGCTGTGGCGCGACCATGCAAATCGCCAGCGCAGCTGGCGAAGGTGCTACGGCGGCTCTCAAAATCCGCGAATACCTTGAAAATCGCCCACATCCCGTCCAGAACTAGTGGCAGTATATCTTTAGAGTTCGCTGTAGCCATCGAAGTAGTCGAATACGATCCGACCACGTGGGACACCACCGGCTAGCAGCTCCGAGGTAAGTGCCATGACAAGTTTTTCAGTACCGCTCAAATAAAACAGGCTGTGTGGCTGGGCGGTGTTCAGGATAGTTTGTCCCGTAAGCCGGGGGTCGTTCGGACCGTAGATATAGCGTGTGAGCCTACCGGTTTTTTCATAGTTATCAAAAGGTTGTTGCAGGACAACATCTTCTGAGCGAGCGACGACGTAGTGCAGCTGGATGTCGCGTTTGTCGTTATGCTCGGCGAGCCAGGTCGTCATGCCGGTGAACGAGGCGATACCGATACCACCGGCAATAAACACTAGCGGAATAGTGGGACTGAGTGGTAATACCAAATCTCCCAATGATTCAAAGATGGTGATTTCGTGACCGGGCTTTATGTCGAGCAGGGCCTGTTTGAAGCTGCTGCTGTTCGTATGATAGATTTTCATGGTAAAAGCCAGCAGCTCATCGTCGGGCGAGGATGAGAGGGTCATGGTGCGCTGAGTGCCGCGGTTGTCGACGGTATCGTGAGGTAGCTGCAGGATTGCATATTGTCCGGCTTGATAGCGGTAAGTGAATTCGGGCTCGAAGAAAAAGGTGGCGATCGTCCTCGCGCTATTCTCCCATTGGTATCTGACAAATCTGGCTTTCATGGCTTATTACAGTGTACAATAGATGTCAGATAACAGAGATAAAGCAGGGAGGCTTGAATTATGGCTGATTTTAACGTTGTACTTGATAGCGGTGATTACCAGAATGGCATCGTCAATACAGTGGTGGAGATTCCGCAAGGCAGCTTTCTGAAGATCGAGTGGGACCGGAAGCGTGCTTGTTTCATGATTGACCGTGTGGAGCCGGCTATCTACGCAAAGCCCGTCAATTATGGATTTATTCCGCAGACGCTCGACGAAGATGGTGATGAACTCGATACGCTGGTGGTGTGCGCCGAGCCGATTCCAACCGGGGTGTACTTGGAGGCCAAGGTGATTGGCGTGCTGAACTTCGTGGACGACGGCGAAGCCGACCACAAGATCGTGGTTGTGCCGGCCGACGATCGTAATACTGGTGATTCGATCAACTCGCTGGACGACCTCGGAGAACGCTGGAAGGCTCAAATCACCGAGCATTTCACGCACTACAAAGACCTCAAAAAACCCGGCACCACCGTCGTCGAAGGCTGGGGCGATGCTGAGGCTGCCAAGGTAATCATCAAAGAGTCGGCTGACCGCTTTGTAGCTGGCCAGGCGCAAGCGGCATAAGCGGTATGCGCTCAGGGGTTGTCACCAAAGCCATTGTCTTTGACGAAGATGGCAAAGTACTGCTGATCCGGCGCAGCGCCGACGATGATCGTCGGCCTGGAGAGTGGGATTTTCCTGGGGGCGGCGTCGAGGAGCATGAAGAGTGCGGAGCGGCCTTGGTGCGCGAAATCGCCGAAGAAGCCGGGCTCGTCGTGGCATTTGACGATGTCACTCTTGTGTATGGTCATACCGGAGTCGTGGATGGCGTGAGCGTGACCAGACTCGTATATGTCGTGCGTGCGCCACGCGGACAAGCCGTCAAGCTTAGCTTTGAGCATGATATCTGTCAGTGGGTTGCCGCCAAAGATGTATCAACTGTCTTTCCGCATCATGTGTATGGCTCGGCGGTTGACTACGTGCTTGCCAACAAGGTTGAATTTTAGCTTGATCGTTCGTGCAGCCAGTTAAGCGCGGCGTGGAGGCCTTCGAGTGCTACGTCGATACGGGGGTCGGGTTCAGTGCTGTTCTCGACGATTCGGGTTGTTGCTTCCAGATGCCGGGTCTGGCCCCAGATAAACGGTTCGTTTAGGACTCCCTTTGCCCGGTTCGTGCCTGTTATGACTGCCTTGAGCCGTCCGGTCTTGTCAAAAACGCCTTCTTCCATGGCCTGATGCTCGGTGAGGATGTGTAGCTGGCGTAATTTGCTGAGGGCGAATTTGTTTTCGGCCATTGGGTGCTCGGGGATTGTCATGGCCTGCAGGCCTGCCACCACATAAAATGGCCGAGGGTCGTCCGAAAGGGGGTTTGGCTGGCGCAGCTTGCCGGAGTCATTCAGCGTGACGAAGGGCGCGATAAGCCGGCCTTGCATACGGATAGTTACTCGCGATTTTTTAGTCTGAAGAAGCCTGATATCCGCCAGATCGATGTATTCCCGGGGGTCGGCGTGGCCGAGTCCGATCTGCGGCTCGATAGTGGTGTGGCGTATGACGTCTTTTGTTTGCGCCAAATCGTGAAAAGGGGCCAATAATTTTGGTGAAGTACTGAATATCATATGTACATTATACCACTTATGTCAATGCTATGCAACAATATGATGTGACATAGCTTCCGGATGAGAGCTTATCACGGATATGGAAGGTGGATTGCGCTTTGTCGTGCAACCTTTTACAATACAAGGCATAAGCAATATAACCAGACCTGGGACGCGGCGTGAGCCAAGACACAGTATTACGGAGGGCGTAGACAGATGAATACAAGAGTAGCTATTAACGGGTTTGGCCGGATTGGACGAAATGCGTTCAAGATCGCCTTTACTCGGAATGATATCGAAATCGTTGCTATTAATGACCTGACCGACACCAAAACGCTTGCATATCTACTCAAGCATGACAGTAATTACGGCACTTACGATCAAGAGGTTAGTCATGATGAGTCGAATATTATTGTCGGTGGTCAGAAAATCAGGGTTACCGCCGAAAAAGATCCGACGCAACTGCCTTGGAAGGATTTGGACGTTGATGTCGTCATCGAGTCGACGGGGCGCTTTACGGACAAAGATGGCGCTGGCCAGCATTTGACTGCCGGTGCCAAGCGAGTAGTAATCTCCGGGCCCACCAAAAGTGATGGCGTAGATACCGTCGTACTTGGTGCTAACGAGGATAAACTCGAAGATGCTACTGAGATTATAAGTAACGCCAGCTGTACCACCAACAGCCTGGGTGCGGTGATGGCTGTGCTCGACTCGGCTTTCGGCGTTGAGAAATCGATGCTGACCACTGTGCATAGTTATACGGCAAGCCAAGTGGTTCAGGACGCGCCAGCCAAGGATTTGCGCGAAGGTCGTAATGCCGCTGAGAATATTGTCCCGACGACAACCGGCGCGGCGATTGCGGTCAGTCTGACTTTGCCACAGTTCAAAGACAAGTTTGACGGTGTCAGCATTCGTGTTCCCACCCCGGTTGTAAGCTTGAGCGATATAACGGCTGTTTTGAAGCGTAACGTAACGGTCGATGAGATTAACGAGACATTCAAGAAGGCTGCCCAGGAGCCTTATTTCCAGGGTATTCTTGCCGTGAGCGAGGAGCCACTCGTCAGTTCCGATTACATTGGTAATAGCCATTCGGGGACGGTTGATCTGTTACTCACCAAAGTCGTTGCCGGCAATCTCGTCAAAGTGATGGTGTGGTACGACAATGAATGGGGCTACAGTAACCGGCTTGTAGAGGTCGTTGCCGATACTGGAAAGTATTTGCATAAAAAATGAGCTCCCTCGTCCGTAGGCGACTCCTTTGGCTCGTCATGGTGGTAGCCGGTATGGTGCTGCTAGCGATTGGTGCGGCTGAAGTACGCGCCAGTATATCATGTGAGGCGTATCGGACGTGTTCGGGTATGATGTATCCACAGACAGAGGCGGAGTATAATGCTATGATCCAGGATGCGCACACGCAGCGTGGACTGGGGCGAGGTCTCGCCCTTGCCGGAGTGGTTGTCATCGTCACAGGTGGGGCCAGGGTGATAACGACATTACGTGACCAGACTAAAAAAGCAAAGAAGGCTAAGGCATGAGAATTTACATTGGCGCTGATCATAATGGGTTTGCGCTTAAAAACCATCTATACGATTTTTTGCTCAAAGGTGGCTACGAAGTCATTGATGTGGGCGATACCAAACTTGACCCGAATGACGACTTTCCGCAATTTGCCAGCCGGGTTGTCTCGGCGATGCTGGCGGATGATGATCGTGATGCCCGGGGTATTCTGATCTGTGGCAGTGGTCAGGGTATGTGTATGGCCGCTAACCGGTTCAAGGGCATCTATGCGAGTCTATGCTGGAATATGACAGAGGCGCGTAGTGCGCGGAATGACGATAACAGTAATGTCCTCTGTCTAAGTGCGCGGAGTTTGGATAATCACCAGGCTGAGTCAATAGTAAATACATTTTTGTCGACTCCGTTTGCCGGGGCGTCGCGTTTCAAGCGGCGCCTGGTCGAGCTCGACCAGTTGGGGTAATTCAAAGTGAGTTCAGCGACAAGCATCGTGCCAACCGTAACGGCCGAAAACGCTCATACCTACCGCACTCAGATGGAACGCCTAGTACCGTTTGCGACAAGGGTACATATCGATATTATGGACGGCGAATTCGCGCCCACGAAGTCTGTAAATCTTGATCAGATATGGTGGCCCGGTGGCATGCGAGCCGATCTGCATATTATGATGAAGAATCCTTTTGAGCATACGGATTTGTACCGAGCGCTTGGGCCGCAGCTCGTAATTGTACATGCCGAAGCGGTTGGCGATTTTGTGACTTTTGCCGAGACAATGCATCGCTATGGCATCGAGACCGGGGTGGCACTGCTTCAGGGCACACCAGTGGAGACTATCGTGCCGGCGATTGATCTCATTGATCACGTGCTGGTGTTCTCAGGGGATCTGGGCCACTTCGGTGGCGCTGCCGACATGCGGCTTATCGATAAGGTCACGCAGCTTTTGGCAGTCAAGCCTCAACTTGAGATTGGCTGGGATGGGGGTGTGAATGATACAAACGCCCTGGGGCTGGCTGATGCCGGGGTAGATGTGCTGAATGTCGGCGGTTTTATTCAGCGATCGGACGATCCGGCTGGCGCATACGAATCACTGCGCAAGGTGCTTGGGTGCGAGTGACTTTGCGGAGTTCGACCGGCGCGTGCTATGCTTAACGTAAGCAGGATGATACGGGGTAAATATGTATACAATTCAATGGCTTGAGCGCAAGGCGAATGATATTCGCATCGATATTATCAAAATGCTCGAAGAGGCTGGCAGCGGCCATTCGGCCGGGCCGCTTGGCATGGCCGATATCTTTACGGCGCTGTATTTCGATATTATGAAGCACGACTGCAATGATCCGGACTGGGATGGTCGCGATATCCTGCTGCTCAGCAATGGGCATACGGTGCCGGTGCGGTACGCGACCATGGCACATGCCGGATATTTTCCCAAAACCGAGCTCAAAACGCTCCGTAAGTTCGGCTCGCGTCTGCAGGGGCATCCCGAGCGCATCCGGTTGCCCGGACTTGAGACGACGAGTGGGCCGCTTGGTTGTGGTCTGAGCCAAGCCTGCGGCATCGCGCTTGCGATGCGGATGGATGCGGTCAAAGGCCGCTATGTCTATGTTATGATGGGCGATGGCGAACTCAACGAAGGGAATATCTGGGAAGCGGCCATGCTCGCTGGCAAGGAGAAGTTGCACAACATCATCGGAGTCATTGATCGTAATAATATCCAGATCGATGGTCCGACCGAGTATGTTATGCCACTGGGAGACCTGCGCGGTAAGTGGGAATCATTCGGCTGGCATGTGCTGGAAATCGACGGCAACGACATCGAGGCGGTGATTGACGCTTGTGCGATGGCTCGCTCGATCGTCGAAAAGCCGGTGATGATTATTGCGTACACCGTGCCGGGCAAGGGCGTTGATTACATGGAGGGCGACTATCATTGGCACGGTATGCCGCCAAACCACGAGCAAGCCGTGGAGGCACTCAAAGAACTCCGCTCGTTGGGCGGAAAAATCAGGAGTGAACATGAGTAAGTATATTGTGAATATCGCTGGGGAACTCACGCAGGAGCCGATTCGTAAAGGTTTTGGTCGTGGCCTAGTGGAAGCTGGTAAGCGTGACAAAAACGTCGTAGCGGCGTGTGCTGATTTGACTGATTCGACGCAGATGGGTCTCTTTAAAAATGAATTTCCTGACCGGTTCGTCGAGATCGGTATCGCCGAACAAAACCTAGTGACGGTCGGTGCTGGTCTGGCAGCCATGGGCAAGATACCATTTGTGTCATCATACGCAGCGTTTAGCCCCGGTCGTAACTGGGAGCAGATTCGTACCACGATTTGTCTTAATGAGCGTGGCGTGAAGATAGTCGGTTCGCATGCCGGCGTATCGGTTGGTCCGGACGGTGCGACGCACCAGATGCTTGAAGATATTGCCCTCATGCGCGTGCTACCGAACATGGTTGTGGTTGTGCCTTGTGACGCACGTGAAGCAGAAAAGGCGACTCTTGCCTTAGCCGCCGCACCGGAGCAGCCGGCTTATCTGCGGTTGGCTCGTGAGGCAACGCCAATTATAACCACCGATGACGCGCCATTTGAGATCGGCAAGGCATACGTTCTGGAACGCGGCGCTGACGTCACGATCCTGGCCTGCGGTACGATGGTATATCAGGCGCTCATAGCGGCAGAAAAACTATACAAAGATGGCATTGAGGCTGAAGTCATTAACGTACCGACCATCAAGCCGCTCGATACTGAGACAATACTCAAGAGTGTCCGGACAACGGGATGCGTAGTAACGGCCGAAGAGCATCAGATCGCCGGTGGGCTTGGTGGAGCGGTGGCTGAGTTGTTGGCGGACGAACATCCGGCGCCTATGGTGCGGATTGGCATGAAAGACCGCTTTGGCGAATCGGGTACGCCCGACGAGCTATTTAAACATTTTGGATTGGATGCGAAGCATATTGCCTTGGCGGCCCACCACGTCACGGCGCGGAAATAAGCACCCCTCCGGCCTTGTTACGCTTTCGCGAATAGTTCGGGAAAAATGGCTCGTATACCCACTGCATCGGCGATTTCGTTGCCGGTGTCGCGAGGGAAGAATGCTCCATATTTTTTGCAGAAGGTAGAATTCCTATCTAGCACACGCGGATTGATTTGGAGGTCCGGCTTGGCGGTGGCGTCGATCAGGTTTTTGCCATCACACTGCATGTGAGCGATATGAGCTGGTTTACCGTTTTTACCGTGTGCCACATCACCCCATGTCTTGCCTTCGTCGTGATCGTAGGATAGAGGCGACATCCGAATTGTCGTCTCGCCGTCGGGGTTCGTGCCCCAGGAATACACCACGTGTACGTCCCTACGTTCTGTCGGATATGCGCCCTCACCTACTTCAAGAGGGTCATCCACTAATTTTAATGGGTCCGGTAGCGCATAGGGGGCGTCCCTGAGGAGCTGTTTGTTGGTGGGCACTGTCGGCCCGACAGGCGGCAGCTGCGATTGGTTTGTCTTTGTGGTAGTTTTTGGTTTCTTGGTTGTAGCTGTTGATTCGGTAGTCGTTGGGGATGATTCGCTGCTTGGCGCCGCTGCGCTCGGCGAGGCGGCGGCAAGGGTCGGGTCGGTGTTGATTGGAACAATGCCAGGCTCGGATGAAGGAGTGCGAGATACGTACCATGTCGTGCCCAACCCGACTGTAACAGTCAGCACGGCCGCACCAATAACGACTGGCACAGCGCTTCGCCTGTAGGGACCCGGCCTAGGGCCATAAGATTGGTTAGGATCGTACATTGCCATTACTGAACCTCCTCTTATTTTGTTAAGCGTATCACGTCCGGTAGGAAATGCAAATCATTATCTGTCTATGTATGTAATGTGCGGTCGTGGGTTCTTAACCACAAGCGTGATATACTGACGATATGCCATTAACACTACGACAAATTCGCCTCAACAATGCTAAAGCACGTGCGCTCATGGAACGTGCGCGCAAGGAACACTTTGCGCTCGGCGCATTCAATCTTGATAATCAGGAAACGCTCCGAGCGGTTGCTCAGGCGGCGGCGACCAAGAACGCGCCGGTACTGGTTGAAGTCAGTCAGGGAGAGGTTGAATTCCTTGGACTTGATAATGTCCGCGATATGGTCGACAACTACAAGGCTATCTTGGGTGTTGAAATGTATGTCAATCTGGATCATTCGCCATCGGTGGCGGCAGCCAAGGCTGGAATTGATGCAGGCTTTGAATTCATACACATAGATATTTCTCAGGCGAACCATGGCGCGACCGAACAAGAGATCATTGATGCGACTCATGAGGTTGTTGATTATGCCAAGATTACTGGCGCGCTGGTCGAAAGCGAGCCGCACTATTTTGGTGGAAGCTCCAATATGCATACCGAAAAAATTGATTACGCCGAGATTAAAAAAACCTTTAGTACTCCCGAGGGTGCGGCTGAGTTTATTCGGGCTACCGGTATTGATACCTTTGCGGCTGCCGTCGGCAACTTGCACGGCAAATACCCTGTTCCTAAAAAGCTTGACCTTGAATTGCTTCGGGAAATACGAAAAGCGATTGACTCTGACTGTAATATCAGCTTGCACGGCGGCTCAGGCACGCCTCTTCATTATTTCGTTGATGCCGTTAAAATTGGTGTTACCAAGATAAATATCAATTCTGACATGCGTTTTGCCTATAGAACGACACTCGAGAAAGCCCTCAAGGCAGATCCGACGGAGTATGCTGTTGTTAAATTGATGCCACAGGTAATTGAAGCTGTGCAAGTGGTGGTTGAGTCCAAGATCGACAGCTTCAATAGTGCCGGTAAGGCTCGGCCTTAGGGTAGATTGATAATTTTACAACAGACTTTTTGCCAGCCTTCCGTATAATGGGCCGCCAGAAGCCGAAATGTCGGATATAATTAGTACCGAAGGGGTGGAAGGATGCCGCAAACACTTACGACTGATGATCTCGCTGCTATACGCAGCCTGTTTACGGATGATTTCCAGAATTTACACAGCAAAGTTGATGATGTAAAACAAGACGTTGCTGGCCTCAAGAGTGATGTTGTCGTCCTCAAGCAGGATGTCACCAACCTTAAGGAAGATATTACCGATCTTAAGGAAGATGTCACCAGCCTCAAGTTGGACGTTGCTGGCCTCAAA
>JBDHUK010000039.1:0-9404 GCA_039809165.1 Saccharimonadales bacterium (SeqCode) | reverse complement strand
GTCGAGATTTTAGTTTGGTGGCGTGTTGCATCGATTTAAAGAGAGAGTTGGGGGTCGGCTCACCCGGATGCTATACTAATATCCAAATGCCCCATACAAAACGAGGTAATCCCAACTGGCGGATTATCAAGAATGATTTTCGGCGTAACCCGGTCATAAATATCGTACTGCTGCTGTTTATGGTGTTATCGGCGACTGCCGCAATACTTTCGGTACTCATTTCTACTCAGACAATCAGTTCTATCTCTACGCTCAACAAGGCAGCGCAGCCGCCGCATTTCCTACAGCTTCACAAGGGTGAGATCGACCAAGCAAAAATTGACGCTTTTATGCGGCGATACGAGGATGTGACAGACTGGCAGACGATATCCATGATCAATGTGCGTGGAGACGCGGTGAGTGTGCTGCATGGTGGCACGTCGAAGAGTATGGCCGACACACAGATCGGTATCAATCTCGTCAAACAGACGCAGGACAAAGACTTGTTAGTCAATGCGACTCACGAAAAAGTGACGCTTGAAAAGGGTGAGATTGGTATGCCGGTGTTACTCAAAAATCTCTACGATATGGAGATCGGGGACACGGTAGTGCTACGGCAGCAGGGGCGGCAGTTTGCGTTTACGATCAAGGAGTTTGTCCTGGACTCGCAAATGAATTCATCGATGGTTTCATCGACCAGAATACTGCTCGGTGATCAGGATTTTGCAGAAGTGTATGCGGTGTTTCCGGAACATGAGTCGATGATCGAAGCTTATTTTACGAACGCGAACGAAGCGACGGCATTCTGGTCCACCTATCAAAGCGCGGGACTGCCGCAGAACGGCCAGGCAATTACCTATACGATGATTTTTCTGCTGAGCTCACTGAGCGGACTTGCAACCGCACTCTTATTGTTCGTCACTAGCTTGCTGCTTGTTTTTGTATCGCTGCTCTGCGTCCGCTTCACGATTCTCGCGACGCTCGAGGAGGAAGTGAGTCAGATCGGCACGATGAAGGCGATTGGGTTGCCGTTCAAGGACATCCGGTCGATGTACCTCGACAAATACAGGCTTTTGGTGGTCATCGCCGGTATTGCTGCGCTACCACTTGCATTTCTGGCAAGCAGTGTGTTGACACAGCAAATTCAGGAAACCTTCGGCAGTCCTGGGCGGACACCGTTACTAGTATTGCTTCCGATCGGCACGGCCGTACTTTTCTTCATTTTTATCATGTTGTATTGCAAGAAGGTATTGAAGCGAGTAAAACGGCTGACGATTGTGGATACGCTCGTATACGGTAAGGGCCTGGAAGGTGATAAGGGTAAAGTGAAGGACGGTCTGTCTAAAAGGGTCACAAACTCGCTCAACTGGACGCTTGCGGTGCGCGACCTCGTGCAGCGCCCGCAGAAATGGCTGTTGCTCTTCTTTATTACGGCCATCACCTCCTTCATGGTCTTGCTGCCGATAAGCCTCGTGTGGACACTCGATTCACCGAGCTTCGCCCCTTATTTGGGGAGCGCACCCAAAGATATTTTGATTGAGCTTGAGGATAGCACTACACTGGAAAGTAATTACAGCCAGGTCCAGCGTCTGCTGGCCGAAGATGCTGACGTCGCTTCATACGACACGCTTCGTCGCGTGTCTGTTGAGACGGTTGATGCCGAGGATGCGGCTACGGTACTCCACGTTGATGCCGGCGACACGGCTGGACGCGGATTGTACTACCTCGCCGGGCATGCACCACGCACCGATACCGAGATAGCCCTGTCGGTGCTGAATGCCGATAAATTGGGCAAGAAAGTTGGTGATGATGTAAAAGTCTCCGCCAATGATCAAGTATTCACACTCAAATTGGCCGGCATCTATCAGGATGTGACCAGTGGCGGATATACCGCAAAAATCATTCGGGAGTTTGTCGGGCTGACGGTGAAGAAGTACTCCATTTCGGTCGGACTTCACCCAGGCAGCAATGTCCAGCAAAAATCCCGGGAATGGAACGACTCGCTGGGCAGCGGAGTTACCGTCTACTCGGTGAAATCATTCATAGCGCAGACGCTCGGAGGGGTCGTCGGACAGTTAACGAGTGTTATTTTTGCAGTCATTGTCCTCGGAGGAATCATTGCAACATTGGTGGTTGCGTTGTTCCTGAAACTGCGCCTGACAAAAGACCGGGCGCTGGTCGCCTCGCTTAAAACGATCGGCTTTACGAACGCGGACGTGAAGAGGCAATACGCGATTCGTATTATCATTGCCACCGCATTCGGTGCTCTCACGGGAATAGTCATCACTGCACTTGCCGGTAGTAGCATCATCAATGCCATACTTAGTGTGGCCGGCCTTGGTATACGGCAGATCGTATTAGTGCCAATACCGCTGGTGTATGGTGTGTGTTTTGTGTCGCTGGTGGTGTGGACAGCATGTGTCAGCTGGTGGATGCTGCGATCAATTGATAAAAGCATGATCGTGTCGGTGATTAACGAATAGAGGGATATATGATGAAAGTAGTATTAGCAGCAAAGCACATAACAAAGCGGTTCGGTGATGCCGAAGTGTTACATGGTATCGACCTGACGGTGCATTCGGGTGAATTCGTGGCGATCATGGGCCGGTCGGGCTCCGGTAAGTCAACGCTGCTATACAATATCAGTGGCATGGACCAGCCGACGAGCGGCGAGGTGCTGCTCGACGGCACAGATATCGCCAGCCTGAATGACGAGAAAATGAGCGAGGTACGCCTGCACCGGATCGGGTTTGTATTTCAGCAGTCCTATCTACTCAAGAATTTATCTATTCGTGATAATATCCTCCTGCCTGGCCTTAAGGCAAAGAATCTCTCGCGCGATGAGGTCGTGCAACGCGCCGACGAGATCATGCAGCGCCTGGATATTGCGCACATCGCGGCTCATGACATCAAAAACGTTTCCGGTGGGCAATTGCAGCGGGCTTCAATCGCCCGTGCGCTGATCAATTCTCCCGCAGTACTGATAGGTGACGAACCGACGGGTGCCCTAAATAGCAGCGCTACCAAAGAAGTAATGGATATTTTTAACAGTATCAATGAAGACGGCACGACTATCGTCATCGTGACTCACGACGCAAAAGTAGCAGCCAGAGCGCAGCGAGTGATTTATATCAAAGACGGCAGCATACATGACGAATTAGTGCTTGGCAAAATCAAATCCAAGGACGGTGATATCGGCGAGCGAGAGGCGCGACTGGCGAGCTGGCTGCACGAGCATGGGTTTTAGCGCTTGGTATTCCCTTGCAGAAAGTTTGATAATCGTCCCTTAAGCTCTGCCATTAAGCCTATATTTGAAAGAAGCCTACGATCAGGCTTCCTTTTCTTTGTCGAGAATACCTATGACCTCAGTTAGCGTATCCACTTTGCGCCACGCAGCATCAAATAAGGCTTGATATTTAGATGCCAACGCAACACCTCTGCCGGTTGCTTTGAATATTTCCAAGTCGTTGCTGCCGTCGCCAATTACGGCACAATTCTCGATAGCGACACCGACTGCGTTTGTAAACTCTCGAAGACGAAGCAGCTTTTGTTCTGCTTGGTCTCGGACATAATGATACACTGTCTCTATGGGATTTCAGTTTACGACGATCAGGGGTATGACGAATAATATGAGTGGCTGGGACAAAGCGCTTCAGCCGTACAGCGTAAAAGCTACGTTTTGACCGGCAAGATGAGTGTGAATGTGGAACCTTCATTCAGCACGCTGTCGACGACCACGTGCCCCTGTATCTTTTGAGCTAGTTTTTGAACTACATACAACCCCAGCCCGGTGCCGGAGTGCTTGCGTGTGAGGTAGTCTTCAGATCGGTAAAATTTCTCGAATATGCGTTTTTGGTCGGATTTGCTGATGCCTATACCGCTGTCCGCCACGCTAAACCCGATCTCCGTGCCCAGACTTTTTGCGCTCAGAGTAACTGACCCGGTCTCGGTATATTTGATAGCATTGGTCATGAAGTTGTCGATAATTTCTTTTAAGTAGAGCTTGCTCGTGACGATCTGTACCGGTTCTGATGGCAACTCAAGCTGCAAGCCGATTTTCTTGGCGTCGGCCCTCTCGGCGAAGTGTTGATATATTTCGGTCAGCAAGTCGCCCACGATAACAGTCTCGGCCTTGTCCGCCAAGCCCTTTTCGGCACTTGAAAGCGTGGTAAGATCCTGTAGCATGCTCGCGAGGTACAAGACCTGCTTATGTGCTTCCTTGAATTTAGGCGTCAGATAGGCCGGATCCTTTTTGCGTTCTAGCTCAAACAGCATCATCGAAATTGTTCCTTCGACAATCGCAACTGGCGTACGAAGCTCATGGCTTACGACACTGATGAATTCATCACGTTCTTCTTCGAGGCTTTTAAACTTAGTAATATCTCTGATGATAAAAATGTAGCCTCCTGATTCGTGCTGCTCTGGTGAAATATGGTTGCTGATAGGAGCGCAGATGAGGCTGACATGCATCGTTTCGCCGCTTGCGAATTGATGACGGAGGTCGTCGCGTTCCACGAGTCGTGATGATGCAAAAAGGATGTCTTGCAGTTTTGCCGGCTGTCCGGTACGGTCGATAAAATGAAACACTTCGTCCAGCTTCTTGCCGGTCAATGTCTCATGGCTGTCCAAAAGCTCAAGCAAGGCCGCATTATACGTTTGTATAGTGCCGCCGCTCGTGGTGCTGACAATTGCCATACCGACATTGTTTATAAGCGCTCGCAGCTGCTCGCGCTGAAACTGCTCCTGTATCTGCGTACGTTTCAGGTCTTCATGTTCGACGAGCTGGACGCGCCGAAGAAGGATGACCAGTACGCTGCTGACAATAATTATCATCAAATAGACCGTGTACTGAACCCAATCGAATACGCCTACCGGCTCGGCGAGGTAGACGGTCAGCGCAGTAAACGTGATGACGGTCAAGCTGATTAATGCGCCCCATCGTCCGTAAAAAATCTCTGTGATAAACGCGAGCACAATCCAACAGAATGCGATCGGACTGATAAAACCAGGACCCACAAAAAGGTACATTGCCCCAAATAAATGATAAAAACCAATGTATATGCCCAAACTAACCGGCTTCGCAGGCTTGAATACGGCCTGCATGATGCCGAGGAGAATAAATAACGCCGCAATAACGACAAATCCCCGGGCCCCAAAAGCCGGACTACGATCGACAATCCCGTGCATCGCAGCGATACCATACGCGACCGCCACGAACGGAATGAGTAGTCCGGCGACACGGGTGACGCGCAAAAATAGCTCGCTGTACTTGTCATTGTCGTTGATTGCCCCACCATCGGCCATACGCTGTATTATAGCAAGCCGCACGATTTTCGCGGTTGTGCTTATGTAAATATTTGCCTATACTGGGCTTAAGTAACATAAACATGGCGAGATGACATGAAGATACTGATGCTCGGGTGGGAGTTGCCTCCGCACAATAGCGGTGGACTCGGTGTCGCCTGTTACCAGCTTTGCAAGGCAATGGCCAAACGGTCGGACGTGGATATTGAATTCGTTGTTCCCTATGATGCCGACCACGATGTGGATTTTATGAAAGTTACGCCAGCTGTTCCACAGGACGTAGTTGCTGTTACCAGAGCTGGCGGTGTCTACGACAGCCATCTGTATACCTACAAGAATGGCCGCAAAGAATATCATGATATCGTCGGGCAGCAAGCTATCTACGAGGAGTCCGTCGGCCGTTTAGTCGAGAGCCGTGAGTTCGATGTAATTCATGCTCATGACTGGCTCACTTTTCGGGCCGGATTACGAGCCAAGATGTTTTCCGGAAAGCCGCTTATCTTGCATGTTCATTCCATTGAACGTGATCGTGCCGGTGGTGGCGATGGCAATCCATTGGTGCGTGAAATTGAAGCATTAGCATTCATGATGGCCGATCGGATCGTTGCGGTCAGCGGTCTGACGAAGCGCATGATTTCTGAGGATTATGGCATTCCTCTCGATAAAATTGATGTCGTCCACAACAGTATCGATCGTGAGCTGATGGCACCGCTTGAGGCCAGTAATGCCTATACATACCTTGGATCACTCAAAGCTGATGGTTGGAGTGTGGTCACGAATGTCGGTCGCCTGACTGTTCAAAAGGGTCTCACAAACTTGCTGTTCGCCGCTCGTGAGGTAATTGCCCGGCACCCTAAGACCATCTTTCTCGTTGTAGGTAATGGCGAACAATTGCACGAGTTGGTGGAGCTCAGTGCAGAACTCGGTATTGGTAAGAATGTCATTTTCACCGGCTTTCAGCGCGGCAAAAATTGGCGCGACAGCTTCGCGATCGCCGATCTGTTTGTTATGCCCTCGATTTCTGAGCCTTATGGACTGACTGTCTTGGAAGCGATTGAGTATGGCGCGCCGGCTCTGATCAGCAAACAATCCGGGGTGTCCGAGGCGATCCGCAATTGCCTGCGTGTAGACTACTGGGACGTGCATGAAATGGCCAATCAAATAACCGCCGTTGTTCGTGGCCAGGCTCTTGCTGAAGAACTGCATCACAACGCTTATCGTGAGCTTCAAAAGATGTCGTGGAGTGATGCTGCCGATAAACTGCTCGACATCTTCCGGGTCCACAATCCTCTTTCTACGAACCGTGTAGGAGCGACGGCGTGAGTAATAAGGCGATCGTTTTTTACTTGCACGTACATCAGCCGTACCGTATCCGGCACTATACCATCTTCGATGCCGGCCAGAACCATGACTATTTTGACGCTGAATATGAATCACGCGAAAGCAACGAGCGTATCCTCAAGAAAGTCGCGGAGAAGTCATACCTGCCGACCAATACTCGCCTGCTGCAAATGCTCCATGATCATCCGCGGTTCAAGCTGAGCCTGTCTATTACGGGGACTGTTCTTGAGCAACTCGAAAAATGGTCGCCTGAGGCCCTGCGATCGTTTCAGACACTGACTGAAACGGGCCAAGTGGAAATTGTGGCCGAGACGTATCACCATAGCTTGGCGTTCTTCTATAGCCGAAGTGAATTTGAAACGCAGGTCGCGATGCACCGCGAAAAGGTCAAACAGCTTTTTGGCCAGGAGCCTCAAGTATTCCGCAACACGGAGCTTGCGTACAATAATGATATCGCTTACTGGGCCGACAAAGCTGGCTACAAGGGTATTCTGTGCGAGGGCTGGGATAAGGTGCTTGGTTGGCGCAGTCCAAATTTTGTGTATCGGCCGGCTTATACCGAAAATATCCGTTTGCTCATGAAGAACTATAAGCTGTCCGACGATATCGCCTTCCGGTTCGGCGATCAAAACTGGGCTGAATGGCCCTTGACGGCTGATAAATTTACTCACTGGCTGAATGCTGATCCGCAGGCCACGAATTTCAATTTGTTCATGGATTATGAGACCTTTGGCGAGCACCAATGGGACGAATCCGGCATCTTCGGTTTTCTTGAGCATCTACCCAAGGAGTGGCTCAAAACCACTGGCAATACTTTCATGACAGTCAGTGAAGTCATTGATGCTTTTGAGGCCAAAGACACTATCGATACGCCCAGTACTGTTACCTGGGCTGATACGGAGCGAGATTTGTCCGCCTGGCTTGGCAATGCCATGCAGCAAGAGTCGATTCATGCTTTGTACTCCCTGCAAGAGAGAATACTGGGAACTGGCGATCTAGCGCTCATAGAAGATTGGAGACGACTGCAAACATCCGACCATTTCTATTATATGTGCACCAAATGGTTTAACGACGGCGATATTCATGCCTATTTTAGCCCATACGAAACACCATACGAAGCCTATATGAATTTTATGAATTCATATCATGACGTCACACACCGGCTGCATGAAAAGGGAGTAAAGGTCTAATGGCGCGACCAGTTATACTCGGAAATGGCGCTCTCACGGTTGGGCTGAATGAACAAGGACTGGTTCATGATTTCTACTATCCGTACGTCGGGCTTGATAACCTGACCACAGCACGCAGCTTGGAGCATAAGATCGGCGTTTGGGTTGACGACGTTTTTGCCTGGGTGGACGAGACTTGGGATATTGTTGTTGATTTTGAATCCAACGCTCTCATTACGGACATTACCATGTCACACAAAGAAATGGGTATTGAACTGCACGCCGTTGATTTCGTCGACCCTCATTGCAATGCTTTTTGCCGCACGATCAGCGTGACAAATGCCGCTCCAGCCACACGAGAAATCAGGATCTTTATGCACCAGGTGTTTCAAATTTCACGTGCTGGCCGGGCTGATACCGCACTATACGTTCCTGAACAAGACTACATCCTCGATTACAAAGGCCGGTGTTGTTTGCTTGTTTCGGCACGCACGAGCAACGACCGTATGCCGTTCGATCAATACTCGGTCGGCAGCTATGGTATCGAGGGCAAAGAAGGTACGTACCGTGATTCCGAGGATGGTGAATTGTCCGGTAATAACGTCGAGCATGGCGGTGTTGATTCGGTGCTCCGTGTATCACTTACTGTACCCTCCGGAGCTGAGGCAAGCTTTGATTACTGGGTGGTTGCAGCAGACTCGCAGCAAGCTGCTGAAAAAATCCACGCCCGTATTATTGAGAACGGTGTTGCTCATTATCAATCCGCTGCCCGGAATTACTGGGGTGAGTGGTTGGCCGTTGGCAAGCCAAAACTTGAAGCGATCGATGAGGATTATCGCGAGATCGCACGGAAATCATTGATGGTCATCAAGGCACACACCGATCGGCGCGGAGGTGTGATCGCGAGTTGCGATTCATCTATCTATAACTACGGCCGCGACTATTATAGTTACGTGTGGCCCCGTGACGGCGCGTACGCTATGTGGCCGCTGATACGTTTAGGCTACAAAGATGAGCCTCGCAAATTCTTCGAGTTTTGTCGCGACATCTTACACGAGGACGGTTATCTGATGCACAAGTACCAGCCGGATAAGGCCATCGGCAGTACGTGGCATCCCCTGCTCCATGGCAAGCGCACCGAGTTGGCCATCCAAGAGGACGAGACGGCTAGCGTTTTGTATATGCTGGGCGAATATCATACTTATAGCCACGACGATGAGTTCGTCGGCAACCTTTATGCTACTTTCGTGCAGCCGGCTGCCAACTTTTTGGCGGACTTTCTTGACGATCAAACGGGGCTTCCCCATGCCAGCTATGACCTATGGGAAGAGAAATTCCTCACAAGCACGTACACGGCGGCCATTACATATCAGGCGCTCTTGGTTGCGGCGGATTTTGCCGATAGGTTTGAATATCCGGACAATGCGGTTCATTGGCGCAATGCGGCAGATCGGATATACAAGGGTTCGGCGCTATTCTTCGATCCTGAGCGGAAGTCCTACCGCAAGGGATATCTGCTACAGCCGGATGGATCACTTAGCTACGATAATACACTTGATATCTCAAGCTTCTATGCGGTGGTCATGTACGGCCTCAGGGACTTGGGCGATA
>JBDHUK010000038.1:0-9659 GCA_039809165.1 Saccharimonadales bacterium (SeqCode) | reverse complement strand
AGTAGCGTGTATATGCCCTTGTCTGGGTGCAAACGGCCGGCGAACAAGATTCGGATTGGTTCGCCGGCACCAGGGCGGCTGCCACGTACGGCAGCCGCAAACGCCTCATCGGCGAATGGGTACACGGTCGGCATGCGGCCGACCGTATACCGCAAGTTGCGCCACCACATGCCGGCGGCAAACTTGCTGGCCGTAATAAGACGCACGCCTTTGAAGGCGTGTTTGTTGTATAGTGGGTCGCCGTGTTGATAGGTGGGTGGTGGGCAATGCAGAATGGCATATGCCTGGTGTTTTGTTTTGACCTCAAGCGGATAGGTAATGTAGACTAATAGATCGTCGAGCTCACCGAGTTGATCGACGGTGTCCAGCGCCAGGAACGGGATGTCGGGGAAATCGTCGCGGCCATCATGTATACTGTGTCCGATGGTGATGATTCGGGCTGGAATGCCTCGTCGGAGTAGTTCACGAATCTGGCCGGCGGTGTAGGTCTCTGATCCTCCCGAACCGGCTATGAACGGATATTTTGAGGACCAAACGAAAGAAATCATGTATACGGACTCCCATTTACAATGTTTCCAATTATAATGAAAACAAGCTGCTCGCGATGTGAGATTTTCCGCTGCAAGCTATGGAGCTGAGATGACAGATTCCCCTGAAAAGACCCTACAAATAACTGTCGCACGGCAAGTTGTGCTTCCCAAGGCGCAACTGCATCCGGTGGTGCGCAGATTTTTACGCGAAAAATTATTTATCCCGAATAGCGATTATATCGTTAAGCAACGTTTGGGCAAGCCTTTGTACAATGTGCCGAAGTTTTTTGATCTGATCGAGGAGGATTCGACCTGTCTGCGGCTTCCCCGGGGATTTCTGGGGCAGCTAACCGGCTTGCTGGCCAAAGAGCGGATTGCCTTTACGGTTACTTATGATTATCCTGGGCATGAAACATGTGTATATACGAATAATATTGCCCTCAGGCCCGAGCAGGCTCACTTGGTGGACGAGGTATTCGCTGCCGGCAGCGGCGTGCTTGTGGCGCCGCCTGGCAGCGGCAAAACGATCATGGGACTGGAGCTTGTCGCGCGGCACCAAAAACCGGCGCTCATTCTGACGCATCGCAAACAATTGCTTGACCAGTGGGTTGAGACAATTCAAGCACAATTTGGTATACCCAAGAAACAAATTGGCCGCTATTCTTCCGCGTACAAAAAACCCGGCGAACACATTACGGTCGGATTGCTACAGAGTTTTGCACGCATGAAAGATATTTCAGCGTTTGCGGATATGTTTGGCGTGATCATAGTGGACGAGTGCCATCATATTCCGGCCACCACCTTTCGCGCCGTGATCTCCCAACTGAATGCGCCACACGCGTACGGCTTGACGGCGACTCCCCGGCGCAAACACAACGATGAGCGGCTGATCTATCTGTATATCAGCGATACTGTGGCAGTTATGGACACTTCCACCGGATCTGGTGATACAAAAGAGTCCGCCGGGTTTGATATTACCATCCGGCAAACCTCGCTCCGGCTGCCTTTTGACTGGAAACGGGATCAATTTGAATTGCTGGCCAAAACAATTTGCTACGACACTGCTAGAAATGAGCAAATCATCCAGGATATCTCGGCTCGGGTCAAACAAGGACGGCGAATACTCGTTCTGAGCGAGCGTAAAGAACACCTTAAAATACTTGAACTGCATGTGCGCTCGTCTTGCAGGACGCTTACTTTTTCCGGTGAAGATTCGGCCAGCAGTCGTGCTGCTAAGCTGGAGCAGATTGACCAAGGAGCGTATGAGGTGCTCTTGGCGACCGGCCAGATCTTTGGCGAGGGTATTCATATACCGAATGTCGAAGTGCTGGTGCTCGCCTTCCCTTTTGCGTTTGTTGGCAAACTGACACAGTACGTCGGCCGGCTGGCGCATGGGACGAATCCTTGTGAGCTTATTGATTACCGCGATGCTCACATTGAGACCTTGGAAAAGCAGTACAAGCAAAGACGCCGCTATTACAACAAAATTCAACCACTATGACATAGCTATTCCCGGCCTAGCTGTCGAAACTACTTTTGCTCAGAAATCCGAAGTACTATAAAATCGATACATAACTAACCAGCAGGAGGGTATATGCTTGATCGTATTATCAAAGAGGCCAGCGACGCAGTAGTAGCAGCCGTACAGGGCGTGGATAACATTCTTGATGCAGTAACGGGCTCCGTAAAAGATCAGGTCGTCACCGTCTTAAAAGGCACGGGTGAAATTGGCAGTACTACCGTAGAAACTGTCGCATCTGTCGCGGCTGGTGCCATCGAAGGAGTTGGCAAGGTCGGTGGTTCGCTAACTCAAGTGGCCGAGGGGACGATTCGGGGTGTTGTGAAAGGTGCCAGCGAAGTCGGTGGCAGCGTGTTTGAAGCCGTGCGAGGCGGTGCCAGCGGTATCGTTAAGGGCGTGGCCGATGTAGGCGAGGATGTTGGCTCGGCGGCCGTGAGCGCAGTACAGAGCGCCATCAAAGTAGCTGGCGAAACTGGCGTTGACACAGCAGAGGCTGCCAAGGCGGCGGTTGGCGGTGTACTTGATGCGGCTGGCGATATTGGCGGTGACGCCGCTGAAAAAGTACGTGGCGCTTTGCTGTCCACTGCCGCGCTGCCTCGTGATGTCATCGAGGCCGCTATCAAAGGTCACGACAAAAAGTAAGACAATCAAAATGTAACGAGTATGATGAGCGCAAGCGAACTACTCAAATCCATCACTGTCGAGGCTCGCGGTTTGGCCGGTGAGTAAGCAAACAAGAGGCAACTAATCAGTCAAACTGCAGGAGTAAAGCGAGATGATCCGACACCTGATCTTGCAGTACTCCAAAATGAACGACCTGTACGTCGTTTGAGACTATAGCATAGTCGGCAAACTTATTCGGCCCTTTGTGGTAGCGGCTGCGAGTCGAGACTATGCTATTCTCTTTGATTAGATTGCGCATACCCTCTTCCAGGATTGCTAGACTTTTCGTGTTTAATTCCAGATTAAGATCGCCGACCAATATGACCTTGCCCTTGGCTTTGGTCTCAATAAAATCTTGTATCTTTCGGGATTGATCAAGTCTGTCGGGAGTGTCCGTTTTGCCAGCACCGTTCCATAATCCGTGAAAGTTACTGACCGTATAGTCCTGACCGTTTTGTGTGAATTGAATATATTGTAGAGGACGGCCCTAATTACGCAGGGTTTGAGTAATATCAACTCCGGTGACAGAGGCAAAATAATTCTTCATCACTTCGGCAGTCTGTTCCCGGACTTTAGCACTCACTCGTCCCAGATCAATACTGCTGCCCAAGATTTCAACTTGCTCCAGTCGTCCATCTTTAAACGTGCAGTCGTATTTACCGGCATCCGTGATGTCGCAACGTCCCAGTCCTGTGCCCTCGGACTCTGCTTGTTTGGCTGACCGGATAACCTCCTCGGAGAAATCGGGCGGAGTGAACAGGACGGCATCCCAGAAGAGGTCCAGGTGCGTCAGGTGTTTATGATCCGGCCCGTACCCTAACATTGGAGCGACCAAAATCATGCCGCTCATTCTGATGAATTTACCGGATCTTGCGCCATAATCAACGTTGAATCCACCAAACGCCTCTGCGCTCGGTTCTGACAGTACATCTGCTAAATTCGGGTGCGTTTCCGGCACGAGCTATTCCTTATAAATTCAGGCCTAAATTCACTGGATAATATCATTTTTTCGAGCTGTACACAACGGTGGTAAGGCAGGACACCATCTAGCCCCTGTAATCGTCCGGCTCCTCATAGTAATACGATTGATCGATACCCTTCATAAATACCTCGCGGTCGTCGATTTTATCGGTGAGGGCGGTGCGCAGTAATTCACGAATCTCCAGATCATTTACGGGACTGCGTTGCATCGCATTCATATAGTCATTCTTATCTATCTTTTGCCAATCGATACATTGTTTGAGACTTTTTTTCAAAATCAAATCCAGCCAGATGCGCGTACTTCGACCATTGCCTTCCATAAAAGGATGGGCTATGTTCATCTCGACATATTTTTTAACAACCTCTTTGAGGGTTGATTCTGGCATTTTGTCTATTTCCGCTAAACCACTCACCAGGTAAATGGCCGATGCAAAAGTGAAACCGCCTTTGCTGATATTCTTGGATCGAACCTTGCCGGCAAAGTCATATAAACCACCGAACAGATACTCATGAATTTGCTGTAAGCCTTTCGTTGTGCCAATCTCGAACGATGAAAGCTCGGTACTATCGAATAGCTTTATGGCCCATTCTTTGCTGATTTCATCACTGGTTTGCATAACTCTATTATAGCAAAAAGTTATGCGTGGCTTTGTGCTCGTCTCTACCTGATCTCAAGCGGCCTTAACCTACGATCCTACGCTCTTCGCCATCAATAACGATTGCCTCTCCATCGCGTAATGCCATGAACGGGATGTGATGCTCAATCATATATTTAATAGATTTATCAATGTCCGCTGATTCGGGATGCTCTGACTTGTAGTGTGCGTTCACGGTGTACTGGAGGATGCCGAGACCGCTCCAGATGATCTCTGGGTTATAGCCGTCGGGGACTCTATATGGATCATCGACAAGATCGACGCCATGAAGGTCTGTGGCGACTAAGTCAATGCCTGCGCTATAACCGCCATAGACAATACGGTCTTTCATGACAAGATCTTTGATAATTGTATCTGCGCCACTTTGGGCACAGGCGCGGCGCAGCACGAAGCTATTGCCGCCGCGAACCCATAGTAAATCATACTGTGCGAGTTTGCCGGAGAGCTCGGCCGACTTTCCAAAGTAATCACGCAAATCAATGTCACTCACATCTAAGCCAAGTGCAGCAAGCCGATCAATCTCCTCAATTACCTTCCGTTGCCGTTCTTCGGGGTTGTCGAGGTCTACGGCGTTTGCAATAAGGGCGGTGCGTTTCTTGCCTGAAAGCAAGTTTAATAATGCTTCAGGCTGATTCCCATTACGGAATGACGAAAGGTATAAGCGCATAACAGTAGCATAGCAAACCACTGGATCACGGTAAATTGGTTAAAGATTTGCATGATTAGTATACTTGCTCGATGATAGCTGGGACTTCACCGGTATAGTCAGAATATCGAATCCATGTGGGCTTTACTTTGAATAAGCGAACTCTATAATCTCGTAAGAACTTTTCAGCGCATGGAGTGTCTTTAGCTAGAAATGTTTTGATGTATGATTCTGTTTGTTCGTCGTTGGATGCAGCTTTCGCGATGCCTTCATACTGTACGGTTATATGATGTTTTGTGTCCCAGCCGATTACAAAAGATACGTGCGGATTTTTCTGTAGATTATTCCATTTGCGTGTATCTACAAAGGTTTCGAAGATGATCTCAAGCTCATCTGTTTGCGTGAAAGCAACCAGTGCCGATTCCGGCTGTAACGATCCGGGCGCAATGGTTGAAATTGTGGCCATCGGCTGAGTTTTAGGAAGTTCAGGATTTTTGTATCATCCATAGGTATACACTATTCTCCTCTTGCAACCGTTGGGCTTAGGATGCCGTAGAGCGGTGCAAGGTAGTTTACCAAATAAACGCCCTTTTGTCTGCGAGTAGTATTGGAGCTTCAAATTTACTCTGGATATATAAAAATCAAGAACCGTTTTACCGGTTCTGACTTCGTCTAAGATACCTCGGTCACCACAATAGAGGAAGTTATAACCGCCGTTAGGCGAGATTTATCTAACTAAGTGTCTCAAGCATGTGCATTTCTGCGCCGGCTGCCGGTGTAAAACGGGGTGACTGAATTGGACACATCAGTTCGACGACAGGTAAAAGAGGCACTTTGCTATACAGTATGTCACCCAGTCCTGTACTGCCTAAACGCCGTTTAGTCATATTCTCGTACATTGGCACGCCTTCATACTCGCCTGCTCGGCCAAAACGGTGCTGCAAAGGTTTGACCAACACAGGACGATCCATTTTGGACGATGTCATTGATATGCCAGTGGCGTAACTCGGCATGAAAGCCGAAAGCACGGCCTGCGTATCTGTTTTGCTGCGCAAATGGTTGAATGTGAGTGTAAACATGGTACTGCTGGCGTTGCCCGGTGTGCCTGGGCGGCTGTATAACCGAGTAAGGTCATAGCACTTCTCTGGATCGTATCCTTGATACAGAAGTGCATTCTTCTTGTACTCTCGATCGATCTTCTGTAGTGACAGGACGGAAAATGGTAACTCATCTCCCTCTTCAAACATTCCAAACGCTCTTTCGGCACGTGGTGTATGAATGTAGTGCAGGTCACCGTGGATTTGCTCGGTTAGCTCGGTGTCTACTTCGCGGAATTCAAGATTTTTAATTCCATCTGCGTATGACACTCCACCGTCGCGTATAGCCTGTACGTCACCATTCTTTTTCTGGATGAACCACCCCTGCTCTGCGAACATACCTTGCGGCACTAGAATATCTTCGAGAGGTAGACTACTATCCGCAAGTCGCCTTTGGATGATTCTCGCCTGCTCGCTTGCAACTTGCCGAACGAGGTCTCTATTAAGTACCAGGCCATCAGTTTGTTCAGTGTCTACTCGAAGGATGTTGCGCCAGTTCCTGAACGCGCCAATAGCGAGCAAATGTTCCTCTAATCCCTTGCCGTTCTCAAAAATTTCAGCTAGCTCGTAACTAGTAAGCCGAAAGAGCGTTTGATACTTAAGATCTCAGTCATCGCATAAGATGCCTTCGCTCTGGATATGCTGGTTGGTTATGGGCCCGATCTCATCCCGGAGGCGTGTCATAACTGCATCTGTCGGCCAATTGTCAAAAGTAAATGCGGGCAGTACGCTGATCTCGCGATTACCTGCCATCTGGCTTAATACTTTGCTTCTCTCACGCAAGGCGCTGTGCCTACGTACTCCCTGATCAATGTGGGCACGCATTTCCTCGGGAGTACCAGTCAGAATAGTGTCATCATGCTTGGTACTGACTTTTTGAGAAGCCTCTGATGCTGATTCAACTAATAAGTGTGGGTCGGAGCCGGTATTAATTTGGCCTACGCGAGCTTCTCCAAACACCAGGCCTTGCTGCGTACGGGCATAGCTACTTACATGCTGGATTATTTTGCCTAAGACAAGATTGGTTACTGTAGGATCGTCTGATATGGCGTGTACTGCCTCTGCCACGTCCTTGTCGCCGAGAGATTTCTTTTGTTCGATTTCCCTTACATTTTCGCCGTCGGCGTCTGCAAAGGTTATTCTTACCTCACCTTCGCCATCAGCATCAAAGGCAAAACGGCCAAGCAAGGCGTCAACTTTCTGGCCACGCTCCTTGCCGGCTCGTCTTCCAGGAGGGAGCTCAATCCCCTCTGACTGAATTACACTGGCTGCGGCAAGGACCACGTTTTGCCACCGAAACGGTGTGTAGCCCAGCGCTGTTGCCTCTTCTAGGGCTGTATTCAGCTCTGCGTCCGCACCATTCGGCGACACAATGCCGAGATTTAGTCCGTGAAGCTGTTGCATCTGCTCGGCAGCATCCAAAATGTCAAAACTATGCTCAACAGGCTCTTTTAAGGCATCGTGGCCCAGGCTACTCACAAATCAGTACTCCAAAACAGTTATTTCGATACATTGTAGACAAGAGTAAAAATAATTGCAATAATGTAAAAATCTATAATTAAGCCTATAAAATATGAATCACAACCGAATCGGTATCGTAACTGGCATCTCTGGATGTGGTAAGGACTTTCTGCTGGAGCAGACACGGCTATCTGGGCATTTTTCGGACACGCTGCCGGTTATCTCATTTGGAGAGGCTCTATCCCAAAAACTGAAGCGAGAATCAGCTATGCGAGCAGAAGATAATCGGGATGGGCTAAAAACGCTTCCTTCTGATGTCATCGCTCGGTATACGAACGTCCTACTTGATGAAGTTATTGAACGACAGCCTGTAGTGTTAAACTCACATACCGTATACAGGCAAGGCGGTAATCTTGCGGTCAACCCAGTTTCCGAGAGGCGGCTAAATCCCTCGCACTATCTCTTTGTGTCTGCTGACCCCGAAGATATAGTTGATTGGCGTGCGGCAGACAAAACCCGGCAGCGTCCTGTTGAGTCCGCACAGGACATAGAGCTTCACCAGGCAATTGCACTAGGGGTCGTGCGAACAATCACCGAAGTCATGGACTCGAGACTCCTCGTAGTCCATAATACGATTGAAAATACGGCCACTAATACAGAGGAAATTGGAGAATTCTTATCATCGCTATGAGTAAACCTACTATCTACTTCATCACCACCAATGAATTCAAATTTAAGAGTTTTATGGATGCAATCAAACTAGATTCATATATTGTTAAGCGTCTTGCTATAGAAACGCCAGAAATACAGGCAGATAATAACAGAGCTGTAGCAGAATATTCTGCAAAGTGGGCCGCCGAGGAAAAGCAATGTCCTGTCATTACCGAAGACGTCGGTTTGTACATACAGGCCCTAAGCGGCTTTCCTGGCCCATTCTTGTCACAAGCCGAAAAGCAGCTTGGCGCTGAAGGGTTCCTTGCGCTGCTGAGTGACAAAGATGAACGTGATGCCTACTGGGAGTACGCGGTTGCCTACTGTGAGCCTGGCAGCGAGCCGGTCTCTTTCCATGCGATTCAAAAAGGCCGTATCACAAAAGAACAGATTGGAACCGTCGGTTGGCCGATGGGAAAGATATTTGTACAAGATAATCAAATAGAAACAATATCAGTTCTGCTCGAAAAAGAATCATATGTTCGCGACAATGATCATTATGTGCAACTACGCGAATATCTGTCTGCTAAATCCTATAAAGCATAGCTCTGTAATAACCTAAAAGAGCCAGACGATTGCATCTGGTTCTTTTGTTTTAGTCTATTGCAACACTATAATCTATTCAGTTTCAAATCTACTCTGGGTAAACAAAAAGTCAGAACCGTTTTATCAGTTCTGACTTAATCTAATATGCCTTGGCTCCCGCGACTGGATTCGAACCAGTGACATTTCGGTTAACAGCCGAACGCTCTACCGCTGAGCTACGCGGGACTATCGTGGAATGTGTATTAGGATACGGAAATTATCCTAAGAACAGAGACGATTATATCTGAACGGTACGATTTACGCAACGCCTCCGTTTACATCTCGGGACAGGCTTAGCAAAACTCCTTGGAAAGCCCGATCATGCCACTCCTTCTTTAGCTCTTTAGTGAGTTACCTCTGGGCTTTGACGGCTGCCCGAGCGGCCCGATCGCTGTCGCGCTTTTTGAGTGTTTGACGCTTGTCGTAGTGTTTTTTGCCGCGTCCAACGGCGATACGGACTTTGATGAAGCGGCCGCGCGTCAACATCTCCAGAGGTATGATAGTCTTGCCCTGCTGTTTGGCTTCGAGGAGGGCATTAAGCTCGCGGCGTTTGATCAGGAGTTTGCGTGCCCTGGTTTGTTCGGACTCGCTGATCGGAATACCGTTGGTACCGCTGACAGTGGCGTTGATGAGAAAAAGCTCTCCCTCTTTGACGGTGACATACGCGCCGCGTAGCTGGCCATGACCCATGCGCAGTGCTTTGGTCTCGCGTCCGGTGAGACTGATGCCGGCCATCAGCGAGTCGCCCAGCTCGTAATCATGTCGAGCGCGGCGATTGGTGATTTGCTTGGTGATCTGTTGTTTCTTCTT
>JBDHUK010000037.1:0-9736 GCA_039809165.1 Saccharimonadales bacterium (SeqCode) | reverse complement strand
CCCGTATAGTTCTCTTTGAGAGGCTCAGGTTTTCCGATTCCCTCAAAAGGATGACGCAACACATCGGCTATGAGTTTATTTATTTTCTTGAGCGTCTTTTTGTCTTGATCAATCCAGTACGTGTAATCCTGCCATGACTCAGGTGTAAAAATGAGATTTCTTTGAGCCATCTAATTATCAACTAGCGTATGTTTTTCGATCCTTCCGGCTCGTAAAGAGGCTATCGAGGCCTCAAGATGCTTTCGGTTGGCCGGAGTACTGTTCAGGTGGTCGGTTTCTGTTTGGGAATTATACTGATCCAGCGTCATCACGACCACTGTTTGGCCATCATTGCGAGTAATAAGCAGTACATCATGATCGTCGATTACCTGATCGAAATAGGCTTTAGCGTCTTTACGGAATTTGGAGATTGATGTCACGTTCATAGTACTCAACATTGTACCTTAGGACGTACTGCCCGTCAATGTATAGCCCTCCCAAAACACATCGGCTGCGGCTAGCGGCGGCGATAACGAGCCGACGACCGCAATATCCGCCTCTTGTAACTCTTGAGTGCAACGACGATAAAGATGATCAGGAGAATCAGACCGACAAGCGCGGCGATGGCAGCAATGATATAAGTCATTGGAATAATCCAGACTGTTTTTTTGACTTCGATTGTCTTGTTGCTGGCACCATAACTGAAGGTCGCCCCGACGGTATATTTGCCAAACTTCTTAAAGTTTTTGAGCGGAATATTCCAACGGCGCGCACTATCGGGCAGTATGTTAGCTCGCGGCGTGTCCTGGTTGAAATCGTACGTATACACCGCCTTTTTAGTCCTGGCATCCTGTACATAAATCTGACCGAACGGCGCTTCCTGGATGTTGCCTTTGTTCTCAAATCGCAGCAAAAGCTCGATGTTGTCAGGCGTCCGGAAATTGGTAGATGCACTACCATCCTGCTGCAGATCGAAATTCGTCATGCGCAGATCCTCTGTTACCGGCCCTGGTACCGTCAGCAGCACAAGCGACGCCACACTAGAGCTCAAGTTCACATTCTTAGAACCGTCAGGATTAGCTGGCGCGTAACGCACAGCCCCATAATAACCGCCGGCCTGCGCGCTCTTGGGTACGACTATTGTAAGGTCTACCTGTTTTGTTTCGCCGACCCCGATTGTCACGTTTTTGAGAGGCAGCATAAAACGCTTCAGACTGTGTGACGGCGCATAGCTGTTCTCGTCAAGCACAATTGACGGGGTACCTGCTTCATCTCCGGCTATAAAATCATTTTCGATCGGAGACACGACGATTGGCGTGGCGGTAATGTTTGTAACATATGTCTTCACCACATCGCTCTTACCGGCCTCGATGGTAATATCGGTGCGAACCGGAGATACTTTGAGACTGCTCGTGCTGCTATTAGGTGGTGTCGGAGTTGCTTTTTTGGCTGGAGTCGTTGCCGCTCCAGCGATACCTACACTGAGATAGACGGTCGCAACCGACAACAAAATCGTTACTACAGCAACGCGCAACAAGTTTATTTTCAAGATACTTCCCATAGTCTTAGTTATTACTATCGTAGCAGATTCGGAACCGGTTTTGCAAACGATAAGCAGTATCGTATCCCACATGCGTTAGGCCCGGTACAGAACAACACTGCCCGAGGAAAAGGCAGTGTTGTTCGAGATCACCAAGCAGCAAGAGTTAAGCTAGAATTTGCCGGCTGCGATCAAGCTGATATCCGCAGCGTACAAGCCGGCCGGAGTGTTCGGGCTCACACTTGCACCAAACGTCAAATCTATATTCTGATTATTGATCGGCGCATCATTCGTATCCAGAAAATCATCACCGTACGGACCAGTCACACCAGCAGTATTCCCGGACGTATAGTTCATCAGATACGTGCTAGTATTGTAACCGGATGAAGGGTATGCCTGGAGCGTACCGGTCGGATTAGACGCACCGGAAGTCGCATACGCAGTCCCCAGTTTTACCCCAAAGAGCGCGTCGCCGTTACTGATACCCGAAGTTGCTGGGCCGATACCACAAGCTGAGCTCCCCGTACGAATCAATCCTCCGCAGTTCGTGGCGCTGCTCTTCATGCGAATTACCGCACCGCCAGAGGCATTAGTTGATATCTGCGTACGTACAAGGCCCGTGCTAACCGCAGTTGATGACAGCGCTTTGACGCCACCCGTATCTTCACCGAGCGTAAGCGTAGCTGGGTCTATATCGGTCGGATCACAGCTCTCGCCAATAGGAGTAGTGGCGTTACCTGACACACAGAAAGTCATGCTCTCCAGGACGGCCGCGCTCACACCGATCGTGTCGGTGATCGAAAGCGCGACACCACCGTCATCAATATAAGTTCCAGGGCTGGCCGAAGTATTGCTTCCAAGTGCCGTATCATCGGTATATGTCAACATACGGGCATAGAATGTTCCAATCGACGATGGATTTTTGATTTGGCCGAGATTAACAGTTACCGTACTGCTAGCTGAGATCGTTTTCAACACTTTAATACGATTTGCTGCTGAGCTTGACACGGTAGTACTACCGTCCGGAGTATTCACCGTCGTAGCCACCATACCGGTTGGAGCAGTACAGCTCGTCCCAATAAGAGGCGAATTGCTGCAGAACTCAATTAAAAGTGCGCCTGCCGCACCGCCCGAACCGACGTTAAATTCCACTTTATAGTTTGTGTTTGCCGTCACGCCGGCGGACGCGCTACTCATGGTGATTGATCGGTTTTGTAGCACATCTGCATGCACCGTAGCCGTCACCAGCCCGGGCGAAATCGCCGCGACTAAGAATGTGAAAGCCGTCAGCATATACGCTATGCGGCGATCAAAACGTAAGGATTTCATATAGTATGTTCCTCTATCCTTTTATGTTTATATTATTTGTTTATTTTATGATTAACACGTTGAGTGTATCACGCTTATGCTCCTGGATGCAAGCTTTTTCTCAGCTGCTTATCCACAACCCCAGTCGCTGCTCTGCGGAGGCACCCACACAACACGCGGTCACAGTTCTTTGTAATTTTCGAGACTCTTTTCCATGCGCTTGTGCAGGCTGACCAACTGACTGCGGCGACCGAGCCAGAACGCTGGAAACAGCAGAGCACACACGATCGCCACCGGCAGCCACAGCACCCGGACAACGGTTACTGTTTTTGTCTTTTCGGCTGTCGTGTCCGTCACCGCTACCTTACCATTGGCTATTGCTACGAGCTGAAGAAACACCGTCACGCCATTAGCATCCGTGGCACGCACCACTACCCGGTAGACGCCGGCCTTTTTGTAAGTGTGGGCTATGTTGACTTCACCGGCCAACGCCTGGCTTTTGAGTTGAGGTGACGTGCCATCACCCCAATCTATGCTAAATGCATAAGGCCCCGATCCGCCCGACAACAGGAGCGGCCAAGTCAGTTCAGTGTCCGGATTCGCAGCCCGGCGACCGAAGTTGCTGGAAAGCGTCATGACTGCCCCGAATGACGAAAAGGCCGGATCGTTATATGTTACGCTCGCCGTATTGGAGGCCGGTCCGGTTTGGTCGAGATCATCAAAGACGGCAGCCGTAATGTCGTTCTGGCCACGAAACAAACTAACCTGCATCGTAAAGCTGCCGTTACTGCACATTACCGCGCCAGCGAGCACGCCGTTGTTGTATACCTGTACCAACAGTCCGGTCGGACACATGCCGCTGACGGTGATCGGCGAGGTCGAATAGCTCGCACCGCTGCCGGGCGTGGTAATGGTTGCGCCCGTGGTCGGAGGAGGCTGCCGTTTCGTGGTTTCGATACCGTATGAGCTCGACTGAGGGTCGGGCGTCGGTAATGGGTTGATGGCGGCCTCCGCCCCCGAAGACATCATCATGACACATAGACCCACCAAGACGGCAGCCTGTGTATATCTCAATAGCGTGCGTTTCACCCACATAACTTATGCTTATTTTAGCTCGAAAGCCGCCGAGGTGCTAGTGGTCGTTTTTTTTGAAAGAGGTTCTGAGCACCGGCCGCTCTCCGGCCGTGGCGGTCAGCGGCGCTTGCCGCTATAGCTCGGGCCGTTCACGGCCCGGCGGATCTTACGAACGATAATCGTGACCAGAATAACAATAAGCGCCAGCACCGCAAGTACTGCGGCAATAAACCAAATAGGAAGGTACCAAAATGTCGCCTTGCCGTCTATCTGGTGAGAGCTGTTCCCATTCTGCCCATAAAATGCCCCAAGGGTCGCAGTATATCTTCCGGGCCACAGGTTGGGTGACTTACACACCTTCGCCTTCGTTACCGTACCTCCCAGCTCCGTTTGCCGTTCGTCATTTTCAAAACAAGAGGTAAAAAGACGAGTCTGGCCGCGTAATGCCAGCGACGAGCTTGGATTCACGTCATCAATAACCCATTGCTTGCCGCCGAACATATAATTAACCGTCATGCTGCCTACCGGTGCTTCGGCGACATTACCTTTGTTTTCGAGCGTAAAGGCCATTTCCTGTGGTTTTTTAGTTGCGATGAATACATATTTGCCCGTGATCTTGTCCTTTTCTTTGGCGTATGCCCCGAACTTCTTCAAAGTCATATCTTCTTTGACGATACCCGGCACCGACACGAACATCAGCGACACACCGGAAGCGCTCAGGGAAACCTCGCCGCCGCTTGAACTACCCGTCGCATACTGTATGGCACTGTAGTAACTCCCGGCACCTTGGCCGGCAGGGACGGTAATCGAGTATTCAAATGTCTTTGACTGGCCGGCAGGGACAATCACAGAAGATGGCAGCTTCAGGAATGGCTTCAATGACCATACGGTCTGCGGCGCGTCCTTAGCCAACATAAGTTTCGGCGTGCCCGTCTCATTCATAAAGGTAAAGTCAATCACTTTGAGCGTGATATTCAAGTCGGCATTTTTGTTGAGATTACCAATGGTGAGCTTGTCCGTGACCGTTTGGCCCGGCTTGACATTCAAGTTTTTGCGCGGCGTGATATTCAATCCGGAGGAAGATGCCTCAGCCGAGGCGCTGCCCGGTATCGCCCCACATACCAAAATAGCCAGCAATAGTGCGGCACTCAAAATTGCTGAAATACGTTTCATTCGTCATCAACTCACTCTTAATTTTAACGTTAGCGGTATTGTACCACTAAAACCTTCCGCTGCATATGTAGGTCAGCGTTGTGCTATACACACCGGCCGGAAGGTCTTGGGGAGCATTGACAATGTAACTCACCGTAAAGCGGCGCACCAGGCTCACCTCCGGGGCGCTTGCCACTACGTCGCCGTCGCGGTACATGAACCTGTTGGACTGGCCATAATCATTGGTTGCTACCGCATTCATAGAGTCGCCGTCAGGGTCGGCCCCTACCGCCGGCGTCGTATTCGCCACGAGGTTGATACCGAACTGATTCGTTCCCTGCTGACTCAGGGTGGGCACGTTTGGTGATGACAAGACCCGGGTGCCGGCCGCCGGAGGGCGGCCGTTCACAGTGATAACGAAGCCATCTGTCGCATTGGTCCCTACCGCCATCTGAGACATTGCCGTCACCGTCGTCTCGCCGTCAATCTCGCCCATGTCGCTGAAGTTACCCCCCAGAACATCCCCACAGGTTTCGCTCACGAGCTGGCCCACGCAGAATACCAGCATCGGAGGCACCTGCGTCTCAAGCACTACCGAAGGCGTTATTTGAGCCGTCACCGCTCCGACATCTATGATAGTTCCCGTGGCGTTACTGCTTGCATAGCTGTGCATCCGGATCGCATAGGAATGTGCCGTAAACGTCGGATTTTTAATGCCCGATATCACGTATGTCGATAAATCATTACCGACCACTGACGGGCTGCCTCGCGTCAGAACCAGATGATTCGACGACCGGACATCCAAAGCAAAACCGGTCTCACCCACCTGACTTGCCAAAGACGCACCGGATACATCAAGCCCGGTCGGGCTGTCGCAGGGCAGATAAGGAATCGGGTCCACGCAAAACAATAAGTCGACCGAACCGGTGGTCGTCGGCGTCGTAAATCGAAACTGCAGCGTGTATGTCGTTACATCTCCGGGTCGTGCGCTCTGAAGTGTCAGGCTGCGATCCTGAAAACGAACCACATCAGCTGCTGATGCGGACGGCAAGAATATTAACAGCACAAAAAACAACGTCAGCGCAATCTCGCCCCAAAACACACCGTGAAGATGCAAGCGAAGCAGTAAACTGTGAAACTGATTCATATATGTTACTTGGGCGTATAGAAACGATCCCTCTTTCCGTACATAAGCAGTATTATAGCAAAAAGCCCGGGCAATGCCCGGGCTTTCTCTTGCTGAATCATCTATCTAGTACTGCGGAGCAGCGAGATAGTTGATAGCTGCAGTGTAGATACCTGCCGGAGTAGCGGCGGCGATGTTTGCTATATAGCGCATTTTGCCGGTCGCACAGGTGACAACATCGTCATCACCTTGAGCAAGCACTACTGGAGTGGTTAAGCTGGATGGTTCCCACGCGAATTGCGCGGTGCCACCATCGACAATCGTACCAGCACCTCCACCGTAGTTGGTTTCGATATCCAATGTATCCAAGCTGTTGCTCGAAACAGGGTCCGAACCAAGAATGTCAAATATGTCAGCAGCTGTCGTGTAGGCCACGCCAAACTGTTCCTCTCCAGGATTACTTGATGCAGGCGTACCTGGCGAACCGTCGTTGATGCCATCGATCTGGTCGCCTACCGTGTTGGCCAAACTGTAGCCGGAGTAGTATACGACCGCGCCATTCGAGGAGTTCGATGATAGCCGCCAGTACGATAAGGCATCGTAGGCCTTGTCGACTTCAAGTGAAAACTCGGCGAGCTGACTACCCATATCAATCGGGGCGTTAACGTCAATGGCATCGCAGGTTCCGTGGGGTTGGTTAACGGTATCCGGATTGGTAGTACCGACGGAGAAAGCCATAGTTTCCAGCACCTTGGTACGGATTTCAATGGATCTTGTCATGACGTTCGCTACCGTGACACCACCGTCGATGATATGCGTGTTGCCCGGTGGCATGCTAGTAGGGATGAGATGGGATGTACTGTCGGAGTCATAGGTGTTTATCTTGACAAAGAAGGCATCCGCTCCCGGGTTAGTGATATAGACGCTGCCTGAGGGCCGGAATATGATCTCAATCTTCTGATTGGAGGTTGGCGACGCGCCGGTACTGTTCACGAGACGGATAAGGTTATTTTTACCCGTAAGATTCTGGTCGTCGTTAACCGCATCCTCGCTTTCCGCATTCTGGGAAGCCATCGTCCAGCCCGTGGAAGGACTGCCATTTACCAGCACCACGAATTCACCAGCGCCCGGAGTCGAGCCGGCAGCATTCACGAATGTACCGACCACATTGAGGTCACTTTTATTGACGGCCCATCCGCCCGTCGTGGGCGTTTCGTTCAGGAGACGGGTTGAGTCAGTATACACACCGTCATCGTTCGGGTCATAGTCGCCCGTGTTGTTCCCCGGAGCGATGCAATATCCGGCAGCCTTCGTGCAATACTGTAATGTAAACGCCTTGATAGGCCTGGAGGGCGAGGTGCTGTCGGTGCTCACCCGAAAGCTAAACGTTTCACCGCTTTGCTTACCGTTTGGACCTGATCCTGGCGGCGCATATGCACTGCCGGCATTACCGGAGGCATCCTTGTCGATATATCCTGGCGCCGAGCTGCTGAGCAGCAGCGAGCGTTCGGTCAGCGGATTCAGCGCATCAGCGAAGGTCAGACCAGGCGCCGCATACAATGCGATACCGCTCAGAAGTCCCACCGCCATAGCAAACGCTGCACCGCGTTTCGCCAGACCTTTAAAGTTGCTAATAGACATGGCGATATGCATCTCCTATGTTTTTATGAATTGATATTTATTTTAGTGGGTACTTCGGCAGTGTAGCATAAGCGGCTTGATTTTTCAATCCACTTATCCACAGGTTGTCTTATCGGTAGCTGATCGCTAGTACATTGGCACAACGACCGCCGAGTATGCCCCAGTGTATTTTCCGCCCGGCGTCACGTTCGACACGTTGATGATCATTGAAATCGTGTACACCGTCTCGCCACTGCTGCGGTCACTGCCGGCCACAATATCGCCATTAATATATTTGAACAGATCGGGCGTATCATAATCGTCGGCTGGCTTGCCAAAGCTGAACTCACTCGACGGAATCTGCTCAGTGTTGGCGCCCACATCGGGAGCGCTGTTATCGCGCAGATTGACACCGAACTGCTCGGCCCCTTGATGGCTCGTCGATGGCGTTGTCAGATTTACCAATCGGTGAGATCCCTGGGATGGCGATTCGCCTGTTATCTGCATCACATAGCCGCTAGCCATAAAGGCGCGCACACTGACCTGTGTGGTAGCCACCGCCGTCCGATCTATGTCAAGCGTTCCCAGATCATGATTGCCACCTGTCGCCGTAACTTCCAAATATGGCTCAGTTGTCGTATTAAATCCTGCCCAAGCGCCATACCCATCGCTTCGCGTCCGGCCCACCGTCATATCCCCTACCGACATCGTCGAGCAATACGCACCCGAGCATATATTCGTCCCACTGCCAATACCGAATTGCACCTCATTCACCCGATAATTAGCCGAGCTCGATGTTTCGGCATACACGGTGTTTGTCATGGCACCAACAACACCCACCACGCCAGCGGCCAATACCAACACGGCTGCAATTCGTCGGAGATACTCACTCACCATATTCATAAGCGTATACACTATATTATCCGCAATCATCGGCAAAAACACAAACCATTGACAGGCACAGCCGGAGCATCAGCGGCGAGGTGGTATAGCACACCAGAATGTAGTATCATACACTCAAGCATAAGCGACACTTAGTGAAGCTCGAGGAAAGTGATGGATTCGTCAAAACCAAACGAAGAAAAACCAGCCGAAGGTAATGCGGAAAACTCTACGGGCGAAGCCCAACAGGGCGCTCCTGTTGACGCCCTCGGCAAAACAAACGAGGAACTAAACGCCGAGGCCGTCGCTGACCCAGACGCCCCGTCCGAGACCACCCCACCACCTGCAAAACCCAAGGGTATCAAAGCAGTATTCAGGAAGGTCAACCTGTACTTGCTGCTCTTCATGTTGGTCGTTGCCATCGCCGGCGCCGTAGCTATCGTCAGCTATCTCAATGGCAAAAAAGCTCCGGAAACCGCCAGCCTGGCGACTCAGGAACTCACCACCGAGGCGCTCAAGCAGCTGGCCAATTCCGACGCGACGGTAGGCAGTTCTGCTCAAACACTCACCGTCCAAGGCAATGCCATATTCTCGGGCCAAGTATTGGTGCGCGGCAGTCTTGATGTGGCCGGCGGCCTCAAAATCGGGAGCACTTTTGAAGCCCAAGGCCTGACCGTATCCGGCGTGTCAAACCTGGCCGAAACTCAAGTTAACAGCCTTCAGGTCGCCAACAATACCGCCCTCCAGGGGGTAACAACCGTCAAAGACCTCAATGTTGCCGGTGCCACCGCTTTCAGTGGTCCAGTGACCGCTGCCCAGATTACCGTTACCAAGCTCATTCTGGCCGGCAACGGATCGCTCACCGTCCCCAATCACCTGTCCTTCTCGGGTGCCACACCCGGACGTTCAATCGTTGACGCCGGCTCGCTGGGCGCAGGCGGCACAGTCAACGTCAACGGCTCTGATACTTCGGGAACCATCAATGTCAATACCGGCGTCGGCCCGGTAGCCGGCTGCTTCGTGCGCGTTAACTTTGCCCAGGAATTCGTCTCACA
>JBDHUK010000036.1:0-9930 GCA_039809165.1 Saccharimonadales bacterium (SeqCode) | reverse complement strand
TACACAAATACGGCAGTACAGAAAAGAACGGACATTACTCGCGACAATGGCCCGGTCACGTATTATGGGTATTTCAGTTAAGCTGCGTCACATGAGTCGGACCGCAATATATCGCTCATAATCGTATCATTATGATACGATTAGAGTATATGAATGATACGAATAAGCAAATTTTAGCGCTATTTACCCACTCAAACGAGCTGGCGTCATCTGATGTGCACGAACATATGGATAGTAAGGTATCCCTAGTAACCGTAAAGCGCGCACTAAGCGAGCTGCACGAGCAAGGCTATCTCACTCGTGCCGGTGGTGGCCGCTCTATCACCTACCAGCTATCACGCATGGGCGTATTGCTGCGGCCATTTGATACTGCAAAATACCTTGATGTACCACAAGAAAAGCGCATGCCTGATACTCTGTTTAATCACGCGCTTTTTACCAGCGAGTACGTACCTGTCATCAGCGACGAGCTGCTCACTACACTCCAGCAAGCAACCAATACCTTTCACGAGCGCGCACTAAATAACCAAGCCGTCCACACCAAGGAGCTGCAGCGCTTTATGGTAGAAATGTCGTGGAAATCCGGCCGCATAGAGGGCAACACGTACACGCTGCTCGATACTGAGAAGCTGCTTACCTATGGCATCGTATCACCCAAAAATACCCAGTTTGAAACACAGATGCTCCTCAACCAAAAAGCGGCATTCGACTTCATCTGGGAAACTCGGGATATGTGGGACGCGCCACGGATTGAATATATTGAAAAGTTGCACAGTATCATCATCGAAGACCTTGGTGTTACCAAGAATCTCCGTTCATCTGTTATTGGCATCACCGGTACTAATTACGAGCCGCTGGCAAACGGCTTTCAGATTCGCGAGGCGCTGGAAGCCTTGCTGAGCTACGTACAGCAAGCCCCCAATGCCTATGAAAAGGCGTTGTTACTCACCGCCGGCATGAGCTACATCCAGCCCTTTAATGACGGCAACAAACGTACGGCACGCATGACTGCAAACGCACTGCTGCTGGCGGCTGGCCTGGCGCCGATTTCGTACCGCAGTGTTGATGAAACTATTTATAAAGAAGTATTGCTCATCTTTTACGAACAAAACTCCATCCAACCCTTCCGTGAGCTATTCGTCGAGCAGTATGTGTATTCGGCTACACATTACAATATTGCCGAGCCGCAACAAATCAGTCAGCACGACCATTTAGGTTGAGCTTTTCTTCACGTTTGCTTCATCATGACGCACGCACAAGCCGCCGGGATACCCATGCCCCACCAGATCTCAGATACACCAGTAAACCAGTTGGCGGCAGGGCGGCTGGCGATACGACCAGGGTGTACACCGACGCACCATTGGTAGCCGGGCTATAGGTGATCGGTGCCGCACCGACAGTACCACTCACGACCACCGGCTGATGAGCGGCGACCGTACCAAAATTAGTACCCGACGCCAGGGCGGTCGCCGCTACCTTGTCGGTAACCGTAGACCCGGGCAATGTGGCAGTCGCTGGCGTGGCGCCTGAGTTGGCTTTGGCGGTGGCAAAAATGAGGAGCACATCTCCGGCGTCGGCGGCAACGCCAGCCGGTGTGATAGTTGACGAGCCGCCAGCCACGGCCGCATACCCAACCGGCCCAATCGTGCAGTCCGCCGGATACACCACACCAGTGGCAAGACCAGGCAGTTGCGCCGACCATGCCACGGCGACCGTGTGCCCGATGTCGCCTGCGGCGAGCACTTTGCACCACAAGTAGCTGCGATAATTTGCTCCGGCACCACTGGCGTCCGGGCCAGATATCACTGTCCACGCCTCCCCACTAAACGACGTGATGGTGGCCGTAGCGCTGGTAGAAAATGCCGTTGACTCGATGATAGCCACGTCACCTGCTGCCACCCCGGCTGGCAGCGTCAGCGTTTGGGTCGTAACTGGACCCGTGCCCGTGTCGTTGCCTCCGGTAAATACACCGATCGGCTCGGGCGAATCGGGAGCTGGCGGTGCCTCTACCGGAAAGCCCTCCGCGGCATTGGCCTTGAGCGCAGTGTCATATGTCGTCGCGGTTGCGCCGAGCAGTCCCCACCCAGCGGTCTCGCACTGCCACGCACCGAGGTCGATGGCGTTTTGAGCCGCTTGCTGGTAGGTGGCTTGTACTTGCGGCTCCTGCCCCACGGTCAGCTGAAACGTAATCGGGCCGCGCAATGCGCCAGCCTCCGGCCGGGTACGCAGATACATAAACGTATAGACGTCGGTCGTGTTCTGCATGGTCTCGCTCTCGTCGGGGCCATGCGCGGCAAACGTATTAGCGGTTTTCAGGCCATAGTCCGAAAATACCAGGTGCTTGCCGTGGACCGTCGCCAAATCAATGGCCAACTGGCGACCTTGCGGCCAGGAGAATGCCATGCCGCCGGAGACAGGATATTGGAGGCTACTGTGAATACAAAGCTCAACAAGTGTATTCGGAAAGGCGGCGGCCGTGTCACTCACACACCTGGTGATAGACGCTTTTGTGGTTGTCAGGTTAAGTCCAGCAGTGAACAGACGAGCACCCGATGGCTGGTCCGAACCAAGAATATACGGTTCAGAGTAGACTACCATCGGGGCGTCGGCAGACACCATGACGACGCGTGGGTTGCTGTCATAGCGTGTACCAGCCGCGTGTATCATGTCATCCCACGCCTGCATTGCCACTTCTTCCCACCAGTGAGGCACCCAGGCGGTTTGGTCACGCGCTTGGTTGTATACCTCTACGAGCCCGGTGATGTCGGACAGCCACGTCGGGCAACTGTTGCCGGATTGTATGCGTAGTGTAAAGCGAGCATTTGGATAGTTCGCCAGATAGTTGTCGATAAAACTCCAGTTATATGTGCCATTGCTTGGGTTGATATCCGCCCAAGATACCTTCAGCGCTATCTGGTCGACGCCATACGGCGCCACCGCTGCCAGCTTGGTTGGGTCAACGACAACAAGGCCGCCGCAAACCTTGGGGCTCATGGCACGCCCAGCCAAACATCACCGCTTATCGCTGCGCCGCCCGGGTCAGCCCCGGTCCACATTACGACAATATCCGTGCGTGCGGTCGGCCGAGTCGTAGTGCTTGTCGATATCACAGAACCGGCCGGAAGTTGGGAAGTAGGAAGTTTGCTACTACCGTCCAGGGTAGCTACTCCGTTACTCTGACCTTTCTCGCTGGCGTTAAGCTTGCTTGTGAGAAGAGAGTCAACTTCCGTCTCGGTGTAGTAGCGGTCGTCATGATGGACGGCGGCTGCGGCTGCGGCGAAGTCCGTAATAGTGGCTGCGGTGTGGGTGTGGTTACCCACTGCTACGGTAGAGGCAGTGGTACCAGTAGGGATACGGGCAATGTCAAGCTGGCCCGTGGTGAGCTTGCTGGCAGCCAGATCAGGTATTCGGTTGGTCGTGAAGGTGCCACTGGTAATGTCTCCGGCCCCAAGCACTACATCGCCAGTACGGCCGGCCACCGTCAGGACAGAACTGCTTGGTTCACCTCCCCCACCCGGAGCACTGGCATTGATGACGGTAATACCGGTACCGCTGTCATAATCCACCGTAACATTATTACCTCCCTGAACACGGTCACCAATGACAGTGGCAGTAGCAGTAGTGAAATCCGTGATGTTATCGGCCGTGTGCGTATGGGAAGTATTGGCTTTGGCACTGAGAGTGGCTTCAAGGCCTTGTATCTTGCTCTGCGCAATAGCGGCACTGGCGTGGATGTTAGCGTTGGTGATAGTACCGGTTTGAATGTGAGAGCCAGCACCTGCGGCAGAACCGAGAATCTTGTTCGGAGCGATGAGGGGCGCGCTAGCATCCCCTGTCAGGTCGCCAGACAGACGGATGACGCCCTTAGTGGTGGGAGTTGCATCGGGAGCAGTGCCAGCGGCAGCGGCATCGGCATTATCGAGGGAGGCCTGAACACTGGCCGAAAGGTCAGCTTTTGGGATGCCGTCAGTCGGCTTGGCGTACTTGGCGGCCAGGATACCGGTATTTTTGAGGTTGCCGTCACTGGCGTGCGCAACCAGAAGATAGTCATTAAGAATATCTCCCCAGTTATCGGGGTCACCGCCTAGGATGGGTAGTCTTGCCATGATTGATGTTATTTCACTCCTACACACATACGCTTATGGTTGGTTTACCTTTATGGTACCCCCCCCCCAGGAGAATTCGTCAAGGGTGGATTGCATTGAACAATATATGTATTCACCTGTTAGCCTCGATGAGCGAGCCATAGCTCACAGTATTACCCCATCACCGCCAAAGCAGCCCTAGGGTTATTTTTACAAATTGCGGAATGCCGCGTAGAAATCGTACAATACGCTTATGACATTCCGAGGCCCATTCCGGCCACACCTTAACCCCAGAGCAATCGGCCTTGTTGTCGGGCTCATCACGGTCGTAGGACTCAGCTCGTTGCTGATAAGCCGGGCTGCGACGCCATTCCTCAGCCTGGAACCCGAATCCGGCGCACTGAACGGTATGGCCACCCCAGTGACCGACCCTACGGCATCGGGTGGCAAGGCGATCAGATTCAACACTACGACCACTCATACGTTTGTCCACCCCGGCATTACAATCAGCAAGACAGATCTGGATTTCGTGAGATCAAAAGTGACTGCACATGCCGAACCCTGGACATCGGAGTTGCAGTTTGCCGCATCAAGCAGTTATGCCTCCACCTCGCGTGCACCATCACCGATGACCGACCTGAGTTCGAGCGCACTCGAAGCAACCTTCATGAATGACGCCCAAACCGCGTACACCAACGCACTTCTCTGGTACTACACTGGCAACACCGCCTACGCCACACAGGCTATCAGGTACCTCAACGCCTATGCCACGACGCACACGCGCATCACCTTCAAGAGCAGTTCTGGCAGCGTAGTGTATGGCAATGGTGTGCTTGATGCCGCCTGGGGCGCCGAGCTCTGGCCTCGCACTGCGGAAATCATACGATATTCAGATGCCGGCTGGTCGCCGGCCGACGCCACCAGGTTTGAAACCTATCTCAAAAACGTATATCAACAACTCCTGATCGACGGCTGGACAAATGGCGGCAACTGGCAAAGCTCAATCGCCGAAGGCTTGATCAATATTGGCGTATACAACAATGATGAAGCAACGTATCAGGCCGGGCTATCACGCTGGAAGGACAAAATCGTCACCTCGATATATTTGACGACAGATGGTCAGTATCCGATCCCCCCAAGCAGCACATACAAACGGCCGGGCGACAGCGGCTGGAATGCCACCAATGACATCGGCCGCATGTGGTCGTATCCGGCTCGCTATGTCGATGGACTGGTACTCGATACCTGCCGTGACCTGTCTCACGCCGCTATGAATCTCGCCGCTGTCACTGCCGGCGCCGAAACCGCCTATATCCAGGGGGATGATCTGTACACGCCCTATCAATCGCGGCTACAACGGGCGATCGAACTACAAGCCGGCTGGATCAATGCCTACTTCGACGAAGTGCATGATGTCGCCAACACCGTGGTCGGCAGCAACTGGATGCCTGCCAATAATTGGCCCTGCCGTTGGTTTATGACCGATGCCCTCAACAATACTACTCCCGTCCAAAACCCCAAAAACAACGCCGGTGGCGGCGCTCTATCGATGGGATGGGATATTGGTTTCAATCATTACGCTCAGCGCAAAGGCATATCCATGCCGCAAACCCGGATACTCGTCGACCGCGTCCTGGCCCACAAATCATCGGCAGGCACGTATAGGGTCGGCAATCATGTCGCCTGGACAACACTGACGCATACCGGCGCACCCTAACATCCGATATAACAACATGCTCAGCTCGCCAGCGAGGCCGCAATAGCCGCCCGGGCATTCGGGTAATTACTCAGGTTGATATTGGCCGAATTCACGCCGTCGTTGCGGTTGAAGTATGTTGCAAACTCCAGGCCCAGCGCCTGGATCTGTGGGCGTAAATTGGTATAAAAGGCGGCCATATTGGCATCGCGTGTTTCAGGTGTCGCGCCGACACGCGTCCCTGCCCCAAACTCTGGTATACAGAGCGGTATCGGGTGCGCCGCATACCACGGCATGGCTTTGACTTGGTTGATCTTTGGTTGAGCGAGACTAGTAAACGTCGGGGTGCCGGTGTTCATATACGGGTCAAAGCCAAACATATCGGGAAACGCCGCCCACGATGGATTGTTCGCTACTATGCTAGCGAGCAGATTGCCAGCAGTGACGACAGAGTACTCACCGTTATAGCCAGTCGTCGCGGTCATGTTCCAGCCGCTCGTCCACCAGACGACTTTGGTGTTGGTCAGTCTCAGGTCTTTGATATCTTTGGTGGTACGGGCAACTGCCCTGACCCAGTCATTGATGGTGACCGATTGGTCGTACTTGGCCTGAGGGTCATTGAGGCCGCCATCCGGCGAGCGCGCATCACTATGCCAGAGATAATTTTCGCCCTCGTGGTCAAAGGCAAAATATACTTGGCGGCCAACTGAGGCAGCATATGTGTCGAGACCCCGTAGCAGCCCTTTGACGGTCAGCCAGTTGGCATAGGCGCCGCTGCCATTAGCATTGTTGGCGTACGCGATATCCTTGGTCCCGATCGAGCGAATGCCCGACCCGAGGCCGGTGTTCCAGGCAATAAGACAATCAACGCCGAGGTCCATACGCGTCCGCTCGGCCATAAAGTTATTGGGTAGTACAGCCATCTGTGATGGCTCGCTGTTGTAGTACGACGTCGCAATATCCGGCAGCCGGCCGAATACTTGACGGGTCAAACGCACGCCCTGCGTGACCGTCGCGGTCGTGTCATAATACGCGGTACCATCATACACGCCGAGCCGGCCCACGGCTGCCGGCGTGCCGCCGGCAAATTTTATCGCCTTGCCGCCGGACGCCGAACCGTCAATCACGACGGATGCCGGACCGCTCCGCATGCCGCCCTCCGGCTCCAGGGCCATACTGGAAGTCGCGGCCCAGCTCAACAGCTCGCGTATCGTACCGGTGATACCAAAGAGAGCAGCAATATAGACCGCCCCTACCCCAGATTCAACGAACCGCCTATGCTTGAGCCATGCCTGAAGGGTTTTGGATTGAGGCCAATGAGACTACCCTACCTCAGAGCTCAGCGAGGAAGTCTAAAATGAGATCACATCCAGCCCGACAATATGCCGAAAGCCCACATCCGCAGTCGCCAGCGTATAACCATACTGTTTGCAGAGCGCCGCAATCCACATGTCATCCTGCTGGATTGGCTTGCCTGCCCGGCGCAGTTCAGTAGCGATCTCGCCAAAGATTCGGGGCGTTTCAGCCGTAATATGCAGCACCTCAACTCGCGGACTAATCAGAAATCTCTCTAACCGTTCGCTGTTCTGCTGAGATTTGCTGCCATAAAAAATTGCGTGAGATATCTCGCCCATCACGATGACCGGCAGGCCAATCGAACTTGCCGCCTCCAGCCTGGCGGCCAGGACCTGGTTACCATCGTCCAATGCCCGGTAGGCATTCGTATCAAGCGCCAGCAGCCGGCTCATAACAGCTCGTTTGGCGCAGTATCCAGCCAATCTTGTGCTTTGTCGAAGCTAGTGCCCAGCTGCTTACCACCCACAAACCAGTCAAGATCGCGGTGCTTTTGCGGTCGGGCAGAAACGCCAAGGCCCCTGGCAAGCGCTTCGCGTGCCACCTCATTAAGACTCTTGCCGGTGCGCTTGGCCTCGGCTCTGAGTGCTCGGTCGAGCCGCGGCGGAATTTGCCTGATGGTATATTGCATGCTATTCATGCATGCATTGTATCACACAGTGCATGCATATACCAAAATACCCGTCCGCGGCATTACGCCTTGCGCAGGGCTACCGCCAGTGCGGCGGTTTCGACTTTGACGTCGGCGGCATAGCCCTCGGCTGTGGTGCCACCTTCAGTATTAAGCGATTCCGCCAGTGTTTCGAGGCGTATCGTTTCGGCATGTTCCGCGATCGCCTGCCCAAGCTCGTCATCATGCGTATCAAGCGCCAGATGAATACGGTCGTCGACATTCAGCCCGGCTTGCTTGCGGGCGTTTTGGACCTGACGGATAACCTCGCGCATTAGGCCTTCTCGCCTGAGTTCCGACGTGATTTCAGTATTGAGCTCAACGAAGGCACTCGGTCCACCGCCGGACTCTGACGCGGTGGAAACAGACACGGACTTGACGTTGAGCTCATCCTTCACGATTTCGAGCAGCTCTGCGCTGAGACCGGAATCAGTAGTCGATGATACCATATTAATTACCTTCGCACTCGCAAGCGGCTGACGCACTTTAATCTTGGCTTCGGCCCGCTTAGACAAACCGTCATTAATTGCTTCACGCACGAATTTCATTTCGTTGATTACAGTCTCATCCACCGCGCCGGTCTCCGGCCAATCCCGCAAATGCACCGACTCCCCGCCGGTCAATTTACGGTAAAGCTCCTCGGCCAGGAATGGCGTGAACGGCGCCATCACATGACTCAGGCGCACCAGTACGTAGTGCAACGTGCGGTAGGCGTCGTTCTTGTCGTTGTCGTCCTCGGATTTCCAGAAACGGCGGCGCGAGCGGCGGACGTACCAGTTGGAGGCGTCGTCCAAGAACGGCAGGATTGGCTTGGCGGCGCTGGGCACGTCGTACTTGTCCATGTTAGTAGCGACTTCTTCGGTCAGTTGGTGGACGCGACTGACAATCCAGCGGTCGAGCGGATTGCTCAGGTCTTCAAGTGGATCTCTGTATGGATCCTCGGGCGACTCCCATTGATCGACGTCAGCATACAGCGTGAAGAAGTCGTACATGTTCCAGACCATGCTGAGCTTGCGCGCCACGTCGGCGACATCTTTGTCCTGGAGGCTGTAATCTTCGGCGGCCATCACCGGACTGGACATCAAGAGGAAGCGGAGCGAGTCGGCGCTGTATTGGTCCATTAGTTCGTTCGGGTCAGTGTAATTGCCGAAGGATTTGCTCATCTTGCGGCCGTCGTTGCCAGCCAATGTACCGGTGGTAATGACGTTTTTGTAGGCATTTTTGCCAAACAATGCCGTATTGACGGCATGCACATAGTAGAACCAGGCGCGGACCTGGCCGACATATTCGACGATGAAGTCACCGGGGAAATTCTGCTCAAACTTTTCGCGGTTTTCGAACGGATAGTGGAACTGGGCGAACGGCATGCTGCCGGATTCAAACCAACAGTCGAGCACCTTGTCGATGCGCCTGTAATGCACGCCATCGAGGTCGAATTCGATGTCGTCGATCCATGGCCGGTGGTAATCAAGCAGTTCTTCGCCGCTGAGCTCTTTGAGCTCAGCGTATGAGCCGACAACCTTGATGTACTCGTTGCCGTCCGCATCGCGGCTGTTGCCCTGCCCATCCACGCCTTTCCAGACCGGCATCGCGGTGGCCCAAAAGCGGTCGCGGCTCATATTCCAGTCCGGTGCGCTTTCGATCGTCTTGGCAAATCGGCCGTACTTGAGGTGCTCCGGGAACCAGTTGATGTTTTCGTTTTGCTCGAGCATCAGCGGCTTGTTGCCAGCGATATCCATAAACCAGCTGGGGTGGGCGCGGTACATCAGCTTGGTGCCGCAGCGGTGGCAGTGAGGGTAGGAGTGCTTGATGTAATCGATCTTAAAGACAACTCCCTGCTCATGGAGTTCCTTGGCAATCGGCTTGTTGGCATCCCAGACGTACTGGCCCTTCCAATTGCCTTCGTTGTAAAACCCACTATCGTCGATGTCGATGACGAACGGAAAGCCCTTTTCTTTACTGAGTGCATAGTCCTCTTCGCCGTAGGCCGGTGCCAGGTGGACAATACCGGTTCCCTCTTCGGTGCTGAGGCCGGGGTAGTTCCAGACTTTGTGGGCGTTGGCGCCGCGGTGGACGCCAAACAGCGGCTCGTATTCCAGTCCGACCAGCTCGGAGCCCTTGATATC
>JBDHUK010000035.1:0-10353 GCA_039809165.1 Saccharimonadales bacterium (SeqCode) | reverse complement strand
AGCTTATGGCACTATTAGACGACGCAAAAGATAAGGCTCGCGATATGATGGACGGCGACAACCAACAAGAGGATGTGACCGAAGAACCTCATCGCGAAGATGCGGCATTGAAGGACGAAACGTCCGACACGATGTAGGCTCGCCCAGACCAGGCCTGTCGCAAGCCGGATACTCGCCCCACTCTCGTGGGGCGAGTTTTTTGTTGTAAGAAAATCCTCATGCTATTGCGAGCTCATGCCGGACGGGATTATAATCATGATAAGCATCGTGAGTGCTGGACGATCAAATCTGACGTACTTCCTACTTGCCTGCTATATATTCAAGAATCATACACACTGGCCTGGGCTATCGAGTTTCGGCTAAGCGTCCCTGTAATCTTTTCAAGCAATGATAATGTTCCGGCTCATCGGGTTTTGAACGGTAACCTGAAGCTTTACGGACACTATCTATTTTAATCCGTTCCTCGCCATCGTTACGAAGGCGGTCTCTCTTGTTAAACGTGATTAGGAGCTTGAACCTATGAATACTACAGTTATAAACCAAGAAGTTAACATAACGAGCGTCTATTTTCGCCCCGGCAGGCACTTAAAGGGCTTTCCGAAGCGTATGGAATATGAGGGTCGGGAGTATACGTTCATGGAATCGGGGCTACGTTATCTTATTAAAAAAGGCCAGGCATTTGTCGAGATTTTCGATATGACCGATGGCTCGAACGATTTCCGCTTGAAATTCGATGGGTCGGATCAGTCTTGGACGCTGGTTGGCATCAAGGGGGTGCAGCATGGCGCTATCTAACGGCTTGCCAGCTGCTCTCGCTCCTGTACGCCAATCCGAGCAGCGGACACGGCGAACTCATACATACCGAATGCTCGATTCTGATGTACTGCATTCTGACGCGCCAGCCAGCAGCGAGTATGTGTTGCGCGTTCGTGATATGGCCGAGTCCGACCGGCCGCGCGAGCGGATGGCCAGACTCGGCTCTGGCGAGCTTTCGCTCGCCGAGATTGTGGCCGTGCTGCTCGGCAGTGGTACGCGACGCGAAGAAGTTATGTCGATGTCGCGCCGTATTCTCCGTGAGTATGGAGAGCGTACGATTATGTCCGAGACTGACCCAGCGCGTCTCAGCGAAGCGCTTGATATACCGCTGGCTAAAGCCTGCCAGCTGTTAGCCGGGTTGGAGCTCGGTAGGCGGTTCTATCAGACCCGAGGCGGCAAGCCGACGGTTATCCGCACAGCCGCTCAGGCTTATGAGTATTTATTCGCCATGGCACAGCTTCCAAAGGAACAGCTGCGCGCACTCTATCTCGGTGGCCGATATCAGCTTGTGCATGAGGAGATAATCTCGGTTGGTAGCCTGACTGCTAATATCGTGCATCCACGCGAGATTTTTCAGCCGGCTATTGTGTATGGTGCTGCGGCAATTATCGTCGCCCATAATCATCCCTCCGGGTCGTTGGAGCCGACACCGTCAGATCGGCTTGTTACTCGCCAGCTGGTTGCCAGCGGTGAGATGCTCGGCATCGAGCTGTTGGATCACTTGATTATTGCTGGCGAGTCATATAGTAGTATTATGCAGTCAGAACAACCAGAATAAGGAGTGATTAGTTATGTATGCCGTTTCACCTGCTGCGCTTTATGTCACGAGTCATGGAATTTCCGTGCCTCTACTCGTTCGTGATGCTGATGATAACCCGTCGGCACTGCTCATGGAAGCCAGGTTGCGTTCCGGCGATTATTTTGCCACATTGTCTACCGAGCTCGAAAGAATGGCCGCGTCTATCCGCCTCAACTTCGGGTCGGAGGCTGAGACCTTGGAGCATTTAGCGATGGAGTTGAGCTATCTGGACGAGCGTTACGTACTCCGGCCTCGAGACTAGGCGGATACGCGTCCAGACATTCGAGGAAGCTGGATCTTGAAAGTGGTTCCCGTGCCGAGCTCTGAAATGACCTCAATCTTACCACCGTGTAGTTGGATGACTTCATTTGACCAGTAGAGACCGAGTCCAGTGCCACCGACTCGAACGGACAAAGGATTGTCGATACGTGAGAATTTTTTGAAGAGTTTACTCATATCTCGCTTGGCAATGCCGACGCCGCGGTCTTTGATTGCGATAGTGACCATGCCTTTTGGAACGGACTGAACGGTGACTTTGATGGGTTTGCCGGGCGGCGTGTATTTGCTTGCATTGTCAATTATGTTGCCGATAGCCATGCGGACATATTCGGTGTCGATCATGGCGTGTATCGCATGCTTGGGTACGTGATAGGTAATAGTTTGGCCCCTGCTGGCAAAGGTGGAGGCTGCGTCGCGAATGATGCTTTCCATAAGGCCGCCGATGTCGGTCTCGACTGGTTTAAGGCTGATCTTTTTTAGATCAAGTTTGGCCACACGAAGGATATCATTGACGACTTGGATCTGTCGCTCATTTGATTCGTACGCGCTTTGCAGAAATCGATGCTGTTCGGGGGTGATCTCACCGGCGTAGCCTTCAAGAATCATCCCGACGTATTGTTTGACGGCGGTAGCCGGAGTACGCAGTTGATGTGAGGCGAGGGCTATGAATTCGTCCTTGGAACGATTAATCTCGATAAGCTGGTGGACGCGTTGCGCCTCAAGCAGCTTGCGTTGCAGAGAGTAGCGCATGACACGTGACAACAATTCGCTATCCAGCGATCCTTTTACGAGATAGTCAGCGACCCCCATACGCATGGCATCGCGTTCGATAATCTCATTGCTGGTACTGGTAAGTATGATGAACGGCTCGGGCCGCTGAGGCAGGTCGATGTCGGCGAGTATTTCAAGCCCGTTATGGGTACCCGGTCGATAGTCAATGAGGTATATGTCGTGACGTTGTTCGGTGATGGCGGTCCGTGCTTTGCTCGGATCTGATATCCACTCGAGTTCAAATGGCGACTGCGGAATCTTGCCCAGCAGATTTTTAATAAGGATGTAATCATCCTCTTCATCATCATCGACGAGCAGTACGCGCAGCATGTCAGGCACGTTACGTATTCTCCCGTACGGTAATTATTTTGGAAATATCTTGATGTTTCATACACTTAAAATAGACCGGCACAGTATTATCTGACCTGTCCTCTCCCTTCTCTCGTTAGCATTATAATGTAAAAGATTCGTTCGCAAGCGGATTATTTTACAGACGAAAGCTTAGTCCGATCATACAATCAAATAGTTCGTGCCAATAATCTCACAGTACGTTAACAAGATCCAATACTTTGGAAACATATTTTGACTAAACGCCTACAGTGTGCTATGGTTGAAGACATACATACATGCGAGAGGGGGTGGCTGCCTCCTCTTTATTTATGAAAAGCAAGTAATTAACAGAGCGTAACGGAGTGAGGAACAATGAATAAGAAGTTTATTCCCGGCGTGGTAGTTGCAGTCGTGGCGATCGGTTTTGCGGTTGTCGTGGCAGCTACCAATGTCTCTAACAATAAGGCCGCCGACGGCGATGTCAAGGGCGCAAGCACGAGCCAGTCAGAGGACAAATCAAAAGCAAAATCATCAGATGAATCAACAAAAGCCGCTGATACTGCCGCGAACAATGATAGTTCGACGAGCGATAGCTCTGCAGCCGCCAACACAGACAATGGCGTGCCAGCTGACGCCAGGAGCGTGTTGTCGCTCGTTAGCAAGCCGACAACTTCATCAACGGTAGCCACTGCCGTTACTCCAGCCCCAACACCCGTTGCTCCTACTCCAGGGCCTACCCCTGCGCCTGCTCCAACACCTACGCCTATCCCTACTCCAATACCCACACCCACTCCTACTCCCGAGCCAACAACTAACCTTGTTGCCAATGCTGACGTGGAAGCCGTAAATGGTGACCAGCCAGCTGATTGGATATTCGGTGGTTACAATACGACCGCCACTTCAACGTACGACACTACCGGCTATAACGGTAGCGCACACAGCCTGAAGGTTGATGTTACGGCTATGACCGCAACTCCCGGTGACGCAAAGTGGATCTCGAAAGAGTTTGCCGTCACTGCTGGCACGACGTATCAGGTCAGCGACTACTATAAGTCCGTTGGTACTTCACAGGTTGATATTATGTACCGTGGTGCCGGCTTGCCTGATCTATATAATTGGATCGGTGATGCTGCCCCAAGCGCTGATTGGGCTCAGTTCAGTAGCCAATTTACGGTCCCAAGTGGCTACACGAGTGCGGTCGTATTCCACGCACTGACCTCAGTAGGTACATTGAGCACTGATAACTACTCGGTGGTCGCAGGTGCCTCTACTACTCCAACCCCAACTCCTACGCCTGATCCGGCAAACGGTTTTAGCGGTGGCCGGGTAAGCCTGACTTTCGATGACGGACTGTTGTCCATCTATCAGAACGGCATGCCACTTCTCAAGAAGTATGGTTTCGTCTCGACGCAGTATCTGTTGAGCGCCCCACTGACGGCTACTGATAATAGCGATTACCCTGAATACATGACTCAGGCTCAGGCCAAAGAACTCATCGCGGCAGTTCCTGGTACTGAAGTCGGCAGCCATACTGTTCATCACTGTGACTTGACTGGTGGCCAGACTGATGATCCAACTAACTGTCCTCTCGGCAATACCTCCAATAATGCATATGAGCTGACTCAGAGCAAGGCGGACCTCGAAAGTATCTTCGGTGTTCCAGTTGTAAACTTCGCGGCACCATATGGCGCGTCTAATGCCAACTCGATGGCTCAGATCAAGGCTGCAGGCTATACCTCGGATCGCAATACCGACGATGTGACCAATGGTGGCTTCAATAGCTTTGGTCAGGTCGACAACTTTAACATCTTGGTCAAGAACGTCGAAGTGACAACTTATCCGGCTACTATCCTGGCATGGGTCAATCAAGCCAAGACTACGAATACCTGGTTAGTACTCGTATTCCACGGAGTTGATACCTCTGGCGATCAGTACAGCATTACTCCAACCAACCTCGATGCTGTCCTCGCCGGCATTCAGGCTTCCGGTGTGAAGGTTGAGACTGTCGCTCAAGCTCTGGCTGAATCAAAGTAATCAATTTACCACTGATTCAAGCATGAATAACGCCCTCCAAGGAGGGCGTTATTCATGCCAATGGGCTTATGTTTATGCTGCTGACAAAAATGCTACAATATCAATATGATCGCCCTCGAAATGCTTTCCTGGTGGTATCGCCGGGGATGGTCGCAAGTTGCAAAAAACAGCGTCGAACGTTTTGATAAGATTTCGCGGCTATTTTCCGTACCCATTCTTATACGTACGTGGTTTGCTCCCTGGCGTCGAATAATTACCTATCCCGGTGCCGGCATTGAGGCGCAGCTCAGAGCAATGGCCGACAACCTCGTGAGCCGGATGGTTGGCTTTACGGTGCGTTCGCTCGTTCTGCTGACGGCCGGACTTATGTTGATGTTGTCGGGGGTATTGACCGTAATCCAGCTCATACTCTGGCCGCTACTGCCCATTCTGGGGGTCGGAGGGATTATTATGGGATGTATGGCGCTGTAATGGAATCGCTTGACTTACGCTCGGAACGCGCTCGTCATGCTCGCTTGGCTGCCGCCATTGGCGGCGGTGGTTTCGCGATGCTCTTCTTGCTCGCTTGCATCGTGGCGCTCCTCGGCATCGCCGGACTGTATATTGGCTCGCTGGCTATGGCTTACTTTTGTTTTGCGGCTGCGATCTTTTGCGTCATGCCCACGGCGTGGTATTATTTTGAGCTTAGACCACTGCCAGTGCGCGGTACTTCGCTGACTGATCGCATGTCGCCGTCGGTTCTTCGGTCGTTTCGGCCGGACCAGGAGCTGAGTCCGGAATTTGTGTGGCAGGTGCTGCGAAATCATTGGCAATGCCGCTTTTATGCCAATCACTTCTTGGTGACAAGCGAGATGATTCAGGGCTGTCTCAGCACGCATGCGGCCGATATGCCAGTAGTGTGGCGTGAGGCCATAAGGATTGCCGACGCCACGAACGGCCAAACGATCGAACCGGGTCACGTCGCTGGAGCACTGCTTATGACCTCCGATGCGTTTAAGGCGATGATTACGCGCATGCGGCTCGGCTCGGCCGATATTGAGGCCGTTGCCATGTGGCTTGGTCGTGCATTGGAATCCGCGAATGCCCCCAAACCATACTTTGGCGGTTTGGGCCGCGACTGGGCCAATGGTTTCACGCCTCGCCTCAATCAGTTCGGGCAAAATATCAGCCTTGGCCTGGAGCGGTATGGGGCTCACTATGGATGGCTTACTTCTTCGCCGGGGGTATCTGCAATGCGCAACGCCTTTTCTCAAGGCGCTGCCGCCGTCGGGCTGATCGGTGAACCGGGTGTTGGCAAGACAAGCCACGTGTATGCTCTGGCGCAGTCGTTGTTGGCCGAGCGACAGGACCGCAACCTGGAGCACCGGCAGGTCGTGGCTCTGAGCCCTTCGACCATTCTGTCGAGTGCCCGGCGGCCCGGCGAGCTTGAGGATATAGTCATGACGCTGCTCATAGAGGCGTCGCACGCCGGAAATATCATCCTTTTCCTGGATGATGCCCAGCTGTTTTTTAGGAGCGGCCCGGGCTCGTTCGATATGACCCAGATATTGCTGCCGGTACTGCAATCGCGTGCCGTGCAGATGGTGCTTGCCATGACACCGCACGATTACCAGCAGCTTCGTATTAGTAATGCCTCATTTGCCAACCTCGTTAATCCGGTGGTGCTGGCGGAACCATCCGAATCCGACGTGATGCGTGTGCTCGAAGATACTGCTCTGTCTTTTGAGCATCGGCATAAAGCCTTGATCGCGTACGAGGCGCTGCGCGAAGCATATCGTCTGAGCGGTAGATATTTCCAGGACTCGGCATATCCGGGCAAGGCAATACAATTGCTCGAGAGCTCGTTATCATATAGCGTACATCAGAATATCGTAACCGCAGAGTCGGTTCAACGGGCGATTGAGCAAACCAGGGGTGTTCGTGTCAGTACGGCGGCTCCGGCGGAAGCAGATGCCTTGCTCAATCTGGAAGACCGGATTCACGAACGCATGATAAACCAGTCGTATGCGGTCAAAGTAGTGGCAAGTGCGCTCCGACGGGCACGCGCCGGGGTCGCCAATCCGAGGCGGCCCATCGGTAGTTTTCTCTTCCTTGGCCCAACAGGTGTTGGTAAGACTGAACTCGCCAAAGCGGTCGCTGCGACGTACTTTAATGCCGAGTCGAGCATTATCCGGCTTGACATGAGTGAGTACCAACAGCCCGATGATGTCCGACGGCTACTTAGTAATGGCGCTGAGGAATCACGAAGTCTGATCATGGCGGTGCGACAACAACCATTCGCGGTAGTACTGCTTGATGAGGTCGAAAAAGCTCATCCGAATATCTTGAATCTATTGTTGCAATTGCTCGACGAGGGGCAATTAACAGATATTGACGGCAAACCGGCTTCATTCAAGGACTGTGTGATTATCGCTACATCCAACGCCGGCGCCAACCAAATTCGGGAGCGCGTCCAACGTGGTGAAGAGTTAGCCTCCTTCCAGGAGGAGTTGACCGACGGATTGATTACTAGCGGTCAATTCAAGCCAGAACTGCTCAACCGCTTTGACGAAATCGTACTCTTCCGACCCCTTAATCCCGAAGAATTAACCAAAGTAGTTCAGCTGATGCTTGGTGATATCAACAAGACATTGGCTAACCAGAATATCAGTGTGGAACTGACCTCGGCAGCAATTCAAAAGGTTGTCGACACCGGGTATGACGCCCGGTTGGGTGCCCGGCCAATGCGCCGCGCTTTGCAGAGGGCTGTCGAAGATGGCATTGCGAATCGTATCTTGCGTGGCGAAACGAGACCAGGCGATCATGTGATTCTGGACGCTGCCGATCTGAGCTGATATGGCTTGCATCACTATCTCTCTGTTGTCATACTGATTCGCAGTGTTATACGTGACGAAGGGAGGTTTATGACGCAATCAGATCCATTTGCGGTACCGGTACGCGAAGTCAAGCGACGATGGGCGGATGGTGCTCTCGTGTATCAGGTGTACCCGAGGAGTTTTCAAGATAGCAACGGTGATGGTATTGGGGATTTGCCTGGAATTATAGAAAGATTGGATTATCTCCAAGAACTTGGGGTGGGCGCACTGTGGCTGAGTCCATTCTATCCATCTCCGATGGCCGATTTTGGCTACGACGTGGCTGATTATTGTGATGTTGATCCGATGTTCGGGACGCTTGACGATTTTAAACGGCTACAGGCCGAAGCTGAACGGCGTGATATTCGGATTATGATAGATCTGGTGCCAAATCATACATCAGATGAGCATCAGTGGTTCCGCGAGTCGAAGCGCCGCAACGATTCTACGAACCCCTTTCGTGACTGGTACGTGTGGCGCGATGGTGTTAGTCGTGAATATGCCGAAAAGCACGGACATGACATCAGTCCGGAAACAGGCGCTCGTCCGGCTACCAATGGGCTCTACCCACCGAACAACTGGCGAGACGTGTTGACGGGTGGTCCGGCCTGGGAATGGTGTGAGGACCGCCAGCAGTTCTACTTACACAGTTTTGATGTTCGACAACCCGACCTGAACTGGAGCAACCCAGCGGTGCGTGAAGCGATTAAGTCGGCGATGCGTTTCTGGCTCGACCGGGGAGTTGATGGTTTTCGAGTCGATGCAGTGTATTGGATGGCAAAAGAGCCGTTACTCAGTGATGATATCCCTGATCCACAGTACGAGCATGGCAAGAGCCTGCCATATCATGCAATCCGGCACGACAACAGCCGTGGCTGGCCGGCGGTGTATGCCTATCTCTCGGAGATGGCGGATGTCCTGAAAGAAGAAAAATACGCCGACAAACAGCGCTTCATGGTTACTGAGGCGTATCCTGAGGGCCACAACCCTCTTGTTGAGTATCTTAATTTTTATGTTGGCATGGATCCGCAGGTGGCAGCACCGTTTAACTTCGAGGGGCTTGGCATGCCATGGAAAGCGGCGTCGTGGCGTAAGTTTTTGCGAGCCTTTCATAAGGCTTTGCCGCAGATCGATCCGCATTGTGTGCCGAGTTATGCCTTTGGCAATCACGATCAGCCGCGGTTGGCGAGCCGTTTAGGTGAGCTGCCATCACGCGCGGCCGCAGTGTTGCTCCTTACACTTCCGGGTATGGTGTTTGTCTATAACGGCGAGGAGCTAGGTATGTTGAATGGTCACATTCCTCGTGATATGGTTCAAGATCCGGCGGCCAAGGGCGACGCGTCCACTGATGGTTCGTACGGCCAGGGCCGCGACCCGGAACGTACGCCAATGCAATGGAGCGCCGGCCATCAAGCTGGCTTCAGTTCTGCTGAACGCACTTGGTTGCCAGTTGCTGAGGGGTATCAGGCCTTGAATGCCGAGAATCAAGCTACGAACCCGGACTCGTACCTGTCGTTATATCGTTTGCTCGGACAATTGCGGGCCCAATCGCCCACGCTTCGGCATGGCTATCTGAAAGTGTTTGATACGGGTCAGCCTGCGGTATTGGGATATCGACGAATTAGCGCTCCCGATGAAGATGAGCGCGAATTCGTGGTCCTCATAAATTTTTCGGATCAGTCCCAGGATTGCCAGCTTGAAACCGTTCATCTCGGTGCTCATATTGCCTCAAGCTACGGTAAATCGGAACTGCGCTCTATGAGTGAAGATGGTACCGATCAAATTACGCTGAAACCCTATGAGGCCGGGCTATTTGCGGCTGCCCCACTCTCGTGATGACCGACCTCGCGGCAGGGCCGGTGTGGTTGAGATATGTCTGATATGCGACGCTCCTCAGTAAACTGTCGACGGACTGCTTGACTGTAAAGCGCCGGGCTGCTGCCGCACGCTCTCGCTGGCTCAGGGAGCCTCGCCGTATAGCTTCCGCCATGCCGCTTGCCAAGGATTGGGGGTTGTCGGGGTGAATGAATAGTACGCCACCGAGATTTGTCTCGGGCAGGCCACCCGAACGAGATGCCACCACCCGACAACCGGCGTGTTGGGCCTCGATGGACAACATGCCGAACAATTCTTGCCAGAATATGTCTGATGACGGCATGACTACTACATCATGCCGGGCCATAAGCTCGGCCATATCGGCGGCTGACTTACGTGCCGTAACAACCTTGATATTCGGGTGTGCTTGCAGCATGTTAAGGATTATATCTCCATCCTCGGTATTGCTACCGGCAGTAGTAACGGTAAGGGTGTAGTTCTTGTCCTTGAGAGTTTCCATATGAAGAGCTGCAAGTAGCGTGTATATGCCCTTGTCTGGGTGCAAACGGCCGGCGAACAAGATTCGGATTGGTTCGCCGGCACCAGGGCGGCTGCCACGTACGGCAGCCGCAAACGCCTCATCGGCGAATGGGT
>JBDHUK010000034.1:0-10486 GCA_039809165.1 Saccharimonadales bacterium (SeqCode) | reverse complement strand
CCAATATATCCCCAACGCTTTTTGGGGCTGTGCATGTGAATGGTGGCCGGTTTGCCAGAGGCATGATGCATGATGGGCTTATTGCGCCACCAATTCAGAACACTGCCAAACACTATGTCATCGTTTGGCTTGGTTGTCGGATTGATGCTCGCCTGCTTCCGAAACTGCAGGTAGTGGCTTGTCATAACTGCGGCAGTTTTGGGGAGTGGCTGTACCTGTTTGCCTGAATCAGGCTCGGTTACTTTGTCGGCAGCAGGCCACAATATGAGTTCAGTAAGAGGAGTACGAGGCTTCCGAGAGAGTCGTATTGCTCGTTGGCCAATGATGTAGTAATAGGCCGAATTGAGTGGTGTGAGGGCGTTGTGCTGATCCCAGATCACGTGTGCCTGTAGTGCGCGTAGTGTTTTGGGGCTATGTACCTTAAAGTTACCGTGTGGGTCATGCTGGGGCAGGAGTCTCATGAGGCTGCCAAGCAAGGTGTAGTTATCCGTCTCTTGCATAGGATGAGTTGTAGGTTGTTGGGGGATCGAGTCGTGAGGTTTGTTAGAATCCGACTCAAAGACTACTGGAACAAGGCTGCCGTTCAGATGCTGTGCCATCCCGGTTCGGCTGGCGGTGGCGGCTTCCACACCGTTCCGCATAAGGTGAGCGGTTTCAAGAAGGGCTTCTTTATGCATAACTTAGATACATTATACCATACATGTCAATGATGAGGCTGTATATAGCGTAGGCTGTCGACAAAAACACAATATGTAGCGTAGCCGGACGGTGGTAAACTACTAATACTTATTATCAATGCTGGAATCCGGTGCTCCCCAACAAGGAAAATCCGGAACTGTGCCGCAACGGTAAGCCTCGACCCCAGGAAAAGGCAAGTCCGATACAGCAACTAACAAGTCTTCCGAGCAGAAGCATCCCCTCGCCGCATAATCGGCTTGGAACAACCTCTGCGACGAAGCGGAGGGAATATGGCCGTCGCAGCCGCCGAACGAATCGATACCACCTTCGTATTCACGTCCGATCCTCTTGTATATGTCATCCCAAATCGCGCCGAGGATGAACTCATTCGTCGTCGGGCAGCGCATTTTATTGGCCGCGTGGCTGCTGGTGTATGGCTTGAAGATGGCGATGATCGCGAGAGGGCAGCAACAACCGAAGCCCAAAACCCCGTCGCCTCACTATTTGATGCATTGCGCTTGGCGTATGGGGGTGATACGCAGGGCTATGACAAAGTCCGTGCTGATGTGAGTTCGGATTATGTTGAGCGCGCCATCAAGTCCGGTCATGTAACGGAGAGCAGACAGTCAGTTGATGAGTCCGGAGTGGTTATACAATTTGGACAAACAGATGAGTCGATCCAGGCGAATAGTTTGCGATATGCATCAGACCACCCTAAAATCCGCCTCCGCTCCGAGGCGGAGACGCGGAATATGTTTCGGCGAAGGAACGCTTATCATGAAGGATTGTTAGGTGAGTATTATGAAGTTGTATTTTCGCGAGCCGCCGATGACATGTCGATAGACGAGATGGTTGAGGCAAACTTCTTCGTCAATACCATGAGCTGTTCCTTCCAGGCCACGACTCTAGAGGATGATTCCAATACCGTGCTGGTGACGGAATCAGCCTTTGTGTCCGGCGTATTACATCCTGAGAACGGACCTTCTTCTCATGATGATCGTCATGATGCTGCTACAATCCAAAATATGCTGCATAATCTTGGAGTTGAGGACGTGGACGTGTCGGCGACCGCCCTGCTTGATACACCGTTACTCATCCATAAGAGCCTCATGCCTAATGGTGTAATCGACCTTGTAAAGATGTATGACGACGCGGCTGGCGGCACTTTCTTTGGCGAGGCCAGGCCTCGCCAAGATTACCTGGCGTACCGCCGTAAGTGCGCAAAGCGTGAAGCAAGCTTCCGGCCAACAATTGATAAAATCACCCATCAGCTTATTGCCGATACGCCCCACATCCACACTCGACTGCAAGCCTGTGAAAGGTTGGATAGAATCTCTGAAAGATGCCTGACGCATGCCGCGGTTATAGATGTGTCGATTGATCCTCGGGTACTGGGCAAGACCGCTTCTGCTCACGTGATGAGCGCACGTCATTTTTATATGGTTGGGGATTATCGACGTGCCGACCAAGAAACAAGACGGGCGGTTTCAACGGCTCGGTCGGGGTCTTGCCCGAGTTCAAAAAGAGGTGGTTCAGGTTTAGATACATTTTCGGGAGGCGGCTCGGAAGCTGAGCAAAAGCACGACGACGAAGACCAGTACGGTTCGCTCACCTTTTCATGCCCGAAAGGCCACGTGAATCGCCGTCCACGCGGCAAGCTTATCGAAAATTGTCAAAGATGTGGGATTAGTGTCCGGTGCTAAGCTGCCAATGGGTATACTGGTAGTATGGCTTTGAAATCCAGGCGTATCGGTATCTTTCCGGGTGTATTTGATCCGGTCCATGTGGGGCATGTGGCGCTTGCTCTGCAGGCGCTTGGTGTAGGACGGCTTGATGAGATCGTGTTTTTGCCGGAGCGTCAGCCACGTGCCAGGATTGGGGTGGAGCATTACGCTCATCGCGTCGCGATGCTCGGGCGTGCTATCCGACCACACTCCAAATTGGCGGTGCTAGAACTTGCTGATCGTCGGCTTTCGGTGGCTCGCACACTGCCGCAGCTGCAGGCTTTGTATCTTGGTCATGAATTGGTATTTGTGATGGGGTCGGACGCGGTGATGAAGCTTGGCGAATGGAAATATGCCGATAGATTTATCTCGCAGGTTGAGCTGCTGGTTGGCCTGCGCCAGGCCGATGATATATTGGAACTGCAGAGTACTCTTGACCGGTTGTCCGTCACGGCGCGAGATATCATGGTCGTGGACAGTTACGCGCCAGATGTGTCGTCGACGGTGATCCGCCAGGCAATTGGCACCGGTCGTCCCACGCAAGGACTACTGGCGAGCGTTTTGTCATATGCGCGGCAGGAATGGCTCTACGCTTCGCCGCACCTGCTGACGCCGGGCCTGCCTTCGGGCCGACGGGCATAAGACGGCGCGAATTATCGAGATTATCTTCAGCCTTAGTTCTTGTCTTTGGATGAGGATTTGGCGTTGTCGGCGATAGCCTTGTCTATGACTTTGCTGAATTCGTCAACGGTCGGACTGGGGTTGTCGATTTTTTTGCCATTGATGAAGAATGTAGGAGTGCTTCTCACATCTAATTTGTTGCCCTCTTTGAGGTCGGCCTGGACAAGATCATTGACGTTGGAACTCTTGAAGTCTGATTTGAATTTCTCAACATTCAAACCAAGGCCACGTGCGTAGTCTACGAATTGAGTCTCCGGGTTTTTGGAATCGACCCAAGTGCTGTAGCTGCTTCCTTGGGATTGGGCAACTTGCTGAGTGTAGTTCTCTTGGTAGATTTTGTCGTGCATTTCCCAGTATTTGCCCTGTAACCCAGCGGCTTCGGCAGCCCGGGAGGCGGCAACGGCGTTCGGGTGGATTTGGTAGAGTGGGAAGTTGCGGAATTGAAAACTGATCTTGTCTTTGTATTTTTCGACAAGCTCCTTGACGGGCTGGTAGTATTGGCCGCAGGCCGGGCATTGGAAATCGCCATATTCGACGAGAGCGACATTAGTGGTGTTGTTGCCTGAGAGGTGGCTGGTTGGTTTGGCATCACCCGAGGGCGCCCCGGCCTTATTACCACTTGTGAAGAAAAATATTCCACCAAGAACGACGGCGATTGCCGCTAAAATTATCCAAAAACGTTTGTCCATAATATGTATAGTATACAGTATGGGTTTGTATATTATTACAGTCGTTCTGCTCGTAATCGCGCTTATTGTCATAGATTTACGCCGAACGTACAGTTTTTTCCCAGCTCGGGAGCTGAAACGCCAGGCTCGGGAGGGTGATCGTGACGCGTCGGTGCTGTACCGGGCGGTAGCGTATGGCGGCAGCTTGCGGATTCTGTTGTGGTTTATTATCGGCGTATCGGTAGCTCTGAGCTTTGCGCTACTAGTGCAGGTGGCTCCGGCTTGGTTATCGGCGATCGCCATCGCACTTCTGATTTGGTATGGGTTTGCCTGGGCGCCAGCCGGCCGGGTCGGCCGCGCTGGCGTCGCAGTGGCGGTGGCGGTCACGCCGGTGCTGGCCTGGATACTGTATTATTTGCAGGCACCACTCGATTGGCTGGCGCGTTTCATCGACCGCCACCGCCACATCACTTTTCATACCGGATTATTTGACCGGGATGACCTCATCGATTTGATCGAAAGTCAAAAAGGCCTACCCGGGAGTCGGATTAGTAACGGCGAACTTGACGTGGTGTTGCACGCCCTCGGTTTTGGCGACCGGACAGCGGCCAGTGCAATGGTGCCTGGTCCGCAGGTCAAAACGGTCAACGCTACAGACGCGCTGGGTCCAATCCTGATGGACGAGCTCTACGACAGTAAATTTACCCGGTTCCCGGTGATATCAGAGGATGGCCGGGCGATTGTCGGTACGCTGTATCTGCGAGATATTGTAGCCGCCCGACAAGGTGGGTTGGTGCGAGACCTTATGAAACCGAACGTGTACTACGTGCACGAGTCACAGTCTTTGTTTCAGGTGCTACACGCATTCGTGACAACAAAACATCATCTGTTCGTGGTCATCAACGATAATGAGCAATACGTGGGGATTATTACGATCGAAGATGTGCTGGAGCGGGTGATTGGGCGCAGGATCGAGGATGACTTCGATAGCTACGATGACCGGCGAGCCGTGGCGGCGTATCCTTCGTCACGTGGAAGTGGGTCGGGCAAGGTCGAGGCTGTCGAGTTGTCAGAATAAGCTCCGGCTTTGCTGGAATCCTGATGAAACAAATGGCTGGTGGGCCGAACTCTGCACGCCGATTGCGCCGCCGGACTCGTCAAATTGGCCCGGATTTGCTGAAAATGTGGTAAAATAACACCGATGAAACGTGTTGCAGTCCAACTCCATTTGAATCGCAATATAAATCCCCGGGTCGGTAACTAATCGCCGGCGCGGTTCGTTATGGATTCGACCCTGAAAACTCCAGCTGCAATAACTTCTAACTTTAGGATTAAGACAATATGAGAACACTTACCAAAGATACCGTTGGTCAGGTCGGGCAAACCGTAACCCTCAAAGGCTGGGTCAACTCACGCCGCGACCACGGCGGACTGATCTTTATTGATATCCGCGACCATCGTGGTATCGCCCAATTAGTCATCCAGCCCGAAACCGAGGAAGCTTTCACGGTAGCCGAGCAACTCCGTGATGAATTCGTCATCAGCGCAACTGGAGAGGTGCGTGAACGTGCCGAAGGATTGCAGAATCCTAATATTCCAACTGGAACTATCGAAATCAAAGTCAACGAGCTGACCATCCTGAACCGGGCCGATCCATTGCCAATCCAGATTTTTAACGAGGACCAGGCGAGCGAAGAGCTGCGCCTTAAATACCGCTACCTGGATTTGCGCCGCCCCAAGATGCAATACATGCTCAAAAAGCGTGCAGAATTCTTCGCGTACATGCGCAAATATATGGAAGAACATGACTTTACCGAGATAGTAACCCCGATTGTTGCCAACTCGAGCCCGGAAGGTGCGCGTGACTTTTTGATTCCGGCCCGTTTGCACCCCGGTAAGTTCTACGCCTTGCCGCAGGCGCCACAACAGTTTAAGCAGCTGCTGATGGTCGGTGGTGTACCTCGTTACTATCAGTTCGCGCCGAGTTTCCGCGATGAAGATCCGCGTGCCGACCGATTGTACGGTGAGTACTACCAGCTTGACCTTGAAATGTCGTTTGTCGAAGATGGTGAAGAGGTTCGTACTACCATGGAGCCGCTCATCGTAAAGCTGATGACAGAGGTCGCCGGCAAAAAACTTCTTTCTGAAAAGATACCTCGTATTCCCTATGTTGAAGCCATGGAAAAGTACGGCTCGGACAAGCCTGATTTGCGCTATGGCATGGAACTAATTGAATTGTCGGACGTTTTGAAAGATTCCGATTTCGGCGTGTTTGCCGGTGCTATTTCCGGTGGCGGCGCGGTCAAGGCGATATGCGTCAAAGGTGCGTCCGGCCTGAGTCGTTCGCAGATTGACTCGTTCACCGAAATCGCCAAGTCCGAAGGTGCCGGAGGTCTGGCATACCTGACATTTGCAGATGGTGAAATCAAATCGCCAATTGCCAAATTCCTGAACCCCGAAGAACTCAAAGCAATCCAGGAAAAAACCGGTGCAGCTGATGGTGACATCGTGTTTTTCGGTGCTGACAAGCGCGCGATCGTCAACAAAGTCCTGGGCCGCCTGCGTATCGCATTCGCTGACCATTTCAACCTGAAGGACCCCAATATCGTGGCGCTCGCCTGGGTCGTAGATTTTCCGTTTTACGAATGGGATGACAAAGCCAATAAGCTCGATTTTGGTCACAACCCATTCAGTATGCCCAAGGGCGGACTGGAGGCATTGGCCGCCGAGGACAAGCTCAGCATCGTTGCGGATCAGTACGACATGGTTGGAAACGGCTACGAACTTTGTTCCGGCGGCGTCCGCAACCACAACCCTGAAGTGCTCTACAAAGTTTTTGAAGTACTTGGCCATGACAGCGCATACGTTGACGCAAAGTTCGGCGCTATGATTAATGCCTTCAAATACGGCGCGCCACCACATGCTGGATGTGCCTTTGGTACCGAGCGCTTATTCATGATCATGGAAAGCGAAGAGAATATCCGCGAGATCGTGGCCTTCCCTAAGAACGGCTCCGGCGTCGATCTGATGATGAACTCGCCGTCTGTCGTGGACGAAGCGCAGCTCAAAGAACTCAGCATCCGCCCATCAGTACTCAAATAATACTGAAAGTGATAGGCTAGCTCCATGAATGAAAAACTCGACCTACTGAAGTCAAAAGTAACCGAGGCATCGGCCAATCCTGATTTTGTGCACCACAAATGGTTTGTGAAATATCACCTCGAAATCGTCGAGCGCATCGCCCTTGAGCTACTTGAATTTTACCCGGGAGCCGACAGGGATGTAGTGGTTGCGATGGCTTGGATGCATGACTACGGCAAGATCTTAGACTTTGACAACCAGTACGATGTTACGCTGACCGCCGGTCCGCAGCTGATGCAGCAACTTGGGTTCGATGATGAGTTTACGAAGCGAGTGATTGGTGGGATTGAAATCCTCGATCAAAACATGGAGATCGACATTAATCAGGCCTCACTAGAAGTTAAGATTGTTTCCAGTGCCGATGGCTGCTCGCACCTTGTCGGACCGTTCATGTCACTGTGGCTGTATGAGAACCCTCAGAAATCCGTCGAAGAACTGCTGGCAGGCAATATCAGAAAGGCTGATAAGGACTGGAGCCGCAAAATCGTGCTGCCTGAGGCTCGGGCGGCATTCCAGGCTCGGCATGATGTGGTGGTCGAACAGTCCGGGGTATTTCCTGATACATTTCTAAACCCGGGCAATTAGTACCTATGTCTAATGTTGCATCCATTCTATACGAGCCAGGGGCTAAGCGATGACCACCACTACATTAGCGGCGTTTGGTATCGCTTCCTTTGTCATAAATACTGTCGGTCTAATTCCTTATGTCCGTGATATCCTGGGCCATAAAACCAAGCCGCAGCGTGCTACTTGGTGGATTTGGCTGGCACTCAATTGTATCGCGCTCGCGGCCCAGGTGGCGGCCGGGGCGCGTTGGTCGTTGCTGTTTACGGCCGGATCATTGCTGGCAGTACTCTTGATTGCACTTTTGTCGATCAAATACGGTTACGGCAAGTTTGAACGCAAAGATGGCCTATCGCTCATGGTTGCCCTGGGCGGTGTGGTACTATGGGTGCTCACCAAACAGCCGCTGGCGGCACTGCTGATTGTGATGGCGATCGACCTGATCGGTTATGGGCTGACGTTTGCCAAGACATGGCGCGCACCACATACTGAAACACTTATCGCCTGGGTGTTGTCCGGTGTGGCTGGTACGCTTGGTGTGTTGGCGGTTGGCGATTGGGATCTGGCTAAGCTGATATATCCGCTGTATATCACGGTCGTCAATTGGCTGTTGGCGCTCATGATCGTGTATCGTCGCCGGGTGATTTAGGCCGCATCATCGGCTATAGTATAAGCATGATGAATAGACGTATACGGTTAAGCCCTCAGCACAGAAAGTCCCTCATGCTTTGTGTCGTTGCGTTCGTGTGTGGTGTGATCGGCATAGGGCTGCTTGTGAGTACTCGTGCGGCTACACCGATGATATCGTTAGAGGCAGAAGGCGGCACCGTAACCACTCCGGCAATAGCTGTTACAGATGGTAGCGCCTCGCAAGGCAAAGCGGTTCAATTCAAGCACGGCTCGCCGGCGACCCTATTGGGCGTATATGACGGTGGCACCGGCACGGAAGAAGATACCAAAACCCGTTTCGGTGCATACCCGGAGATTGCCTCGACGTATTATCAGGCTAACCAGACAAGCTTGAAGCCGGCCGGAGAAAAGGCGCGTATCGATAAGGGCATCGCGCCGCTGATTACGATAACATCCAAGGGTACGCAATACATACAGGATATTGCCAACAAATCAGGAACTGGCTGGACGTGGATACAGTCATATGTGGCTGCCTTGAAGCCGATAGGCGAGTATGGCGCCCTGAAGCACGTGCCGGTGTATGCCACATTCGATCATGAGTACGAAGTCAAAGTGAATCAGGGGCTGATTACGGGCGCGTCCGCTGACTCCGCGGTGTATGGCAAAGCCCTCTCCAATTTCCTGGCACTCGTGAAAAGCCAGGCGCCGGATATCAGGACGGTGTACTGGTATGGCCATTTCGACACCGTTGATATTGCCCGAGTGGGGAATGCGCTCACCGTAAAACCGGATGTATACGCCTTTGACCCGTATTCGAGCGCCAGCCACAGTAGTACGGAGACGCTTATCCAGTTGGTGCAGCCCAAAATAAACTGGCTGAAGGCGCAACCGTGGTACGACAATAAACCAATCGCTTTGTCCGAGTTTGGGGCAAAGCATGCCGACGCTGACATGGCCCGGTTTTACACGAATCTTCGGCCGCAATTGGCGCAACTACATGTAGAATACGCCGTTCTCTTTAATCGTGATGATGGTGATATAGTCATTACCATTACAAATGGTAACTTCCCACTCACAGTGCAGGCGTTCTCTGACTCTCTGAAATCGAGGCCTAATTAATACTAATACGCGGCCTAATCCAAGTTGACGATCTTATCGGTTTTATGGATAATCTTAAGAAGTATGAGTACCATAGTTGACGCATCTACTATAAGCGCGCAGCGCTCCTCTCTCTCTCTCTCTCGGTTAGCGCAGGGTAAACACTTATTTTTTCTTGCTCCCGGCGGTGTTTGGTAATGGCTCGCTTACCGACACCGGGCCAAGATAGTGACACCTGGGGCGATATCCTCAATGACTTTTTATCTCAGACTCACACCAGTAGCGGTACTCTGAAAGATGACTCGGTTGATTCAAATCAAATAAAAAATGGCGCAGTCGCCAGTAGTAAACTAGCCGCAGACGTACAAACCTCTCTTGCTGCCGCAGACAATGCCATCCCATCCAGTCAGAAAGGTGCAGCTTCTGGTGTTGCAAGCTTAGGCTCTGATACTAAACTACTAGGTTCTCAACTGCCGGGTAATGTGATTACCAAGAGCACAAACTCTGGCGATACCGGCAAGGCCATAGACGCGTACACCGGGGCACCACTATCAGTTGGAGGTGGCAGTGATGCGCGCGGTGAGACCGGTGGGTGGTCGTCCAAAGCGTTGGCTGCCCTTTTACCGACAAGGTTGGCGCTGGGAAATCGTCGTCAAGCTGTAGCCCGAATCGTTGTGCATGGTGACTCTACCGATGAGGGTATAGGCACCGGTTCTAATGATCGCATGCGAACCTGGCCGGTGCGGATGGCGGCATATTTGCGGTCGATCAATGGCAATTTCGGGGGAGAGGTTTTCGATCCAAGCCATCCTAACTTTTTGCCCTGTGCATCCCCGAGCGCGATGCATTATGCAGGCACGATCGGCACGTTGGGCGTCAACTGGTGGGGATTGACGGCGGTGCCCACGGGCTGGACGGTCGACGAGTCGCGTGGTCCGAACGGATACGCACTAAAAGCTACGGGTGTTGGCTCCACATTAACCTTGACGATTCCGGCAGGAAGTAATATCACCTCTATGCAAGTTGTATATCGTCGTGGCCCGGACGCTTCGTACGGCTTTACTTCCACGGTATCTATTAATGGTGCTGGAGCGACTGCAAGCGTACAGTCCTCTACAGGGGCGGTCAGAGACGGTACGGTCACAACCTCCGGCGGTACATCCGGTCTTGTGCAAAATCCTTCTAATCCGCACCAGTTCCCCGAGCGTCAGCTCGTGGGATGAAGCGCCTTCCGGCAGCTTCTCCCCTGGTTTTGGCTTCAGTCATGCTACTTTAGTAGCATGACTGTGTATCGACGGATGG
>JBDHUK010000033.1:0-10890 GCA_039809165.1 Saccharimonadales bacterium (SeqCode) | reverse complement strand
TACATCCATGAGCGGTGGCATATGGGACTGCCAGACCTCATGACACCAGCGCAGCACAAGACATGGTATGCTAACCAGCAGAAAGACTTACTTGTGTCGCATTTTTAGGGGGAATTGAGCGCCTCACGGCCACAATTGGACTACATAAGGCTTGTGTAGGGAGGCGTCTCTACTCCTCAATACTCATTATAAGGCCAATATGGTTCACGATTGAACTTTTACATGATCTGTACCAAATCAGACTCCACGTTGTGGAGTATGTTTCCTAACTAGCAAGGAAACATCTATTTTGAATACTACATTAGCCCATACTTCTTTGATAGGGGTCGTGGGCAAGAAGGGATAATCTAATGCGCAACAGCCTGCCAGACAACAACGACTCGGATACCCCGCTCAATGATTTTGATATGGGCCTCAACGCAACGCATCTTGTTAGTGATGTACGGCACTCTAAGGAGGCAAATCTTATCGAAAGAATCGAGTTGAAGCCTACAGAACAACAACGCATCCCGCTGGGGAGCTTCAAAGAGGACAATCCGCCTAAAGGCTTCTCCGTCGAGATTTCGCCCGACCCCAACCCTGTAGACTCTGTACTGACTGAGGTAGTAAGCATAGGAACGTCAAAACGATACAAGCTCGTGATGCACATTACTAATTACAGCATCGGCAATGTAGTGGCAGAAGTGTGGCGATTATAAAATCAAACTTTATTAGAGAAGCGTATGAGTGAACTTGCCGTCATTATAGATATGGATAAAACCGTAGTGCCCACCTGGGATTTTATGTCCGATGTTGCTCAGGCGCTTGATGATGGGTTTGAGGTGTCCAAAGATCAATTCTATGGTGATGTTGACAGTCTTCATATTGCCGGTGTTGATAACCTACGTCATTATGACTTTTTCGCGCATGTCCGTGAATTGGGGCTCGACGCTGATGAGGTTGAAGGCTATATTCTTCAGGTTTTCAAGGAGCGTGATTACGTTTACGATGATGTCTCGCAATTCTTGGATTTTCTTCTATCGGATGTACGGCCCGACTTGGCAACCTTACTGACTTATGGAGAACGTCGCTTCCAGTACTTGAAGTATAAATGTGCCCCTACTTTGGGCAGCCTGACATGTATTGACATATTAGAACCTAAAGGCAAGTACATCGAAGAACATTTTGCTGGCTACCGTGGCGTGGTTATCGACGACAAGCCTATAGCTGGCTTGCCTGCAAATTTTCAGGGGGTGCTCTTGGAGCGGGATGCTCTGCCCTCGGATACTCAAAGGTACAGCTCTCTTTCTCAAGTTAAGGAACGATGGCCGGATATAGTCCATGCCCTAGCGTCAACGACACCAATCCCGCCGTGAATATCTAATCTGGACGAAATCCAAACGTAATAACGAAACTTGAAAGGTAAACATGAATAGCAACCCTCTCCTTAACCCCTCTAGTAATGTCGATCAAGACACGAGTGTAATTATCAATTACATATCAAACCGCTACCACAGCCCTTCAGTCAATGACGTACATAGGGAGACCGGCGAGCAATACCTTTGTCGTAACTTGATTCCACCTTCAGATATAGAGTTTCTATCGGGTAAAGGTATTGTCCTCGAAACTAATAAGGGCAAGTTCTATGACTTCGGCGCGATGTCGTTGAATTGCATTTTGGGTCAGAATGACCCCTGGATTAACGCTAATCTAGTGTCCTACATATTGAGCGGTAGCCCGTCTTACGCATCAACGAGTGCCGGCACTACCCTGTACTATGAATTGGCTGAAAAGATTGCAAAATTAAGCGGCATGAAAGATGCCGTTGTTAACCACAGACAGTGCAATGGTTCGGATGTAACAGAGCTGGCAATAGTAGCGGCATACAAACGGCGCAAAGAAGGCCAGAAGTATGTTGTATCGTTTAAGGGCTCTTACCACGGCCAAAACCTTACTTCTTTTGCTGTCTCAGACTTGCAGCGAGATAATCGCCTCCTTGTAGACGACGATGTGTCCACAGTTTTCCTTAACACCCCCACTCATACTCAGCCATCTCAAAATCAGAATGAGCTCACAGAAAACGACAAGTCTATCCTGGAAGAACTAAAAGTTGTTGGCCAGCAAGCATTTGCGGTCATCATCGAACCGATCCAGGTAAACAATCGAGTCAATATATCATCCAAGCTATTCTTGCATGAGTTGAAGAAGGTTTGTGAAAGCTTGGACGTACCCCTCATATTCGATGATATTCAGACAGGTTACGGATGGCTCGGTACTTTCTCTAGTGTCCACTTCTTCGGTGTGCAGCCGAATATGATGGCGATCAGTAAAGCTATCACAGGCGGCTATGGTGCGCTGGCGGCGCTGGTTATGGATAAGGAATATGGTGACATCCTCCCTTCGGGTGTAGTGCGTAAGACAAATGGCTCGGATATGCGTTCTTTGGCCGCGGCAAAAGCCATGATAGAGCGCTTGTCTGGCGTAGATGAGTCCCTTATTCCGGATGATCTCAATGACAGTCTTAAGCAAGAATTAAAAGAAGGTCTTCTGGCAACTTTCTCGGACAAGGAACGGCTTATTGAAAGCAGCCTGCATGAGCTGAAGAAAAATCACCCGAAACTGTTCGGTGAGCTTCGTGGCACTGGCCTCATATGGAGCATAGACATTGTAAATAGCGAAGGCGGACTCGATTTTGCAGCCTGCTCCAAAATTCAGCATGATCTGCTTGAGCTAGGTGCGTTCGTTCGTGATGTTAAGGGCGCGCTACTGTTTAAGATTCCTCTTGTTTTCACCGCAGATGAATTGCAGCGAGGCTTTGGTGTCATCGAGGAGTACCTGAAAACAGCAAAGCTCTAATAGTCACTCTTGGTTAGAAATTAAAAGTAAAAAGGAGATCGGATTACCGATTGTATAGTATGAAAGTTATTGACCAGATAATTCGGAACAGATTCTTAGGAAGCGAAATGGAGCTGCACCACACCTATGAGCCGATTGTGCGCTTCATAAATTACCGCACGCCAACTGCCTACGGACGAGTTAATTTTATAGATGCGGGAGATACGTGTAACGTATCTCTTGACGACAGTTCGATTAAAGAGACCGTTCTACATCTCCTATCGGAAATTCAACACGACAATAACTACAGCATTCGTAGTCGAGGCGAGCTGTCAGATTTTATCGGCACTAACGAACAATTAGTCAGAACTTTATACGGAGGTTCAGCCGGACAAATACTCCTCTTGAAGAAAAGTGACACCGATGATCTTTTTGTCAGGAAGGTTGCCGCTCGTTTTGGCGTTGAGGGTAACGGTTCGCCAAAGCTACAGGCTGAAATTAGGTTTTTGTTGGAGATTAACAAGAGAGAGGAATGTAAGGGACTTACCGAGTTATATCCTAAGGTGATCGATCATTCCGAAACGGATAGGTTCATTACTCTCGATCAGGAGTATGTCGGAGAGGGTAAGAACGTCTTCACCATGTTAGCGGAGCACAAAATAACGCAGCATGAACACGTGCAATACTTCAACGCGCTTTTGGCATCCCTTATCCCCAACGGTTATGCACTTGATTTCCGGAGAGTCCCTGAAGATGAGTCATTGGAGCAACTTGAAGACTACTATCTTCGCAGGGCCGAAGGACGTATCCGCTTCCTGCAAAACTGCGACGATTTTGATATGGACTTTCCGGCGACAAAAACTACCACGCTACCGAACCTTATCCAGCGTGAGAAGTTTGAGCTTAACGGCGTTGCCTATGAGAATCCACTTACGATATTCACCAAGATAAAAAACGATAACAAAATTGCAGACATGCTACGCCCAAGGACTGAAAGTTTTTGTGCGCATGGCGATATGACTTTTCTGAATATGGTGTTTGACACCAATAACAAGGCCTACCGTCTTATTGATAACCGTGGGCATATAGGTAATTGGGACGCGCTTTACGATTTCGGGAAACTGAAGTTTACCCTGAGTGGCTTCGGTAAAGTGATGCTGAAGGAATTTGATTTATCAGAGGGTGCTTCAGGGGCATTTACCCTGAAACTGACCGGCGGCAAGGAAGGCCGAGGGGCTATCAACTCATTAAACAAGTCTTTCTTTGACGATATTGCCACAAATTCAGAGTTCCAGGGGCTGATCGAACATGAACCCTATTGGCGCGAGAGAATTCTATTTGCAGAAGCTATACATTACCTGGCTGACATTCCGCACAGGCTGTTGCTAGATCAGTCGCCCAAGCACGCCGTGGGAGTCTTCCTGCTGGGCACTAAATATTTGAACGAATTGTACAATTCTCTAGTGAAAAGCGATGAGTAGTCCAGAAAACTTTGCGCTAAAAGACTTGATTGCGAGCGAGAGCCTTCAGCTTTATTCAAGAGCGGCAGATTTAGACTCTGCTTTTGACCAGATCGTGCCAAGAGATAGCCGGGATTCCATTCAAGCCCCACTCCTTGTGGGCATAGACGGTTCAGTAACGGCAGGAAAATCGTTTACGGCCAAAGGACTCTTTGACTACTTGTCTCGGCGTGGCGTAGCATGTGTCCTGATTCACGGAGATTGGTTCATGTCGCCTAGGGAACAGAGAAAGCTAGAGATCGAGAAGGCTACACAGGGGTCGTATGAAATCGCTGACTACGATGCGGCTGCTTGTAACTTCGATAAGTTAGAGGATGTACAGCGTGAAGTACAGGAGTTTTTGCGCGGCAAAAGCGGTAGCGCAAATATAGTGGTGCCTAACGCATACAACAGAACAACGGGAGAATGCGATAAGGAAATAAGCATAACACTACCGGAAAGACCCGTTGTTATCTTTGAAGGGACTGGCGTGCTAGGCCCTGTATTGCATAAGGCTTTTGATCTTACTATTCGTGTCGATGTCGATTCTTATGAAGAAGCAATCAAGCGGCTAGGAAAAAGAGAGCTAGAAAAGGCTTTGCCTCAGCGGCTTAACCCTACTTTCGTAAAGAGCCGATACGACCTCATTGACTATCCCTACGACCAGTACCTGCGCTTCCGTGACCGTAAGAACTTCGATATATTGCTAGACACTTCCAATTTGGATTCAATCAAGATTTATAAACAGCCAAACCATTGTAAGTAAAAAAATGTAATGACAGAGTTTGCAGATTTCCCAAGACCAGAAGCCGAGAACGAAATAGGATTTAAGCCAATCAACGTAGACGATGAGGCGTTTTTCAAACAAGGGACTATTGAGGTTCACTTTCCGGCTGCACGCGGTAATGATACGCTGCTGAACAGGGCCGAAGCGGCAGCATTGACACGAGCAGCTAACCGAGTTGACATATTGAAAAGGAACTTTATCGAAGGCATAACACCTGTATTCCGGAGGCAAGTGGGAGAAGACAGGATAGTTCAAATTATGGCCCCATCTTCCCCGTACGCTTATGGGGGCGTTATGGTGGTCGCCACAAGCCCGGAACTTCTGGCCGCCGACGAGAAAGCTCCTGAAGCAGTTGTACGAACCGAAACTGCTTTTGATCTGGAGCCTGAAGTGAGGGTAGAATATTACAAGCAAATACTTGCCAGTATCCAAGCCGAGGAAGATACGCTATTACCAAATTGTGATAATGGCAAAGTCATGGCATACGAAAATACAGTGCCCAGTATTAGCAACGAAGACCACCGGCTTCCGCGTACAATAGCCCTTCCGCATATGCACGTCCTCAAAGGTGGCGAATGGGTCAATGAATCTGTTTTGCCTCCTCGTCCGCACGGATTTAGCCTCGAACAAAAAATATCGCAGGACGAAGACCTTTTTGGAAGGTTCAGAGATGAATGGTTTATCCCCTACGTCGGCACTTTACCTCTAAACGAGGCAGAGATGCCATCCTTAGAAATGCGCAGTAAAACGCCATACGGTTACACCATTGCTAGTAAAATCGCCAGGAATAGTCCTTTAGAAAAGCAAGCCCAGGATTTGTCTAAGCTGTTGATAGCGCACCACGCGGCTTATTCGGACTTTGCAGCTCAAGAAGCTCGAAGGGCTGACGATACTCGCACGCAGCGGAGATATGAGTTTATGAAGAAAACTGGGGCGATCTTGCCGCCGCCCCGTTCTGTAGCCGAAATACTTCCCCTACAACCTTCTTATCGAACATATCTGTATTATAGAGACGGACTATTGACGGCTACTATATCTCCTATGTTCATTACGACTCTTGGCGCAATGGAAGGTATGGAGACAGCAGTTAATCGCGGGCTACATCACGAGAAAGTCTTCACAGACGAACAGATGACATCATTTTTCGGGAGCCTATCGGAGCGCTTGAACACGCTCCTTGGCGACGAATCAGATCAATAGCTAATCAATATTTGGTATAAAGCTCTTGTCGCGGTATGCGGCAAAAATACGTGGGAACAAGCGTTTCTGTCCCGTGTGCCAGTCGGTCACTTGGTCGATGCTGTCAATCCACATATGGTCAGAATGTTCGTGGCTTAAGGTGACTTTTTGATCGTCGGAAACTGGTTCCACGGCCACACAGATGTTAACTTGACTTGCAAAGCCCGGATAGTTTTTCGGTGTTTTATAGGTCACGGCGATGTAGCCCACCGGCTTCACCTTTAGGCCGGTCTCCTCAAAGGTTTCACGCTCTGCCGTTTCAAAAGGCGATTCTCCGACATCGGCCCAGCCACCCGGCATGCCCCAGCTACCATCACCTCTTTTTAGAACAAGTATTTGGCCTTTGTCATTCACAACGGCAGAATCCACGCCGAGCTTAGGAGTTATACTCCCTTGTTCTTTTAGGAATAAAGCTTTCGCTTCTTCCTTGGGAATGCCCAAGGCCGTTTCGTACTCTCCGGCTGCAAGCTCTAACAATTTTTCGTAACGTGCTGTATCGTATTCGTTTTGTGAGTAAGACAGTCCTTCTTGAGCCATTGCCCGTAAGATGTCAAGGAGTGCTCTAAGATTGCTATCGGTAGCGTGAGAGGTTGAACCCTCAGACGTTGGCGTGCTGTCGTTGGTAGTTGTATTCATATTTATTATCTTACATACTTGTAGTATAAAGGGCAATGAAGATGCACGCTGTTATATTCGACATGGATGGCTTGATGGTTGATACCGAGAACCTTCATCATGAGTCTTTTAAAAAGGCCCTTGAACGATATGGTGTCCGTCCCATTCCTAACGCGCAAGGTGTTATCCACGTGAGCGGTGTAAGTGCCGAGGCTAATTGGGAGCGTTTTAAAAAGCAATACAATTTTGACGCCGATGTCGTAGAACTCACCAAAATAAAGCATGAAATACATCTGAAATTATTACAGGACAAAGTAGAGGCAATGCCGGGGCTGTTTGAGCTGCTAGAGAATCTTAAAAAGAACGGCTATAAGCTGGCTATTGCATCTTCGTCCGTCCGCACACAAATTAACCTAATCATTGACCGTTTAGATATTGCGGACTTTTTTGACGCAATAACCTCAGGAGAAGAAGTTACTAAGGGAAAACCGGCCCCAGATATATTTTTAAAGGCAGCTGCTAAACTGAAGACTGAGCCTGAGGAGTGTATTGTATTGGAGGATGCCATGAATGGAATGAAGGCAGCTAAAGCGGCAAATATGTGCACTATCGTAGTTCCTAACAAGTTCACTCAGCATGAAGATTTTACCGCTGCCAATCTCGTAGTTTCGTCGCTCGAAGAAATCAACAGTGAGCGAGTAGCGGCATTGATTACATCGTAACTTGCTCTTGCTTCAGCAAGGGCAAGTTGACCTGTTTTCAGAAGGAAAACAGGTGTTACTCTGGCAGGTTTACTGTTTTTGGTTTTTTAGTTACGCGTTTTGCCTTTTTCTTTTCTGACGCCTTGGCAGACCCCTCTTTACTGTATTTGGTGGCATAGTTTTTGCGCGACGCTTCAATGACGTGCTGTGCGATTTTATTATTTCCCTTGCTGTTGAGCAGGAGTGTTCTACCAGATACCGGTTCCTGGGACACGATAGCCGACATGCGGGCGTAAAATTGGAATGAAGCTAGGTTGGCAATATCACCTTCTTTGAGATAAGGCCGGAATATCGGCAAAAGTATCTGCTCATCCGCCGGGCTACCTGAACGGAATGCGATAACCGTACCCACGTTGGACATAATGGTATCTACCATGCGCTGATCGTCTTGTTGTGAGGTGGACTGTTCGGCCATTATCAAGTTGATGCCATATTTACGTGATTCAGACAACATTTGCACGAATGCTAACGTAGCGAAGTTTTGGAATTCATCAACGTACAGATAGAATGGCTTTCTAGCTTCTTGTACTCGCCGCGCTCGGCGATAAGCTGCAAGCTGAAGCTGTGTAAGAACTGCTACTCCGAAAATCTGTGAAGTATCTTCACCGATCAGGCCTTTTGCGAGATTACAAATGAGAATCTTGCCATCCAATATATCATCAAAATTGATAGTAGATTAAGCGCAGCCCTAACCACCGCCTCCGGCGGTGACTGAGCCCATGGTTCTACCGTATCATTCAGACGGTTGTTTTGGTGGTGGGGGCCGAAGGCCCACCGCCAGCATCACGACCGACCCTCTATACTACACATAGCTCCTGTCCTGGAAGGCAATCCTGGAGGGAGGAGCTATGTCTCAATATAAAAAATTGTCACACAGTGTCTGGCTGTGTACCTACCACATTGTATTCTGTCCGAAGTACCGCTTCAAGGTGCTTGAGGGCAAAGCAGAGGTGGCAGTTCGGAACGAACTGTACCGCCTCTGCGCCCAGAAAGATCTGGTGCAGGTCGAAGAGATCAACATTCAGGCCGACCACGTCCATATCATCCTGTCTATTCCACCGAAGTATGCCGTGTCGGAAATCATGGGCTTTCTGAAAGGCAAGACTGCCATCAAGCTCTTCCAGACCCAGAAACAGCTCACCAAGCAGTATTGGGGCAAGCACATCTGGGCCCGGGGCTATTGTGTATCAACGGTCGGCATTAATGAAGCTCAGATCCGGAAGTACGTCAAATGGCAACAGGAACGAGATCAACTCGGATAATACACGGCACGTGAGCTAGTAACTAATGCCTTCCAGGCTGGAGTTTATGCCACCACCTTTGGTGGTGGTCGTTGACTTAACTCTAACAAATATCTGGCGTGCCTGGGTAGCCTTTCGCCGGGGCAAAAAACCGAGCCGGGTAATCCTCGGCTTTGAAGAAAATCTGCAAGCAAATTTATTGCAGCTTTGTTATGATCTGAACTCCGGCAGATATGAACACCAGGAATACAGCCATAAGATAGTGCATGAAAAGAAACGCCGTGATATCTTTGTTGCTGGTGTGCGCGATCGGGTTGTGCACCGGCTGCTCTATGATTACCTCGTGCCTATAATTGACCCCACGCTGGATTACGACGTGTGGTCATGCCGAACCGGCAAGGGTCTGCATGCTTGCCTGGCCCGGACGGAGCGTCTGCTCAGGAAGCATCCGACAGCCTGGATATGGCGAGCCGATATCACCAAATTCTTTGACAGCGTGCCTCATGACACGCTCATGGAGGTGGTCGACAGGCGGATTGATTGCCCAAAAACCAAGAATATCCTTGACAAAGTCGTCTTTAGCTACGTTCCACAATTAGCCAGCCAGCCACGGCCTGCCGATTGGCAACCTGACGAGTCAAATTCTCTCCAACCTCTATATGCATGAATTTGACTCATTTGTAAGACGTGATATTAGGCCACTGGCGTACGTACGTTACGGCGATGATTTTATACTGTTTTGTAGAGCGGCACGTGATGTGGAGCGAGCCCGGTCGTCGTGCGTTGAGAAGCTGAGGCAACTGGGCCTAAAAATCAATGAGACTCAGGATAGGATGGTCCGTTCATGGCAGGGACTTCATTTTCTCGGACACGTGGTGCATAAGGACGGTTCGGTAATCTGTCGAAAAACGAAAAACTTGATGCTCGGTCGGGTTAATCTGCGGAATATGGCCAGCTACTCTTCGCTCAAAATAGACAAGGACACGAAAAGACTACTCCCGTGGTTAGTTGATCTGTAGGTGAGGGTGTTGGTCATGGGTGGTGCCGGCGGAGTGGCTATTTTTGGCGGCGCAGAGATATGTCGATCAGCTGTATAAATGCTGCCTGATGTGATGGCGATAGGTTCATGTCGGAAAGCGCTCGTAGCGCGCGTTGCTCGCGGCGCGTAATTTCCTGCTCCAGTTTACTTCGGGCTCCACTGCGTTCAAGCAGGTCGCGAAGCTCGGCTGCCTGGCGGCTACTCAGGCCGGCGGTACCGAACGTTGTATAAAATAATTGTTTTTGGCTGCTGGATGCGAGTTCATCAAAACAGGCTATGAGATAGGTCCGTTTGCCCTCGCGCAAGTCGCTGATCGTTGACTTGCCGGTGGTTGCGCTGTCACCGAATACGCCGAGAGCGTCGTCTTGTAGCTGGAAGGCGATGCCGAGCCCTTCCGCGAAACGCCGGACTGCCTGTTTCTGGGCGGCAGTAGCTCCTGCGAGCACGGCTCCGATAAGCAGAGGCGATATGAAAGAGTAGCTGGCGGTCTTGTAGCGAGCGATGTCGAGCGGTTTGATGTCTGCCGGTGATACAAAGGTTGATTCGGTGTCAATGAGCTCGCCACCCACCAGTTCGTAGATGCTATGACTGAAAATGGCCTGTGCTTCGGACTTGAGAATGGGATCGAGTTTGGCTAAGGCGATCAGCGCATGACTTCCGGATAGGAGTGAGTCACCGGCAAGCAAGGCGGCACTGAGCGCGTAATGATGGCGCTCTTTGTCATCTGAGATGTGAGTGCGGTAGTGCTCCAGATACCGGGCGGTTATGTTGCCCACTCCGTAACGCATCAGGTCCCGGTCGATAATGTCATCATGGATGAGCATACTCTGATGCAATAATTCGCTTGCGGCGGCGATAGGTGCGATGGCGGCAAGATCCTCGCCCCCAAAGGCAT
>JBDHUK010000032.1:0-11254 GCA_039809165.1 Saccharimonadales bacterium (SeqCode) | reverse complement strand
TTCGGCTAAGCGGTTTTTGGTCTGTAGTACAAATTAGGCCTCATAATATGAGCAAGAAGTTGCTTAGATTTTCCAGTCCACTCCAGGTAAAAGTACCTCCAAGTCTTTACACTTGCCTTCTGCACCAGCATAATTCTTGGACTTTAGCATACCTGCATAATTAGTGGCGATTTGTGCAACCGCCCAAAAACCAATCAACTCGCGCGATAGATGCCGCCCAGACCTACTCTCGTATGCAGTAATACCTGTTTCTAGTGCGTCCGGCAAAACCGCTAAAGCACGCAGCTCGCGCTCCGGGCTGCTAGGCTTGGTCAAGCCGAAGTCAAACACTCCCTCGACTTTTGGACCGTCTCTCGTATTGGCGAATGCTACGTTGCCTATCCAAAGGTCGTCATGGCCTACCAATGTTGGTACTAAATCACCATCTTTTTCACGTTCTGTAAGCTCGTCACGAACGTCAAGTAAGAGCCTTGCAAGACTATGAGGTATTGGTTGGTCTTTAAAATATTCTGGAGAGTTGCGTACGAAATTTGTACGATCAAAGATTTGTGGTCGGCCAGAGCGGTCATAGATGTCACTGTATTCGTCAACAGTAATAGCGCCTTCCATCCAAGCCACAAAGCTACCTATGCTAGTTCCATAATCTTGCAATCGATATGTGTCAAACTGTCGTAATTCCGTCTGACCGATTACCTGTTCTCCGACTCGTGTCAGGGATGAATAATAAGGTGGGCTTGTCACATGTGTTTGTATAACACTGGGTACTTTCAGCGGTGGCTGGCCATCATGCATATTTATAGTATTTATAATCGCTGATTCAAACAGAACACATCGTAGAGACTCTGCACCCTGTACGAACCCCGGCATCTTAATGACCTTCGTAGTTCCCAAGAGAACTCTGCCGTTCTCCCCTGTGCTTGTATCAATGTATGACTGCTCGGTCGCATCGCATTGCCTAGCTAATATCTCTTGAAATAGTCGCGAAGTATCAGCAGGAGTAGTCTCTATATTTGACATGCAAGCAATTATACTTTTATCTATTAAATTTAAAAAGACTTCTCAGATAAGAAGTCTTTTATATTGCTTGTGCTTGGTGTACCCGACAGGATTCGAACCTACGACCTTTGGCTCCGCAAGCCAACGCTCTATCCAGCTGAGCTACGGGTACTGATGCGTGAAATGTAAGGTGTTGCTTGCCTATTATATCTCCGGAGGAGCTGGATAGAGCGCTTCGCTATTTATTTTTATATAACGGCTTCGCCTGGGCCAGCTGAGCTACGGGTACAGATATGCGGACAACAGAGGTTATTCTAGCACAATGTTCGCGAAATTACCATATATCTCCTCAAATCTGCGGTACGTGTCGGGTTTTGGGGCTCGTATTGCCTGGAGTCCTTGTAATCCATCTGTTACAATGGTCGCGTGTTCCGGTAGAAATTCGCTAACAAGTAGTACGGAGAGGTCGCATAGTTGGTCTAGTGCGCTGCACTCGAAATGCAGTATACCGGCAACGGTATCGAGGGTTCGAATCCCTCCCTCTCCGCCAGCCAAAATAACCCACACTATTGGTGGGTTATTTTTATTGCCAGATCAAATCAACTGAGGCCGAGGCCGAATAAATGGACGAAGCGAGCAGCTGAAAGCACGAGTGAGAGTCTGACATAGATATTCGGGGCGCTTGTATGTACAATTGGCGATTTTTCGGATGAGTAGTCCAGTACTCTTTGCTAAGGAGTCGAATTGAGTAGCACGCTACTCAATGCAGAAATCGCAAAATCAAACGACCGAAAACTCATGGTTCGTCGGGGTCTAATCGGCCTAATCCACCCCCCTGGCGGCTGCGTTCCTAGAGCAATGTCGACCAGTAGTACCAAAACCGTATCAGCAAGATACCAAGGATTGTGAGATACCAAAGACCGAGCACGTCACCGTGGTGACGTGCGAGGAAAGCGCCGAGCCGCTTGGCTCGGCCGTGCAGGCCGAAATTGTCGGCCTGCACGTTATAGACCGTAATATACCAAAACGTCGGGATGGTAATCATCCAGGTGACAAAGCACCAGGGGCAGATTGCGCCAATCCGAAAAACTCCTTGGAAGAACAAATAATGCATAAAGATAACACCGAGCGTTGCCATGCCCTGCGCCGCCAGCCACACCCAGCGCGCAAACCTGGCGCCGCTGGCCAGCAGCACGCCGAGTGTCAACAGTCCACTAAAGGCTGCCAACCCGAAGATCGTATTCGGTACGCCGAACAGGCTCGCCTGGTCGGTTTTCATGACCGAGCCGCAGCTGAGCACCGGGTTGATATTGCAGCCGGGGTCGAAGTTCGGATCCATAAGTACGTGGATTTTGTCGTATGTCAGGACGAACGATGCGAGCAGCCCGATAAGGGCTGCTCCGATCAGAATGTATGGCAATGCTATGGTTATTCTCGAGCCGGGATTGACCGTCTTTGGGGTGTCTTTCATCGAAGCATTTATATCCGGGTTCGCAGCACCACGGCGGCCAATAACAGAACGGCACCACCAGCGAACATTGCTATCGAGGCGTAACCGGCGATCTTGCCCATCGTGCCGAACGCGAACCCAGTGCCGAGCAAAATACCACGCAGTGTTTCGCCCTGGAATAACGTGGCTTTTTGCTTGGCGAGGGTGGTGTTGGTCGGGTCTTTTTGAGCTTCGGCGCTCACCTCGGCGTAAACTTTGCCACCGGCAACCTCTTTAAGGTGACGGCCGATATAACCGTTGGCATAGGCCTTGGCTTTTTCGGGGGAATCAACGAGTTGTCCGGCGTACTGCTGTAAATCCGGATAATCTTCGGCACTGAAGTTGGCGGCGCCCTTTTCGGGGAAGTATACTTTTTGAGCGGTGAGTTCGGTGCGTACCATATTGCCAATGTACTGGTTAGCCCACAGCGCAAGGCCACCGATAACGAACATAAGTACTGCTACGATAACGGATAGATACATAAAAACTGTTTGTACTGTTGCCATGTTTGCTTTTGCTTTGGAGGTTGCCATCACCTTTCCTTTCTACTATCGTTGTCTATGCTCACAGAATACCCCAGGTTGTATACTAGGAATGTGATCTAGCGCAAGTTACTGATCGTGTGAGTCGACTATAATGCAAACTGCAATCATCCAGAAACTCCAAGACTATATTAAAACTCGTTCCCCGGTCCGTACCTATGCGAAGGGCCAGGTCATTACCCTGGCAGGTCAGGATCCACGCGGCGTGGCATTTTTGGAATCTGGTGTGGTGGAGCAATACGACATTACCTCGGACGGTAACAAAATAACCGTCAATGTTTTTAAGCCGCCGGCCTTTTTCCCGATGTCATGGGCAATCAACAAAACGCCGAACGCCTATTTTTTTGAAGCTCTGGATGAGTGCAAAATCCGTTGGGCAGACCCGGATGAAACCGTCAATTTTTTGAAAGAGAACCCCGACGTACTATTGGATTTGCTTGGACGAGTGTACAAGGGGACGGATGGTTTGCTCCGCCGGCTTGTCCTCGCCGCGAGTGGAGCGGCTACCCAGCGGCTTATGTACGAACTCCTGCTGGAAGCCTATCGCTTTGGTGTGCCGGCCGGCGATCACTCGCGGCGAGTGCGCGTCCGCCAGCACGCGCTGGCGGCACGCACCGGGCTGACCCGTGAAACGGTCAGTCGTGAACTCCATCGTTTGCTCGACGATGGTATTGTGATGCGCTCGCCCCAGGGCATGATTATTAATATTCCGGTTATCGAAGCTCGCCTGAATGATAGCTGACGATGAGCCGTATAATAGAGTTATGCAAAACGATAAGTCCACCCCTGAAGATTCGATTTTCACCAAGATTATTAAGGGCGAAATTCCCTGCCACAAGATCTACGAGGATGATAAAACTCTGGCGTTCCTGGATATTCATCCGGTTCAGCCCGGTATGACGCTCGTGATTACAAAAGTTCAGGCGCCTACGTTTCTCGATCTAACCGACGAAGATTACGCGGCTCTGTGGGTGGCAGTGCGAAAAGTCGCGCAGCGGCTCCACGAGGTATTTCCTGAGAAGTCAAAAATTGGTATTCAAGTCGAAGGACTGGATGTGCCGCACGTGCATGTCAAGTTGATACCCATCGATACGGGCGAAGAGTTCCGAACGGCGCCCGACATGGAGACCGAACCGGATCATGCCGTGCTGGCCGAACTGGCTCAAACACTAGCGTTTTAGATAGACTGCCGGTATACTGAGGGCAATGTCGGTGTTTTTGACTTCCCTGTTTCTTGGTCTTGGTATAGCCGGGTTCGTGTATGGTAAGGTGGCTCGTTCGACGGGTAATTCAATGCAAGGTCAGACATTTGCTATCGCCGGTATTGCCGGTGGATTGGTGTTTGTTGTGCTGTACTGTACGCTGCGATTTGTGTTTCATTTTAGCTGATGTAGTCCGGTAGTTTCGGGCCTGGTATTAGAATACTAGCGCTAGATGCCAATTTCTTTCTATTTATGCTTAAAACTGGTATCATATGGCTATGGATGAGAAAGGGCTGGGAAAACGCCTCCAGGCCGCGCGGCGCGCGGCCGGTTTGACACAGCAAACGCTGTGTCAAAAAGCCAACATCTCGTACTCCACATTAGCCAAAATCGAACGCGGCGCGATCAAGTCGCCTTCTATTTTTACGATTCAGAATCTGGTGGTGGCGCTCGGTGTTTCGCTGGATGAGCTGCTCGGAATCGGCGGCGGTGAGTTGGCGAAACCGGCCGGCGAGTCCAAAAACGGTATCAAATTCGTTTACTTTGATGTTAATGGTTGCCTGATTCACTTCTTTCAGCGTGCCTTCACTTCCCTGGCCCGAGATAGTGGGGCAACCGTGGATGACATCGAACGCGTGTACTGGAAATATAATGCCGAGGTCTGCCGTGGCCAGATGACACTCGATGAATTCAATACCAAGCTAGCCGAGGCCACCCGATCTGAGGGTGTTGACTGGAAAGCTTATTACCTTGATTCGGTCGAGCCAATCCCTGGTATGGGCGAAGGTGTGCGCTGGGCAGCCGAAAACTACCGTGTCGGCCTGCTGACTAACATTATGCCGGGGTTCCTGGATGAATTGTTTGCACGTGGACTGTTGCCCAAGGTAGATTATGATTTAATCATTGATTCGTCCCAGGTGGGCGCTATCAAGCCCGAAAAACGTATCTTTGAAATTGCGGCCCAGCGTGCCGGCGCCGAACCAACTGAAATTCTTTTCGTTGATGACGATACTGCCAATATCATGTCGGCCGATCGTCTGGGGTGGCACGTCATTTCCTGCGATGAGTATGAACCTGAAGATACCGTACTGCGTCTCAAAGAGGTCCTGGAGCTCACCACGTAACCCTTGTTGACGACTGACCGGAGGTCCTGCTTCTTCTCCTTGCCCCCCCATTCCGCAAACGGGAAACATTTTTCCCATATCAACCCTGAGCAGATGTGAAAAATGTTTCCGATATTCCGAATACTCCACGAGTACTGTTAGTTAACCGTATGACGTACTGCGGTCACGAATCAGTACGGTTTTTATGCTTTGAGCGTATTTTTCTGACAACGCCTTGTCGAGAGTGATAACATCGCTGCACTGCTCCCGGATGGCACAGGCGACCTGAAGAGCATCTTCAAAGTCATCGCCGCCAAAATGTGCAAACGCCCACTGGGCGTCGGCATCAACGATTGGCGATCAGGCGAAGCGCTGCGCTTCAGTGTCGAGGTTGGCCAGTAGTTGCTTGGCTTCTTCGAGCTGCGCTCGGGTTTGGTCGACAACTTTCTTGGGCGCACTCCTCACGTATGATGCGTTGGCGAGCCGGGCTTCGAGCCGGGCAATGGATTCCCGGGCTGCTTGCCGCTTGCCGGCAAGCTTGGCCGAATAGGCTTCGGCGGCGCTATGGTCGATGTCGAGCCAGCATTCAATGGCGGTGCCGGTGAGATTGACACCGCTGCCGTCACCTACTTGCGTGACGCCGCCGAGGCCGGCCAGCCGGCCAATAAGCTCGCCGTTCGCGGCGAGCAAGGGCGCGTCGCTGTAATACAGCGTCGCGCCTCTCACGTCGAGCGCCTTGGTGATGAAGCGCGCTTCGATCACGATCTTCTTGATTTCCTCGAAGTCGGCGGCGGCGTGCTCATCGTGGCGAATGATCTCCGGCCATTGCTGAGTGGCGAGGACGCTCACCTGCTTGGCGTTGCCCTCCCACGCCAGTGTTTGCCAGATGGTCTCGGTGACGAATGGGGCGAACGGATGGGCGATTTTGAGGACGCTCTCCAGGCAGTATGCGAGCAGTGGGTTGTTGGGGGCGGATTTGCTGGCTTCGATGTACCAGTCGGCCAGACCATCCCAGACAAAATGATAGAGCGTGTCGTAGGCCTCACTGAAACGATAATTATCCAAATGTTTCGCGATCATCTCTGTTGATTGTTGTAATTTACTCAACACCCAGTGATCAGCCACGCTGGCTGGCTTGGCTTTTGCACGACCGGTAAAATCATCCCCTACCCTATCTTCGACATAGCGCGCGATATTCCAGAGCTTGTTGCAGAAGTTCCGGGCGTCGGCGACTTTACGCGTATCATATCCACGATTGACGGCTGGCGCCCGACCGGCGATGATACCCATGCGGAGCGCATCTGAGCCGTACTCGTCGATAACCGGAATCGGGTCGACGACGTTACCCACGGATTTACTCATCTTAGAGCCATCTTCGGCCATGACGTAGCCGTGAATGTAAACTGACTTGAACGGCACTTCCCCCGTGACGTACAACCCGAGCATAACCATGCGACTAACCCACGGGTAGAGGATTTCTCCACCGGTTTCCATGAGGCCGAGTGGGTAAAAATCTTTGAAGTCACTATCGTCTTCTGTTCCGTAGTTGAGCGTGGCGTAGGGCCATGAGCTGCTGCTGAACCAGGTGTCAAAGACGTCCGGGTCACGACGGTATGTTTTGGTGTCACCGGTCTTGGTTTTGATCTCTATGATTTCCTGGCCGACGCGTTCGTCGTAGATCCAGTCGTCACTGTCGTCGACGTTTTGGAAGGCTGGAATTGGGATACCCCAAGCGATTTGACGGCTCAGATTCCAGTCGCGGATACCCTTCAGATAGGTGATTAACTGATTCTTTTTGGTCTCTGGGTAGAATGTGATCCTGTTCTTTTCCAGGGCTTCGATAGCCGGCTTCGCGAGCGATTGCATCTCGGCGAACCACTGCTCCATCAGCATTGGTTCGATGATAGTGCCGCACTTGTAGCACTTCCCTACCCGGTTCTGGTAATGCTCGTCAACTTTCTCGAGTAACCCCTGCTCTTTCATGGCTTCTACGACGGCTTTCCGGGCTTCGAGGACGGTCAAACCCTCAAAACGCCCAGCCAAGTGGTTCATGGTGCCATCGTGATTGATAACCCGTACCGCCTGTAAATTGTGGCGCTTGGCGACCTCCCAGTCATCGAAAGAGTGCGCTGGGGTGACTTTGACGGCACCGGTACCGAAGTTCGGGTCGACCATCTCATCAGCGACCACTCGAACCTCGAATGGCCCGTTAACGCCTTCGATAGTGACGGTCTTGCCTACCCATTCTCTGTAACGCTCGTCACCCGGGTGAACGGCAACGGCGGTGTCGCCGAACTTGGTTTCCGGGCGAGTGGTGGCCAGCGTAAATGGCCCGTACTTGATGTAGTATAGTGGTGTCTCGGCGTCTTCGTACTGGACTTCGATGTCGGCGAAGCCGGTGCGGTGGAAGGTGCAATAATTGACGGGCCGTTCACCCCTGTAAATCAGGCCTTCGTCCCACATCTTTTTGAAGGTAGCATAGGCACGTTTGACGATCGTGTCATCGAGGGTAAAAGTAAAGCGGCTCCAGTCACAGCTCACACCCATGCGGCGCATCTGTGATTCAAAATTACCTCTGTTGAGCGCGACAAAGTCCCATATATTTTTATACAGCTCTTCCCTGCTGAAATCGAACCGGCTTTTACCCTCTTTGGCGAGGTGTTTCTCGTAGACGGACTGGGTTTCAAAGCCGGCATGATCCGCTCCGGGCAGCAGTAACGCATTTTTGCCACGCAGCCGCTGATAGCGAATGATGATATCTTCGAGTGCAGCAGTTAACTCGTAGCCGATATGCAAGTTGGCGTTGGCATTGGGCGGCGGCATGACAATGGCGAACGGATCACCTTTCCCTCCCCTGTCGGAGGGTGGTTTGAATGAATCGGTCTTTTCCCAGAGCGCATAAATATCAGTCTCGTACAGACCGGGTTCGTAAACTTTTGATAACTTCATGCCTATAACTCCCAGCTTCGTAGCTCTCACCTGAATCTACTCGCAGGATAGCATACATAACAGAGATAAGCAATGTACCCACCTCTGTTATTTTGATGTAACTACGACAACGCCAAAAAGCTCGCTACAGTTGCGAGACATGTAAAAACTAGCGTTTCACGTGAAAACGCATGTTCGTATATTGTTCACCTTCCACCAATCAAACGAAAGTGAATCATAGTGATATAACCAATTTTTTTGCGGCAGCTTCGTAACCGCTCCTACGTCAGAAGTCAAAATAATCTCGAAAACTTTTTGTTTTGGTAACCGAATAATACCGCTAAAGCTAAAGCTCGTCAATATTGCAGCCACAAAATAATGTAGTAAAATAGTCCTCATTCATGAGACGAGACTACATTGATAGATTGGGCCGAATATCAAGAGAGTAGGGGTCGGCGGCTGGTTGGCCCAGCAGAGCCTTGTACAAGCCCAGGCTGGCGATCATAGCGCCGTTATCGGTGCAGAGCTTGCGATCAGTGTACTGAGGCGAGGGTGCGCCGGCAGTTTCGAGCCGGCTGGCAAGCGCAGTGCGAAGCGGTGGGGAACTGGCTACGCCGCCACCGATGATAATCGAGGCTGGTCGGTATTCCTGGGCGGCCAGAACGGTCTTGTCGACGACGGTATCAATAGCGGTATGCACGAAACTGGCGGCGATGTCGGCTTTTTGAGCGTCATTCAGCCGCTCCGGCAGGCCGATGGAAGGGAAGGTAAAATCTTCGCCGATAACTTCTTGGGCAGTACGCAGCACCGCGGTTTTGACTCCCGAAAAACTGAAGTCGTACTTGCCCGGCAAGCGCGCTTTGGGAAGCTTGTGGGCACCAGGGTTTCCTTCGGCGGCCTTCTTTTCGACTGATGGGCCCCCAGGATAGGGAAGCCCAAGAATTTTGGCAACCTTGTCGAAGGCCTCACCAATGGCATCATCGTGAGTTTGGCCTAGAAGCTGATAATCGAAGTGGTTATGAAAAATGACAAGCTGGCTGTGGTTTCCGGACACAATGAGCCCAAGAATGGGGAAGGTGGGCGTAGCGGTCGGCAACTGGAGGGCGGTGAGAGCAGGGCTATCTCCGGCAGAGGTAATAAAATTAGCGTACAGGTGACCCTCGACGTGATTGATGGCATAGAGGGGTTTGTCATAAGCAATGGCAAGGGTACGGGCGGTGAGCACTCCAATGAGTAGCGAGCCGCCCAGGCCGGCACCGTAGGTGACGGCAATAGCATCGATGCGCGCCCACTCGGCGCGCCGGTCGCCAGCCAGGGCAGGGAAGGCTTCGTCAAGTGCTTGCTGGACAACCGGCATGATAGCTTCTATGTGGCTTCGGGCGGCAAGCTCGGGCACGACGCCGCCGTACTTGACGTGGATGTCCATACTGCTGGCGACCGCATTGCCTAGCAGTTTGCCGCCTATTTTGGCGTCAGTAAGTTCCACGACGGCGGCAGCCGTCTCATCACAACTCGTCTCAATTCCGAGGACTCTCATCTCTTATCGCTCAGTGTACACGGCTATCATCAGTTATACTAGAGGTATGAGTATACGCAGCGCCGTTAAAAAGCTGATTCCAAGCGGTGTGTTTTCGGTTATTGAACCGTACGGCCATCTCGCCGAGGCAGTGGCATACAATATGAAATACGGTTTCCCGGCCAAGGGTATGAAGGTGATCGGCGTGACCGGTACGAACGGCAAGACCACGACCAGCTACATGATTCATCGGATGCTCGTGAATGCCGGCTACAAAGCAGGCCTGATGACGACAGTGGCTTACGGGATAGGAGATGACATTCGGTCGCAAATTCATCACATGACTAATGTACCCATCCCAGAACTTATGGCCCGGCTCAAATGGATGAGGTCTCAAGGGGTGGAGTGGTTGGTGCTTGAAACGACCAGTCATGCATTAGCGCAGCATCGGGTGTGGGGTGTACCGTACAGCGTGGCGGTATTAACCAACGTGACACACGAACATCTTGATTACCACAAGACCTTCGAGCGCTACCGCGATGCCAAGCGCCGGCTATTCAAACTGGCTGCTACTAACGCCAATGGCCTGCGTACAGGTATTGTGAACGGCGATGATCCGTCGGCTGCCTTGTTTGCGGCGGATGTACCGAATGCGATCGTCTACACTGTTGAAAATGTTGATAAAAATACAACAATGCAATTACGTGCGACTGACGGGCGTTTACTTGGCGCTTCGGTGAAAGCTTCATCCGAGGGCAGTGCCTTTACTGCGAGCTTCCAAACTATTAGCGATACCAAGTTGTACGGTCTCAGTGCGCCATTGCATGGTGGCGAAGCCGGTCAGTTCCAGACCAAACGTACGTTGCAGCTCCGTGTGAGGATTCCGGGTCAGTTTAACGTCTCGAATGGGTTGGCCGCGGCCGGGGTGGGCATCGCGCTCGGACTCACCAACGAGCAAATAGAGCAGGGAATTGCAGCGCTCGATTCCGTCGAGGGTCGTATGACTACCATCAGCGAAGGGCAGGATTATAGCGTTATCGTTGATTTTGCGCATACGCCGGATAGCTTTGAAAAACTCTTCAAGGATCTTCAGCCGGTGGTGCACGGGGCCGACGGCCGATTGCTTGTCATGTTCGGCTCGGCCGGCCGCCGAGACGAAGCCAAGCGCGCCGTTCAAGGCGCGCTGGCTGGCGAATATGCTGACGTCGTGGTTGTTACTGAAGAGGATGACCGTGACACGGATGGCTTGGAAATCATGAACCAAATTGCTGCCGGTGCTGAATCAAAGGGCAAAATCCGTGAACAAAATTTGTTCCTAGTCCATGATCGTACCGAAGCAATCAGGTATACGGTCGGCTTAGCACATCCCGGCGATACGGTACTCCTGCTTGGCAAGGGTCACGAAAAGACCATCGAACGGGCCGACGGGGAGAATCCTTGGGACGAGATCGGCGCGGCCCGAGAAGCAGTAAGGCAAC
>JBDHUK010000031.1:0-11746 GCA_039809165.1 Saccharimonadales bacterium (SeqCode) | reverse complement strand
CAACTTCGGCCTTAAGCTCTTCGACATCAGCCACCAACAGCAACATATCAAGTAACGCCGGAATCCCCTCTTTTGTTTTGGCGGACACCGGTATGACAACGATATCACCGCCCCAATCCTCGACAAGCAGATCCTGCTCGGCAAGTTGTTGCTTGACGCGATCAGGGTTAACACCTTCTTTGTCCATCTTGTTCATGGCCACCACGATACGCACGCCTGCTTTGCGAGCAAAGCGGATAGCCTCGATGGTCTGAGGCTTGACGCCGTCATCGGCAGCCACCACAATAATCACGATATCGGTCAGTAGCGCGCCGTGCTCACGAATAGCCGCGAAGGCTTCGTGGCCCGGGGTATCCAAAAAGGTGATCTTACGTCCAGCATGCTCTATTTGATAGGCCGAGATATGTTGGGTGATGCCACCAGCCTCACCCTTGGCAACAGTCGCACCCCGGATGGCATCAAGTAGACTAGTCTTTCCGTGGTCGACATGCCCCATTACCGCTACCACTGGTGGGCGAACCTCCCCCTTGTCGCCTCCGGCTCGTTTGGTACGCGCCATCAGCGCCGGCGCGGCCTCGGGTTTGCGCACCAGCTCCACGTCGAGCCCAAGTTCCTGCACGATAATCTGGGCGGTATCGAAGTCAATACGTTCGTTGACGGTGGCCATCACCCCGTTTTTCATAAGTTCGCCGATCACACGGGTGACGGGCAGCAGCAGCTTTTCAGCCAGAGCACCAACAGTGATCATATCTTCGATTTCAATGACAGTACGGTTTGCCATAGGTGCGCGCTCCTTTCCGGCTAAAAGCCACAGATTATTGGTTCATGAGGTTCGTAGTTAGTTACAAATTATAAATGATAGATCAGATTCCTTGCGGATTTCTGGAGTCTTGGAGTCCTTGTGAGCTATTTTGGGTGATGCAATCCGGGATGAAAAGTGAAGCCCGTAAGCGAGTCGTACTCTAGGGTACGGCGAGCGCGGACTGGAACTTTTCGCCCGGAGTGCGCTCCCAAAATAGCTCAAGTTGAAGGATGCCTACTTGGCATCCTTCAACGACAGCGCGATCTTACGATTGTCGGCATCAATGTCGAGAACCTTGAACTGCTTCTTCTCGTTGAGCTGGAAGATCTTTTCAGGGTCTACGCCCTCATCACCACTGATTTCACTGACGTGCACCAGCGCTTCGACGCTTGGACTGATCTGCACGAACGCACCAAATGGTGTGATGCGAGTGATCTTGCCTTCGACGATATCGCCCTTGTTAAATTTCTTAACCTCGCTCAGCCACGGATCGTCAGTCATCTGCTTGAGGCTGAGGCTGAGGCGGTCCTTGTCGATCGCGATGATCTTGGCCTTGACAGTCTCGCCAACACGCACGTAGTTGCGAGGGTCATCAACCCGTTCCCAGCTGATTTCGCTGATGTGAATCAGACCTTCGATACCATCGACATTAACGAATGCGCCGAAGTCAATCACGCCAGTTACGACGCCTTCGACCGCATCGCCGACCTTGAGGCTTTCCAGGCGAGCCTGCATGTCATCCTTGACGGCTTCCTTCTCGGAGAAGATCAGCTTGTTATCCTTGCGAGACACATCGAGAATGCGAACACGCAGCGTTTGATTAACCAGCGCACCGAGCTTCTGCAGAATCTCATCCTTGTCCGCACCGCTGACGCGTGGATAATGACTGGCTGCTAATTGGCTGACCGGCAGGAATCCACGGATACCTTCGAGCTCGACCAACAGGCCGCCACGGTTGGCGTCGTATGGTACGATTTCGACGATTTCACTCGCCTCGAACAGACGCTGCAACTCATCCCAGCCGCGATCCTTGGCGGCACGCTTCATACTGAGCAGCGCGTAACCCTCATCCATCTCCGGATCGATCACACTGACGGTAATTTGCGAGCCGACCTCCAGCTGTTGGCCATGGCCGATTTCGCGGCGCATAACCACGCCCACGCCTCGGGCGCCCAAATCGACCCATACCTCATGCTTCTTGACCGAGGTAACGGTTCCTTCGACGACATCACCGGCTTCGAGGTGCTTGAGCTCGCTCTGGGCCAGGAGTTCATCCATTGTTAAGTTAGTAGTTGTTGGCATTTCTTAGGTGCCTCCTTTGTGAGTGTATTTCTTCAGATAACGCTTGTATGACACCTTTTTGGGCACGTAACAACACAATCCAGAAGATTACTACTATTATACCTCTTATCAAAGAGCATTACCATACCGAACCCTCATGACTCTTTACACATCCCTTCATCCCTGTTACTATATATTGGTTATTTAAATTCTAACGATAAGAGATAAATATATGAATAAAGCAATCATTGCTACCGGCGGTAAGCAGTATGTCGTCTCTGAGGGCGATATGCTGAATGTTGAGCTGCTCGACTCTGACAAAAAGTCAGTTACGTTTGAGCCATTGCTCGTTATCGACGGTGATAAAGTCTCTGTTGGCACGCCGATCGTGTCGGGCGCAAAGGTTACGGCCGAAGTCGTCGATACGGTCAAAGCCGATAAGGTTACCAGCATTCGCTACAAGGCCAAGAAACGCGTTCACAAGCTGCACGGCCATCGCCAGCAACTCACACAGGTGCGTATCACTAAAATCGCCTAGACAATTACGCTCTCCTCATATGAGCGAGAAGCCGTTCTGGATACCATGCTTCAGTGTGGTATTATATGGCTAGTTACAAAGAGGGGTTTATGAATACGTATCTAGGAATTGATATTGGGGGCAGTAAAACATTAATTGCCACGCTGGACCAGCATGGAGTTATCCTCGAAAAGGTAAAGTTTCCGACCCCACACGACTATGATGAATTTCTAGTACAGCTCAAAGAAACACTCAAGACTCTGGAGCACGATGACTTTGAAGCCTGTGGCGTCGCCGTCCCCGGTCTGATCGATCGCCAGCATGGTATCGGCCGGCGGTTCGGTAATCTGCCCTGGAAAGACGTACCCCTGGAGCACGACATTCGTCGCATCGTCCACTGCCCCGTCGCCCTGGAGCACGACCCGACTTTGGCGGCACTAAGCGAGGCCATGCTTGTCAAAGATGTCCGCAAAGTCCTGTATATTACTGTCAGCACCGGTATTGGTGCCGGCTTGATCGTCAACCGAAAGATTGATGAAAACTTCGCCAGTAGCGAAGCCGGCATGATGATACTCGAACATCACGACCGGCTCGTACCATGGGAGAGTTTTGCCAGTGGCAGCGCCATCGTTCGACGCTACAACAAAATGGCCAAAGACATCCACGATACAGCCACCTGGCAAGCCATCGGCCGGGATATCGCCAAAGGCCTGATTCAACTGATAGCCATCACCGAACCCGACCTGGTAATTGTCGGCGGTAGTGTTGGCCGGTTCTTTGATAGCTATGCGCCCTACCTGCGTGAACAGCTTCATACGTTTGAAACGCCCACCGTGCCGATTCCGCCGATTCGGGCCGCGCAGCGGCCCGACGATGCCGTCGTGTACGGCTGCTATGATCTGGCAATGGCCCGTTTTCCGCACCACAAGCCCCACGCCGGCGAGGTACACGACTGATGCCCACCGCCCCCCTTCTGGAACGACTCGCCCAAGACCATCCAACCCTGACGTTCGTGGCAGCCGGATCGTTCTACTGGTGTCCGGAAACCAGTGAAGTATTTTACGATCAGGCACGCATGGCCGAACCGAGCGGCGATTGGTCGCTCCTACACGAAACCAGCCATGCCCTCCTTGGACACACCGCCTACGAAGCGGACGTCGAGTTACTACACCTGGAAGTAGCCGCCTGGGAACGCGCCCGAAGACTTAGCCGAACATATGGCATCACTATCGATGAAGACCACATCCAAGACTGTCTGGATACTTACCGTGACTGGTTATATCGGCGTTCAGTCTGTCCGGACTGTGGTACACAATCGCTTCAAACCGACGAAACCACCCATTATCGTTGCTTCAATTGTCATACGAGATGGCATGTCAGCCCTTCGCGATTCTGTCGCGCCTACCGGCGCGCCGAGCACAAGGCTGCAACGCCAATTTTTGCGTTACAACACTACCGCTAAAGACTGTAAGGGTCGCCGTATACTTTCCAATTCAAAGGCCCTATCAGGTCAAAATTGCCAGCCCTCAGAAATACGCGTTGCGCGGTTTCGATACGGCTAACATCTTCGTGCGCTTCTTCCAGCTTCATGACCTTGACTCTCGCATTCAAAAAAGCGTTCAAATACGCCGCTTCATCACCGCCCTGGGCTGGCGTCTTTACCGTTTTGAGAGCTGCCGAACGAATACCGCCGAATGACTCAGAATCATTGCCCGGCCCGTGTACCACCATTGCATCATAGTATATAAACTGCCCGAGTGAGCGCAGGCCGTCCTTTTTCGCCTGCTCGACAGCTGGCATGAAGTATACTCTATCGCGCTCATGATCCTGTGCCTTACGGAAAAGCGGATCTTTGGCGGCCTGCACCCAAGCCTTTTCAAAGCCAGCCCCAAGACCGGCATGCGAATCAGTGCCGTTTACGCGCTGTAGGGCTGGGATATAATCAGCCAGTGGGTTGCCCGAGTTCAAATCAGTATAATATTCAACCAATTCAAGCATATCGCCGGTTCCTGAACAGAATCCAATAATACCACCGGTGTAGCCGCGCCCATCATCAATATCTTCTATATACCCATATTGAGCTTTCCAGTCGGTCGATGAGTTCTCGGCACTCGACACCAATCGCATGGCGCGATCTTTTTTGATGGGATTCGTAAGGTCGGTCGAATTGTTCATTGTGGTTTGAGTGTCGGAAGTATCAGTGGATTCGCTCCCGATAATCGGAACCGTGATATGTGGCTGTATATGCGGCATACCGACCACTACTCTCGACGGCTGCGTCGATGATCGTGCATCAGTCGCCACAACGACATCTGCCGAGTCGGCCCACGTCGCCTGAGTGGACAATTCCTCGCCGTCATCAGGGTCATCGGCGTGCGAGGAGCTATGCAACTTCTCAACATGCAGCCACTGAGCGCGCGCAAAGGCTCGCGCCTGAGCATCGGCCCTCACGCTTCGATCCTGGGCATGGATTTTGCCGTAACGATGCGCCAGACCAGGTTCGGCTAAGTCGGCCGATTGGCGATCGACGCCAAACAAATGCGCGCTCATTAGCGAGCTAACCGCGACCACTGCAACCAGGCAGGACAGTCTCAATCCAGCAAACAGCATCTGACGTCGACGACGTCGATGCATATTTTCCCGAAACTGATAGATTATACGAGGCATACCGTGTTCAATTATACCCTGCCTAATTCGTAAAGGAAGCTTTTGATGTCAATATTATAACCCTTCCGCACATGCGGAAGGGTTATATACGCGTTTGATAAAATCAGATGATTCTATTCTTCAACGACTTTTTTGGTGCGGCGGCTAATGCGGCCACCGCGGCGGCCAGCTTCGCGAGCCAGTTCGCGGTTGGCGGCAAAACCACCAGTGCGACCGAGCATACCGCCCTTGCGACCGATTTTAGCGTAAAAATCTGCACCATACTTAGCTTTGTTGGTACGAGCGGCTGCCTGTCCGCCAGCTTTAGTTCCAGCCATGCTGTAAACCTCCGTTAAATTGTGGTAAGTTACCGAAAACGCAAAGAGGGCTCTGACTAACGTCAGAAACCCTCTGATTGCGATACCTCGAAACTATGCTTATGATATCACGCTATTGTTTAAAAGTCAATACCATTTACGCTAATCACAATGATGCTGAGCTTCAGTAGAATACCACTAGGCTTCGACCGTTTCACGGTCGGTAGCCACTGCCTTGCCGCGCCGGCTCAGCCGGCCGCCGATAGCACCGTATTTGCGTGCACGCTCGCGCCCCTCTTTGCCGGCGGCGAAGCCGCCGCTGCGACCTTTGCGGCCTCCGGCCGCGCCAATCCGTGCATAAAAATCAGGACCATACTTCTTCTTGTTGGTTGCGGCAGCCGATCGGCCACCAGTTCTTGTTCCGGCCATATTGTTCCTCCTTATCGATTGCTGAGATGTGTCCGGCCCTGTCGCTACAGTACCCTCCGAACTATTATCAGAATAGTCCATAAAGCTTATGTCCAGCTGTAAAAAATCTCATACCTCCACATGAACAAAGTTTCATAAGCCCATGCGGAATCCAGGGCCTCGCCCGAACAAAAAGCCGGCTCCTTTCGAGCCGGCTATCGCCTAGACCCAGCACACAGATGATTTCAAAGGTCTTACTCAGCGAACACTACCAGGTCCAACGACCAAGCAAGATCGCCAAATCCGCCGAACCCACTGTCCCGTCCGCATTGAAATCTGCCTGCGCGTAGTTCTGACCATCATGCGATATCAGGATAGAGAGATCAATTGCATTTACACGTCCATCATTATTGGCATCACCTAGTGACAGATAGGTGTAAGCCGCTGCTAGTGTCGCCTTCTGAGCATCCGGATTGGTGACCACGACACTGGCCGACCCAGTGCCAGCCGGCGCGGTTGCACGCAGTGTAGTCGATGACACAAAGGTTACCGCGGTCGCGTTAGTACTTCCGAAGGCCACTGTCGCACCATTCACGAAGTTGGTGCCGGTAATCGTCACGACCGTACCACCTGTTGCAGTACCAGCCGCCGGACTGATAGCCGTGACTGTCGGAGCCGGATTTATGTAAGTATAGGCGTTGGCTTTTGAGCCGCTGCCCGTTGCAGTTGTCACTACCACCGCCACGGATCCGGCCGCATGCGCTGGGACTACCGCAGTTAGGGATGTATTACTTGCCACATTCACGCTCGTTGCGGCCGTACCACCAAAAGTCACGGCCGATACGTTCACGAAGTTGGTGCCGGTAATAGTAACCGTTGTCCCACCCGAGATCAAACCGGACGTCGGACTCAAAGTCGATACCGTCGGAGCCGGAACCGTATAGGTAAATGCGTTATTTAATGTTACTGCATCGGAGCCGCTCCCAAAAGTGACCACAACACTGACCACACCAGCTGTATGCGCAGGCGTCGTAGCCGTAATTTGGGTGGACGACACTAATGTGACATTGGTTGCGGCCGTGCCGCCGATTGTTACCGCTGCCGGCGTCGTAAGGTTTGTACCCGTGATCGTGACAGAAGTGCCTCCGGTAGTCAGACCCGTGGAGGGTGATACGCTCGTTAGAGTCGGATTCGGTGCGATATAAGTAAACGCACTGCTCTTAGTTGCCGACTGGCTGTCCGGATTTGAAACAGCCACGCTGACGACTCCAGCCGCATGTGCCGGTGCGGTTGCTGTTATGGTAGTAGCGTTCACAACGGATACATTATTCGCCGCCGTATCGCCAACGCTTACCGTTGCGCCCGACACAAAGTTTGTGCCGGTAATCGTAATAGCAGTACCGCCCACCGTCGATCCACTCGTTGGCGAGACTGCGCTGATTGTCGGCGCCGGCAAACGCATCGTAAACGTTGCGCCATTAGTTGTACCTAGAACATCAGCATTATCACTACTTCGCACAATGTACGAAAATGCCGAGTCAAACGAAACATTTGTCGTGCCCGTATTACCTAGCACTTTAAATGTCACTGTAGCAACAAGATTACTGCCGCTGACTTCGGCACCGGGCAGCGTCGCACGCGCCAGACGAATCACACCGCTTGTACCGGTGCTTGTGGCTGCAACCGTCGGAAACGCCGTACCTTCCGCAATACTGACGTACTGTAATTTTGCCGCATCATATGTCAACGACGCCTGAACCGCATTCACCAGATCAGTTTTGCTGTCCGCCCTGATTTGAACTGCAACATTTGAACCTACTACATAGCTACCGCTCGACGGGCTCAATGAAAGCACTCCAGTACCAGCGGCATGACTCGCCTGATTCTGTCTCACGCCAAAAAATGCTACTGAGCCAATAATCAGTATTGCCATGGCAACGAGTCCAAATTTTTGAATAATTTGTTTTTGCAACAGTTGATTGATACGTTTTACTTCTTGTTTTGACAGCATGGCATGCCTTTTTATTTTTAGTATGTCTTACCGTAAAGTATAAGCGTTTTATATCGTACGTCAACTATTTTATGCGATTTGAAGCTATAGGAAAACTGTAGGCCTCGTCTTACCATACCTAACGCACGAGGAGTTCGAGAGGTATCCTGGCGATAGCTTTTGCAAACAATAGCTGGTACTATCTCTATAGAAATGACTGAAAACCGAACACAAAATCATAACACCCTACCGCCAGAATTTGCATTAACCAGCGAAACTGCACAGCAGCTGAATGATTGGGTGTACAGCCAGGGATTTCATCTGTGGGGACATGGCACGCCTGCCGATGACTCAGGGAGCTTCTTTGTACATGGCGTGAAAGGCAACGAACAAATCAGCAGTTTCGCGCTCCCCATTATGGCTACCCCTACTGAAGCGCCAAGCCACACTGGAGAGCAGATTACAAATATCAATTTTATGCGGGATTGGCCACATAAAAAATATGGCGGCCAGCCAAATGTCGTACTATTAGCGATTCCGAACGCCAAACCCGAGGACGGCACCTACTTTAGGCTGGTAGATCGATACCTGGTCGATTTTGATGACGGCGACAAAAGCTTTCCACCAGACCTGATCGTTGGATTCTTCAATGCCCGATCAGCACTTGTCACCATGAATCCGTCACTTTCGTTGGCCCCGGACCTTCAAGCCCACTACCTTAACGTCGTAAAACGGAGAGCACGTGAAGCATCCGAACGTAGTGGACGGCAATTTGGGTCAGTAATTCTACCCACTACCGCAATGCACCGGCCCCCAGCGGCGTCGGACATCAGCCCGAACAAAAAGGATTCCCCGGCGCCAGACATCTGGTAGCAGCCTGGGAAAATAGCACGGTGCAAACTCCATAAATTAGAAAAGCCACCCCGTTAAGGATGGCTTATCTATAATTTGGCACCGTGCTATTTTCCCAGGACTTGAGGATCCAAGTATTGTAACCGCTACGAGGCTTAACTGCTGTGTTCGGAATGGGAACAGGTGTTGCCCTCGCGCTATGGGCACCAAACGGGCGGAACCTCATTGAACTCTGATTCGTAAGGTTCGGCCTATTGACGTCCATAGAACGGCACAAAATAGTACGGATAGATAAAAGGCAAAAAAATCACAAACGTCTACTGGCGATTGTCATGGTGATACACACCAATAACCAGTCAATGCACTCCCAAGAACTATTAATTTGGATGCCCAGCGCCTTTCTCTCTAATCACAACATTGTTGTAAAATCATGACAGAAAGGTGCTGGGCGCCAAAAGAATATTTCTTGAGACGTAAAAAGTCAATGCCTCTATTAGTACGCTTCGGCTACATGTATTACTACACTTACACCTTGCGCCTATCAACCTGATCGTCTTTCAGGGAGGTCATAGGGAAATCTAATCTTGAGGTTAGTTTCGCGCTTAATATGCTTTCAGCGCTTATCTATTCCGCATGATAGCTACTCAGCAATGCCATTGGTATGACAACTGATACACCAGAGATGCGTCCGCCCCGGTCCTCTCGTACTAGGGGTAGATCCTCTCAAATTTCCTGACGTCCACAGCGGATATAAACCGAACTGTCTCACGACGTTCTGAACCCAGCTCACGTACCTCTTTAACCGGCGAACAGCCGGACCCTTGGAAGGTGCTCCCCCTCCAGGATGAGATGAGCCGACATCGAGGTGCCAAACAGCGCCGTCTATGTGAACTATTGGGCGCTATAAGCCTGTTATCCCCGGGGTAACTTTTATCCGAAAGCGCTGTCGATACCACACTCTTGTACAAATGTACTGACAGCGGAAAACTTACTCCGACTTTCGTCCCTGCTCGGCTTGTTGGCCTCACAGTCAAGCTGGCTTCTGCGTATGCACTATCGTTACGATTTCCATCCGTAACTAGCCAACCTTTGAACGCCTCCGATACTCTTTAGGAGGCAACCGCCCCAGTTAAACTACCCACCAGACACGGTCCCGTAACCGGAATACGCACATGAGACAAACCTACGGTTTTTCTCATCGCGCCGGGCGACGAAGTAAATTCGTCGTCTCGGGCTGCTCTTTTCCCTAAGGAAAAGACAGTTGCGATCTCATGTAAATATTTCGGTCACGGTAAGAACAAGAGGCATACAAAAGTGGTATTTCACTGGTGACTCCACCTGGGCTAGCGCCCAGACTTCAAAGTCTCCCACCTATGCTACATATGTATACCCCCGGCTCAATGTCAAGCTGTAGTAAAGCTCCACGGGGTCTTTTCGTCCTGCTGCGGACAGACGGCATCTTTACCGTCAATGCACTTTCACCGAGCTCTTCGTTGAGACAGTACCCATATCATTACGCCATTCGTGCAGGTCAGAACTTACCTGACAAGGAATTTCGCTCATCTTGTTACATTCGCACTGCAAATGGTATGTCTGTCTTGACATACTCTCTATGTCGCCATAGAGTTCGGACTATATCTTCTCTCCCTGATGGAGAGTTTGGCATGTAGTCTCTGAGGGTTCTAAATTCTTAACTTCTTGCGGTTCATTGTAGCTGCTATTGCTCGTATCCGATCCAGTCCATTGGGATTAAGATGTTCCTTTCTGGCGATCATATCAACTCCTAGACAGAATGTTTCAAAATCGAAACGTTTGTTCGTCTTGAGCGAATATGACACGAAGAACGGTATAATCTTCTCCTGAATGTCACGGATTGATCGTACGCAATAACGATGGAGATTTTCTCGATGATTATCCGAGCGACGATTCTCGTAGATTTGACCACAGTCAAAATATGACTGAATCTCCTCTAGAAGATTCACGCTCTTTGCACCTTGAGTAAGTACAAATTCTGGAAAGACCTGATAGCCTAACTTTGTCGTACTATTCTTAAAGATACTTATCGAAAAACAACCTTCTCCATCAGTAAAACCGACAATATACCAAGGATTTAGCCTTCCCTGCTGATTGTCTGCACGAGTCTGATTGTCACTTGAAATACAATCTTCCATCTAAGGAATAATTATACCATAGTACAGCTCGATGCTCAGATATTCCAGCATATAGCCAAATTTTCTTCCTAAACCTCAATGACTGAGGGCAACTGGAAGGGAGTCTTTCACTCCACTAAGGCAACAAATTCACCTTAGGACGGTTATAGTTACCGCCGCCGTTCACCGGGGCTTCAGTTCAAAGCGTAAACCTCTCCCCTTAACCTTCCGGCACCGGGCAGGCGTCAGCCCGTATACATCCACTTTCGTGTTAGCACAGACCTATGTTTTTGGTAAACAGTTGCATGGGCTCCTTAGCTGCGGCCCCACACCTCTCTAGTCACAAAATACAATGTTGTAAATTATGAGCAGAAAGGTGTGGGGCAGGCCTTATTCCGAAGTTACGGCCGCTTGTTTGCCGAGTTCCTTAACGAAGAATCACTCGTACACCTTGGTCTACTCGACCTGAGCACCTGTGTTGGTTTGCGGTACGGATAGCTATGAACACATGTTTTATTGCTTTTCTAGTCAGTACCTTCACTGGAATTCAGCCGTAAGGCCGTTTCATTCGTACCCATTTCTGATACTTAGACGGATATAACCATGAATCCGCTCCAACTAATATACCGCGCACATAAAACTAATTCACACCTAGTACGGGAATATTAACCCGTTGTCCATCGCCTACGCTACGCGCCTCGGCTTAGGACCGACTAACCCTGGGACGATTACCGTGGCCCAGGAAACCTTGCTCTTTCGGTGGGCAGGATTCTCACCTGCCTT
>JBDHUK010000030.1:0-12100 GCA_039809165.1 Saccharimonadales bacterium (SeqCode) | reverse complement strand
CGACATCGTCCGGTTGCCACCTCTGTGCATTTTGTGAGCTTCTCGTTACGTTTGTAGAGCATAAGCATCTCGACGCATCAAAAATCTTTTCAAGCCCCCTAAGCTTAGCCCAAAAATTACCTGAGTTTCGGCGATGTCGAAGATTCGGAATAGGCCCTTGGAGCATAAGCTTTACAGGGGTGATGAGGTCGTCGCATTTTTGTATCCGTTAAAAATGTGACAATTCTGGCGCAAAGTGTGAGTGGGCGAGGAGGGCGAGCCTATTCGCAGGTCTATTTGCAAAGTTTCGTGGGGCTCGCTCGTCGTCGTGGCAGCGGTCGGGGCCGGGTGCTGGTCGCCTTCAATATGTAAGCTTAGACAGAATGACGGTTTTGTGAGAAACTAGAAACAAGTATTATGGCAACGCAAAACGATTCAAAAAAAGATACGATTTACATTGATGTCGATGATGAAATAACGGCTATTATCGAGAAGCTGCGTAATTCACCGAGTAAAATTGTGGCACTCGTGCTGCCGAAGCGCGCGGCGGTGTTGCAGAGTATTGTGAATATGAAACTCCTTAAGCGGAGCGCCGATAGTGCCAAAAAGAATCTTGTACTTATCACCTCGGAAGCCGGTTTGTTGCCATTGGCCGGCGCTGTGGGCGTGTTCGTGGCGAGCAGCCTGAACTCGAAACCGGCGATTCCGCCAGGACCTAACGTGGGCTCTGGCAAGACCTCGGAACCTGATGGAGTCCTGAGCGTGGCGGCAGCGGACGCTGCCGGAACAAACGAGGGTGGGTCATCCGAGGCTGAGGAGTTGGATGATGAGATTAATGACTTTGATGCGGATGCGGAAGCCTCGAAGCCGGTTGGACAATTGGCAAACAAGTACAGTGAGCCCGAGACGATCCAGCTTGACAATGCGGAGCCGGCACCAGTGGCTAGGGCGAGTGCGGCAGCTGCGACTCCCACCAAGCCACGAAAGGGCAAAGACAAAAAACTCAAAGTTCCGAATTTTAACAAATTCCGCCTGATTCTGATATTGGCGATCGTGGGTGTGCTGCTGCTCATCGGTGGAATCGTGTGGGCAAACACGGCACTGCCAAAGGCGCAGATTAGCCTCAAAACAAATAGCAGTGACGTTGATACCAAAGAGACGATTATCATGGACCCCAAGGCTACCGAGTTTGATCCGGCCAGCAATGTAGTACCGGCTAAAATTGCCACCAAACAACAAACTGGTTCGCAGCAGGTAAGCACGAGCGGACAAAAGAATACCGGCGAAAAAGCGTCCGGTGAGGTTACGATGACCGCCAAAATGTGCGCTCCCAATATCGGTACGCCGGCAGCTATCGCCAGCGGCACCGGTGTGAGCACGGGCGGTAAGACGTACATTACAACCAGCGCTACGACGTTTCATATCAATGGCGCGTCCGGCAGCTGTGTAAATTATGTCTCGGACGGTTCAACCGATGTCGTTGCGCAATCCGCCGGGGCTGCGTATAACGTTGATGGCGCTACTTTTGCAGTTGCCGGTCGTTCCGAAGTCGAGGCGAACGGTTCGGTTTCCGGGGGCACCGATAATATTGTAAAAGTTGTCGCACAGGCAGATATCGACAGTGCGAAAAGTAAAATTTCGAGCTCCGACAACAGTGGTGTTAAATCGGATTTGCAGCAACAGCTCAAATCGGAAGGCTACACGGCGGTTGCCGCGAGTCTGCATGCTGGCGACCCGACAGTTACGAATAGTGTGAATGTGGGTGACGTTGCGGATGCGGTTACGGTGACCCAAGTAACGACGTACACGATGTATGGCGTCAAGACGTCGGACATCAAACTGGTTGTGACGGCAAGCGTCAATAAACAGATAGATACCACGAAACAGCAGATCATCAAGAACGGCGCGAGCAGCGCAAAGTATCAAATAACGAATACTGCGGCTTCGGGACCGATGCAGGCAACGATGACTGCAATTTCGCTTGCCGGCCCGGATATCCAAACGGCTGCGCTCAAGAAGCAGTTCGCCGGCAAAAAGACGGGCGACATCAAAACGATTACCCGATCGATTCCCGGCGTGTCGGATGTAGAGGTCAAATACAGTCCATTCTGGGTGAATGCGGTTCCAAACAACACAGATAGAATTACCATTGTAATCGTCAAGGCTGATGGCGGTACGACTTCAGCCGATGACTGACCCAAACGCGTCGGTGCTGGCGCTTGATGTCGGTACGAAGCGTATCGGCGTGGCGGTGGCCAATCTGGGGGTGCGGTTTGCGAGCCCACTCACAACGCTGGATCGTCCTAAGACTTTTTTGCAAGATATCGCCCAGCTGTGCCGCGAAGAGTCTGCCGCGATACTTGTCCTCGGCTTGCCGCGAGGCCTGGAAGGGCAGGAGACCGAACAAACCGCTTGGGTACGGAATTTTGGCCGGGAACTTGGCGAGTATCTGGGAGGTAGGGGAATGGAACTTCCGCTATACTGGATAGATGAAGCTCTGACATCAGCTAAGGCGGAACATGAGCTTCAGTCACGTCGCGGCGGCCGGGCAGCGTACGGCCGGGCAACATATAGTCGGGCTGATATCGATTCGTTAGCCGCGACGTATATGTTAGAGGATTTTTTACGGGAATTCTACGAGTAATCAAGGAAGATAGATGTATTCGATGTATACCAAAGTCCGGCAATGGCCCAAACGTCTCTTTTATACCGCCATCGTACTGGTGTTCTTACTGGCGGTCGGGGTAGTAGTCGTGAGACAGACGTATCAGGCTAATTTGGGGCCGGTGAGTTCTTCGACCGAGCAAAAAGCTGTCACTGTTCGGACGGACGCCACGGTGACTGATATTGCTACTGAGCTCAAAAAAGCTGGTTTGATACGTCAGATTTGGGCCTTTGAGCGTTATGTCCGCAGCAGCGGTCTAGGTCCTAAAATGCAGGCCGGCACCTACAAGTTCTCGCCCTCTCAGAGCGCCCCCGATATCGCCAAACAAATTGCCGAAGGCAAAGTTGCTGTTGACTTAGTGACAATCTTGCCGGGTTCGCGACTTAATCAGATCCGTGAGACGCTGATCAAAGCAAAGTTTGATCCTTCGGCCGTCGAAGCGGCCCTCCAGCCTTCGCAGTATGCTTCCAGCCCGGCATTGGCTGACAAGCCTGCCTCTGCCTCGCTGGAAGGCTTTTTGTACCCGGAATCATATCAAAAGAATGCGGATACCGATCCGAAGGTGATTATTCAGCAGGCCCTCGACCAGATGTCAGAACATCTGACGCCTGATTTGCGAGCGGCCTTTGCCCGGCAGGGCTTGAGTGTCTATCAAGCCGTCACGCTGGCTTCGGTGGTTGAAAAGGAAGTGTCCAACCAGTCTGATCGGGCGCAGTCCGCTCAGGTCTTCCTCAAGCGTTTATCGGTCGGCATGCCGCTCGGCTCCGATGTGACGGCGTTTTATGGTGCGATTCTTGATGGCCAACAACCATCAGTGACGTATGATAGCGCCTATAATACCCGGCTTCACAAGGGGTTGCCGCCCGGCCCTATCAGCAATGTGAGTCTTTCGTCGCTCCAAGCTGTGGCAAATCCGGCAAAGACGGATTGGCTGTACTTTGTGTCGGGTGATGATGGCAATACTTATTTCTCAAAAACCCTCGAAGAGCATGAAGCGTTGACGGCAAAATATTGCCACAAGCTTTGCGAGCTATAGCCTGTCACAGTACGCGAGTCTTGAAAATTGGGCGGAATTTGATACAATACAGGGGTGGCATTGAGTAGTGCTCTAGTCACCTTTTAATTTTGTTTTCATCACCCAATATTAGCTGTAAATAAGATTCATTTGGATAGTGTCGAAGGTGGTTTTCCGGCTATCCACGAGGAGAATTTTATAAGCAACTCACCATTACAGTCAGCAACTTCACATATGCTGATCAAGTCTGCGATTGCCTCCGACGCTGTTAAGAGGCTCGATAAGACTATTAACCGGGCTTCCAATCGTAAGCGTATTGTCCGGTATGGCTTGATTGGTTTTAACGCGATGCTGCTTATTGGTATCGTGTCGTTCGTGTTCTTTGGCCAAAGTAGTGATTCGGGCAAAACGACGGTTGCCAGGACGGCTGCCGCCAGCCTCACGGCTGACTCGGTAGCGAGTCCTCTCGATCAACTGTCATCAGCCGACATCGCCTACAATGTAGCAAGTCTGGCAGCGCTGCCCGAAACTGTCAACGTTGCCAATCAAGCAAACTCGGTAGCGCTGGAGCTGACCGTGCCGGCAGCTACGGCCAGCATCGTATCTAAGCCTCAAGTCGTCAACACGGCTCTCAAGAGCAAAAAAGACATCAAGTCATATGTTGCTGTTAACGGTGACACGGTGGCCAGTATTGCCGCCAAGTTCAACGTTACTTCGGATAGTGTTCGTTGGTCCAATAATTTGTCCGGCAATGCGGTTACGGTCGGTCAAACACTCTGGATTCCTCCAGAGGGTGTCTCCGGTATCGTCTACACGGTTGTGGCCGGTGACACTCCTGACACGCTCGCCGCCAAATACAAAGCCAACAAGCAAGAGATCATCGACTATAATGATGCTGAGCTGGCTGCACTTAAGGTTGGCGAGAAGATCATCATTCCGGGTGGCAGCATCACTCCCACTCCGGCTGTTACGACCACTGCGCGAACGAGTGCCGGAGGCCTGGCTTGGGGTTCCACGCCGCTCTACGGCAATAATGCCTACGCCTACGGCTATTGTACCTGGTACGTCGCCGGGCGCGTTGCCGTACCATCCAACTGGGGTAATGCTAACACATGGGATAATGGAGCGGCCGTGAGTGGCTGGATTGTCAGTTCGATCCCACGCGCCGGCGCAGTTGCACAGACCGATCGTGGCTCCGAGGGGCATGTGGCTCTCGTCGAAGCAGTGTCCGCTGACGGCACGCAAATCAAATATTCTGATATGAACGGCCTGGCCGGATGGGGTCGGGTGGGGTATTCCGATTGGGTGTCAGCTTCTAAGTTCGAGCATTACATCTATCGTTAGTTCGCAGCTCTGGCGTTCAAGGATAATTTGTTGTAAAATAAACAAATGAATTTTATTGATAAAACGAAGGTGTTTGTGCGTGCCGGCGATGGCGGTGACGGCAAGGTTAGCTTTCGGCACGAAAAATTTGTCGATAAGGGAGGGCCGGACGGTGGCGATGGCGGTGACGGCGCGGATGTCGTGTTTGTGGCGAGCCGCAATCAGGACACACTGGCAGCGTTCCGATATCAGAAGGAATTATTGGCGGAATCCGGGCAGCCGGGTGGCAAGAATAAGCGTCATGGCCGGTCGGGCAAGGCGCTGCTCGTGTCCGTCCCCATTGGTACGGTAGTGTTGAATGAGGCTACTGGTGAGCTGTTGGCGGATCTGACGACTGATGGTCAGGAGGCGGTGATCGCCAAGGGGGGGCGTGGCGGTTTTGGGAACGCGCACTTTGTAAGCAGTCGGCGCCAGACTCCCAGGTTCGCTGAAAAGGGCGAGGCCGGTATTGAGCTTGAGGTGATGCTGGAGCTCAAAATGATTGCCGACGTCGGCCTGGTCGGCTTGCCGAATGCCGGCAAATCGACGCTGCTCAGCCGACTCAGCAACGCTCGTCCGGAAATTGCTGACTATCCATTTACGACGCTGACACCGAATTTGGGCGTTGTTGATGTAGATGGCCGTGCCAGCCTCCTGTTTGCCGATATTCCTGGGTTGATCGAGGGCGCGGCTGAAGGGAAGGGGCTGGGCCACGAGTTTTTGCGGCATATCGAACGGACGGCGGTCATCTTACATATGATTGACGCTTATAATGATAATGTCGTGGCAGCTTACCGTACTATCCAGGATGAACTGAAGGCGTATGAACTTGAGGATGCTGACGGCTTGCTTCGGACGCCCTTAGCCCACAAGCCGCACATTGTTGCACTCAATAAGATTGATGGGCTTGATGGGGAGATTGTTGCGGACTTGGTTGCGCAATTGCAAGCGGTCGCTCCAGTCGGGACGCCTATCCTGACAGTCTCGGCGGCAGCCGGCACTCATTTGCCGGAGCTTGTTTACGCCGTTAGCCAACTTGTTGAAGCCGAGCGGCAGCACCAGCAGGCACTCGAGTCCGATATGGCTGATGACGATGGTATTCCAGTTCTGCGTTTGGCGGCTAGTGAAGAGCAGCCATGGACGGTAATCCCTGTTGAAGGCGGATTTCAGGTGACCGGAGTCAAGATAGAACGTTTTGCGGCACGAACCGACTTCACGAATGAAGAAGCAGTCCAGCGGTTTCGGGATATTATGCGTAAGACTGGCATCACGCACGCATTACTGAGGCAGGGTATCGAACCGGGCCAGATGATTTTTATCGGCGAACGATGCCAGCTGACCTACTGAGATAATTAGCATAAACACTAGAGATGTGTTATGGTTATTGACACGTACCGGTAGAGGTGTATAGTATTTTTATGAATTTTAGACCGTTGGCCTCATCCGTGCTTCCTCATGGCCTTGGAGAATTTCAAGGTTTAAATGACGATATCCTGGGCCGTTCTGTGTCAGAAGTGCCCTTCCGGAGTGAGCCCCAGTTGATAGAAACTGTCATACGGTCGGCTCGCTTTATCGTCGGTTTGGCTCCGTGGCAAGGCAGGCGAGGTGGGTGGGGGCTGAACGACCGAAGAGCCGATTGGTTCGATGGGGACGCAAATGACTATCTATCTCAACGGACGATTCATTTTGTTAATCACGAGAGCGTCTCGTCGGTTCGAGTCGGCGTGGATGGATTAGGCCGCGAAAGCCATATAAGCGGTATCGAATCCAACATTATGATTGGCCATGAAGTGGCTGAGCCTGACGCAAATGGTTACCAGGTTATGGTCCGGTGTTTGATAATAAATAAACTGAGAACCGCATACATGACAGGTGCGTCAATAAGACTGGAAACTCCGTTCGGTAATAGTTGGATTCCACCAGAAGCCCAAAAACCCTACCCGGATGAGAAGAAATGGAGCCTCTTGCAGTGGGCGGATGGTATACGGCAAGTTGTTAATGATCTTGCGGCTCACGAACCCGTTTCGTCGTAAGGTGGTACACTGATAGACAGATATGTCTGCCAGTTTTTTCTTTTATGATCTCGAAACGTCTGGGACGAATCCGCGCGAAGCGCGGATTATGCAGTTCGCTGGCCAGCGAACTGATATGGATTTGCATCCGGTTGGCGATCCTGTCAACCTCCTTGTCCGGCTCACGCCGGATGTGGTACCCGATCCGGATGCGGTACTGCTCACTGGCATTACGCCTCAATCAACGCTGGCTGACGGCTTGACCGAAAAAGAGTTCCTGGAGGAATTCTATAGGACGGTCGTGCAGCCTGATACGATTTTTCTCGGCTTTAATACAGTGCGTTTCGATGATGAGTTTATGCGTTTTTTGCTGTACCGGAACTTTTATGATGCTTATGAATGGCAGTGGCAGGATGGTTGTTCACGTTGGGATCTCCTGGATGTGGTGCGTATGACACGAGCGCTCCGGCCAGAAGGCATCGAATGGCCATTTACGGCTGAGGGCGCGCCCACTAACCGGCTGGAACTGCTCACAAAGCTAAACGGGCTTGACCACGATCAGGCTCACGATGCGCTTAGTGACGTACATGCCACGATTGCGGTAGCGCGGCTGATTCGCGACAAACAGCCCAAGCTGTTCTCGTATCTGTTGGATCTTCGTAGCAAAAAGGCGGTCCGGCCAATCATCGAATCTGGAGAAGTTTTTACGTACAGCTCGGGGAAATACCCAAAGGAAACCCATCACACAACGGCGGCCGTATTTTTGGCACAGCAGCCCGGTGAATCGAACAGAGACTGCTTACTGGTGTATGACCTGCGGCATGATCCGACGCCGTTTCTCGGGATGTCAGTCGATGAGCTGGTAGGGGCTTGGACGTGGAAACGTGACCGCAAACCGGATGATTTGAAATTACCAGTTAAAACGGTAAAGCTGAACCGCTGCCCGGCGGTGACGCCGGGCTTTCCGAAGGATTCGGACATTCAGCAGCGCTTGCAGCTGAATGAGCAAACGACAACTAAGCATCTGCGGATTTTACAAGCAAATCAGGCTGGGTTTGTCGAAAAGCTGCTGCAAGCGCTCTCCAAGATGAATGAGTCGCAATCCGCGCGGTTTGCGGAGATGCCTGCTGATTGCGATGGCCAGTTGTATGAGGCTCTGATCGGGAATAACGACAAGACGATATTGCGAGCGATTCGTGCCGCCAAGCCAGAGCAGATCGACGATTATAAGGACGATTTGCGCGACATGCGCCTCCGCCATCTGCTGCCCCGGTACAAGGCCCGAAATTACCCTGCTTCTCTGACGGATGATGAACGCCGTGAGTGGGACGCACTTTGCTATCATCGTCTCATGGACGGCAACGATGATAGCCGGCTTGGTCGTTATTTCAAGCGATTGGGCGAACTTGCCGAACGATCTGATCTAAGCGATAGCCAACGCTATTTGCTTGAAGAACTACAGCTTTACGGCGAATCTATTGTGCCGGCGTACGACGATTCCGACGATATCGGGACTTGACGCGTTTCATACGGTCGCGGTTCATGCCTACTATCATCAGGACAAAAATAAATAACCCTGATGCCAATCCGATCTGCCACCAAGCAGCGCGATTCCAGACCAGCCACGCCACGACCGCCAGTATCACCCCGGCAAAGATATCGTACAACATCTGGATTTTTGGATTCTTTGGAAAAAGGTAGACGATAAAATCCGCGCCATTTTTAATAAGCCAGTCTCTGAGCCGCCGCGCCCATTCATTGTGCAGCGAGAGTAGCGCCAGCCCACCGAGGATCAGCGGAATACCGCCAGGGCCAGGCAACCAGCCGGTCGCGCATCCCAGCAGAATCAGCCCGTAGCCTCCAATATCGGTAAAAATACGCTTAACCGGCTTCCCCTTGGAGCGGTGCTGCATGGGGGCTTGTAATTCTTGATGCATGAGTTTATTGTACAACACTACGGCTTAAGCTTTGCTGATACTGCCGACACTGACGCCGTCGCCGTGACGACTAGCCGCTGAGACATCTCTTTTCGCGCGCCTCTCCTGCAACGCCCTCTCTGCCTCTCCCCCTCCCACTTTGCGCCATCATCGTCCGCTCATCACCTCTGTCTATTTTGTGAGCTTCTCGTCACTGCTGTGCGGCTTATGGTTGAATGAGTACAAGACATCCGGGTTTAATCGGCCCAATCCAACTCTCCGAGTGTTTGAGGAATAGGACATACGTAAAGATAGTCCTAAAGATACGTATGTTCCCTGTCTTTAATACTCAATCCTACCTATGTTTTCACCCATGTGATGAATTACTCACATTCTTCCATCTGTTACATGTGAGAGGATAGTGGCTCAAAGGGGGAATGGGGTGAGGGATGGGGAGTGGGAGAGGATGGCTTACATGGAGGGCGAATGAGGTGGAAAAAAGTAGGATTTTCAGGTATACTACTTGGGCTTATGAGCGACAATATTGTTGTACGAGGGGCGCGAGAGCACAATCTCAAGGATATTGATGTAACGATTCCGAGAGAGAAGCTAATCGTGATTACGGGGCTGTCCGGATCGGGCAAGTCCAGTTTGGCGTTTGATACGATTTATGCCGAGGGTCAGCGGCGGTATGTAGAATCGCTCAGTTCTTATGCGCGGCAGTTTTTGGGCCTGATGGAAAAACCTGATGTCGATCAGATTGACGGGTTAAGTCCGGCGATATCGATCGATCAGAAGTCGACGAGTCGCAATCCGCGCTCCACGGTAGCTACTGTTACCGAAATTTATGATTATTTGCGGTTGCTATTCGCGCGTGTCGGGGTGCCGCATTGTCCGGTGTGTGGCAAGGCGGTGACGCGACAGACGACCAATGTGATCGTCGACCAAGTGGCGGCATTGCCGGAGAGTGCGCGACTGATGATTCTGGCACCAATAGTTATCGACAAAAAGGGCGCGTTTGAGCACATTCCCGAGCAATATACGCGTGCCGGCTTCGCACGCGCATGCGTGGACGGCGTCGTGTATGTACTCGATGAATTTCCAGAACTCGACAAAGCCTACAAGCATACCATTGAAATCGTCGTGGACCGCATCGTTAACAACGATGACAGCCGCATGCGACTAGCTCAGTCGGTCGAACAAGCACTCGAGGTGGCCGAGGGCAAACTACGTGTTATCAATGCTGACACCGATGAAGTGTTTGATTATAGCTTGCAGTACGCCTGCCCAGATCATCCTGAAGTGGTGATTCCGGAATTGGAGCCGCGGACGTTCAGCTTTAACTCACCCCATGGGGCCTGCCCGGTGTGTACCGGCCTCGGCAGCCGCATGGAAGTCGATCCGGAGCTGGTGTTGCCGAACGGTAAGTTGACGATCGCCGAGGGTGCCATCCGGCCCTATAATCGCATCAACGTTGATAATTGGTATATCAAGAAGCTGCAGGCCGTCGCCGATCAGTACGGGTTTAGCCTGCATGAGCCAACCGGCCAGATTTCTGCCGAGAACCTCAACCGTATCATGTACGGCACAGGCAAAGAAACGTACCGCGTGAGTCTAGGTGGTGGCCGGGCATTCAATACGACATACGAGGGCGTTATTCCCAATCTGGAGCGCCGTCACAAGGAGACTGACAGTGATTTTATCCGCCGCGATATTGAGCGTTTCATGCAGGAGCGGCCGTGCTATCGCTGCAAGGGCATGCGTCTTCGTCCCGAGGTGCTGGCTGTAACGGTGCATGGCAAGTCGATTATGGATGTTTGCGTGTTGTCAATTGACGATGCTCTTGGTTGGTTTGATGAAATAAGTCTCAGCGACACCGAACGTCATATTGCCCAGCAGATTCTCAAAGAGATTCACGCCCGGCTCAAGTTTCTCAAAGATGTTGGACTCAATTATCTAACGCTGTTGCGTTCGGCTACCACGCTGAGTGGCGGCGAGGCGCAGCGCATTCGGCTGGCGACACAGATCGGTTCGGGGCTACAGGGGGTGTTATACGTGCTTGACGAACCATCCATCGGGCTGCATCAACGCGATAATGATCGTCTTATCAACACGCTCAAGCATCTGCGCGATCTGGGCAATACCGTGATTGTCGTGGAGCACGATGAGGACACCATCCGTGTCGCGGACTATCTACTCGATATCGGGCCGGGTGCCGGCGTGCATGGTGGCAAGGTGGTAGCGGCCGGTACGCCTGATGAGGTTGCCAAAATTCCGGCGAGTATTACCGGCCAGTATTTGTCGGGCGCCAAAACTATTGCCGTGCCTGCCAGGCGTCGTAAAGGCAGTGGCCAGGAACTGGTCATTCGCGGTGCTCGTGAAAATAACCTTCAGAGTGTTGATGTTACTATTCCACTCGGTAAAATGGTGGTCGTTTCCGGTGTGTCCGGATCGGGCAAGTCCAGTCTGATCAACGATATTCTGGCCAAAGAATTGTTGGCGCGGCTACACCGAGCCAACACCGTGCCCGGTCGCCATGACGATATCGAGGGTATCAAGCAACTCGACAAAGCGATCATCATCGATCAGTCTCCGATCGGCCGGACGCCGCGCAGTAATCCGGCCACCTATACTGGCTTGTTTACGCCGATCCGTGAATTATTTGCCAGTACGCCCGAGTCCAAGCTGCGCGGCTACCAGGCCGGCCGATTTAGCTTCAATGTCAAGGGCGGCCGCTGTGAGAACTGTGCCGGTGACGGTATTATCAAGATCGAGATGCATTTCCTGCCTGACGTCTATGTGCCCTGCGAGGTCTGTCATGGCAAGCGTTATAACCGCGAAGCACTCGAAATCCATTTCAAGGGCAAGACTATTGCCGACATTCTTGAAATGACCTGCGAGCAGGCGCTCGAATTCTTTGAAAACATTCCGTCAATCTCACGCAAACTGCAAACACTGGTGGATGTCGGCCTGGGGTATATCGGTCTGGGGCAATCGGCCACCACGCTGTCGGGCGGCGAGGCTCAGCGTATCAAACTCTCCACGGAACTGAGCCGCCGCCCGACCGGCCGCACCCTGTATATTCTTGATGAGCCGACCACCGGCCTGCACATGGCCGACGTTGATAAGCTGCTGCATATGCTGCATGCCC
>JBDHUK010000029.1:0-12361 GCA_039809165.1 Saccharimonadales bacterium (SeqCode) | reverse complement strand
AAATGGCACGCTTATCAGCAAGCAGGCGGCCGACGGTTGACCTCATACGCGTCGCCCGGTGGGCTTGGAGTCCGGAAGAGATCAGGAGCTCTGGCTCCCGGGCACTAACGGGGGCGAGAGTTGTTAAAAAACGGCTATTACGCTATAATAAAACAGTAGAAGAGACAGCGCATTACTGACTAATACAGAGGGTACTATTCTCGTGGCAAAAGATCAGAAAAACTATGGGGCAGAGCAAATCCAGGTTCTTGAGGGGCTGGAGCCGGTCCGCAAACGGCCGGGTATGTACATCGGTGGCACGGGCGCAGAAGGCCTGCACCACCTGATTTGGGAAATCGTTGACAATGGCATCGACGAGGCGCTGGCCGGGCACGCCGATACGGTCACCGTCACGCTACTGGCCGACGGCGGCGTACGGGTGTTTGACAATGGCCGTGGTATTCCTACTGATGTGCACCCGAAGACAGGCAAGAGCACTGTCGAAACGGTGCTGACCGTGCTGCATGCCGGTGGTAAATTCGGCGAGGGCGGCTACAAGGTGTCCGGCGGTCTGCACGGTGTGGGGTCCAGCGTTGTGAACGCTCTCAGCGAGCGGTTGCATGTCAAGGTGTACCGTCAGGGCAAAGTCCATGAGCAGGACTATGCCAAGGGTGCACCACAGGGTGATCTGAAGGTCACCGGCAAGACCGATAAACAAGGGACTGAGATCACCTTCTGGCCCGACTTTACCGTCATGGAAAAGAACCCCTGGAATTATGAAACTATCCTCGACCGCTTACGTCACGCCGCCTATCTCACAAAAGGTATCAAAACATCACTTGAAGACGAATCGACTGGCATTACGTATGGATTTTATTTCGAGGGTGGTATTCAGAGTTATGTAAAACATCTTAATATCGGCAAAGAGGTGGTGGATGATGATGTATTCTACGTCGACAAGACGGTTAACGATGTTCAGGTAGAAATCGCATTGCAGTACACCGACGCTTACACCGAGACGGTCAAGCAATTTGCCAACAACGTCTTCAATCCTGATGGTGGTACGCACCTGACGGGCTTCCGCAGCGCGCTGACACGCGTTATCAACGACTACGCACGCAAACAGAGCCTTTTGAAGGAAAAAGAGGAGAGTTTGTCAGGTGAGGATGTCCGCGAAGGCCTGACGTCCGTTATTTTGGTCAAATTGCCCGATCCGCAGTTTGAGGGTCAGACCAAGAACAAGCTGGGTAACCCCGAAGTCCGTGGCGTTGTAGAGAATGTCTTGGCCGAGTACCTCAGCTACTACATGGAAGAGCACCCGGCGATTGCACGCAAGATCGTGGGCAAGGCTATCCTGAGTGCCCGGGCCCGCAAGGCGGCTCGCAGCGCCCGTGAAAACATCCTGCGCAAGGGTGTGCTTGATGGCGCCAGCTTGCCAGGCAAGCTCAGCGACTGTTCGTCCAAAGATCCTAAAGCATCTGAATTGTACCTGGTAGAGGGTGACTCGGCCGGCGGCTCCGCCAAAACGGGCCGTGACAGCAAGACCCAGGCTATCTTACCGCTCCGCGGCAAGGTACTTAACGTCGAGCGTGCCCGTCTCGACAAGATGTTAGCCAACAATGAGATCTTGAGTATTACCAAGGCGCTCGGTGTGGGTATCGAGGATTCGTTCGATCTTAATGGCCTGCGCTATCACCGTATCATTATTATGACCGATGCCGATGTTGATGGTTCGCATATCAGCACGTTGCTGCTGACCTTCTTCTTCCGGTACATGAAGCCGGTTATCGACGGCGGCCATGTATACTTGGCCAAGCCACCGCTGTTTGAATTGGTACGACCTGGCCGCAAGACGAGCGAGTTTATCTATGACGAAGACGAGCTCGATGTCGTGCTGGACGCCGAGATCGAGCGCCGCAAAAAGGAAGGCCTGAAGGTTGTGACTTCCGATGATGGCAAAGAGACCGAGCGTTATAAGCAGGCTGGATTCATTGAGCAGAAGCGTTATAAGGGCCTGGGCGAGATGGATGCCGAGCAACTCTATGAAACGACGATGAACCCTGAAAAGCGCGTCCTGGTACAGGTGAAGGTCGAAGACGGCGAAAAGGCTGATGCGATCTTCAACAAGCTGATGGGTACCGAGGTGGAACTCAGAAAAAATTTCATCACCGCACGGGCAAAATTCGTTAAGGACCTAGATATCTAAGGAGTTAAGTGATGGCAGACGATGTAAATGATACAACAGATTCGCAATTGCCGGTAACTCCAAATCCGGACGACCAGATCAACGAGCCGGACGTAGCACGCCAGCCAGCCGCCAGTGCGGTAGAGGTGATTACTGACGTCGACCATTCGCGCCAGGTCGAAGGCCGCACCGTAGAAGACGTCATGGAAGATAGTTATTTGCGCTATTCTATGTCGGTTATTATCGACCGTGCTTTGCCTGACGTCAGAGATGGTATGAAGCCAGTGCATCGCCGCATTATGTACACCATGCACGAGTCGGGTCTTCGCAGTACTGCCCGTCACCGCAAGTCGGCGACCGTCGTCGGTGATGTAATGGGTAAATATCACCCACACGGTGATGCGTCGATTTATGACTCGATGGTGCGCATGGCTCAGCCCTGGGCGATGCGCTACACGCTGGTCAATGGCCAGGGTAACTTCGGCAGCATGGACGGCGATCCGCCAGCCGCGTACCGCTATACAGAGGCCAAGATGGAGCGGCTGGCGGACGAGCTGCTGGCTGACATCGACAAAGATACGGTTGATTTTCGTGACAACTACGACGGCACCAAGCAGGAGCCAAGCGTGCTGCCAGCCAAGATTCCGAACCTGCTGCTCAATGGCCAACTGGGCATCGCCGTCGGTATGGCTACCAATATTCCGCCACACAATCTTGGTGAACTGGTTGATGCCACCGTGCACCAGATCGACAACCCGGATGCAACGCTCGATGACCTGCTCGAATATGTCAAGGGGCCGGATTTCCCGACCGGCGGTATCATTTATGGCACGGATAGCATCCGGACGGCTTATGCGACCGGTCGCGGCGGCGTGGTCAATCGCGGCGTAGCCGAGGTTATTGAAGGCAAAAAAGGCCGTCATCAGATTGTGATTACTGAAATTCCGTATGCGCTCAACAAAGAATCACTGGTAGTTAAGATCGCTGATTTGGTGCATGAAAAGAAGGTGAACGGTATCGCGGATATTCGTGATGAGTCTTCGCGCGGCAATGTGCGCATCGTAGTCGATCTTAAGAAGGATGCGTTTCCCAAAAAATTACTCAACCAACTGTATAAGCTAACACCACTCCAAACGACTTTCCATTTCAATATGATGGCACTGGTTGATGGAATCCAGCCACGCGTGCTGGGCCTGCAAGATATCATCCAGGAACACATCAAACATCGCCGGATCGTGGTACGCCGCCGTACCGAGTACGAACTCCGTAAGGCTCGCGAGCGTGCGCATATCCTCGAAGGCCTCAAGATCGCCCTTGATAATATCGACGAGGTGATTGCGACGATTCGCGCTTCCCAAACGACTGATATTGCAGCAGCCAACCTGATTAAGAAGTTTAAGCTGAGTGAAATTCAGGCTCGGGCTATCCTGGCGATGCAACTGCGAACACTGACTGGTCTTGAACGCGACAAAATCGAAAATGAGCTAGCTGAACTGATGAAGCTGATCGGCGAGCTGGAAGCGATTCTGGCCGATGAACAGAAAATCTTGGATATTATCAAAGCGGAAATGCTTGGGCTCAAAGAGCGCTATGGCGATGACCGCCGTACCAAGGTGATCAAGAATGAGCTCGATCGCATGAGCGATGAAGATCTGATTGCCGAAGAGCAAGTTGTTGTAACACTTACATCATCAAATTACATTAAACGGAGTCAAATTGCTGAATACAAGAAGCAGGGACGGGGCGGCAAGGGCCGCCGCGGCATGGCCACACGCGAAGAAGATGTCATCGAACACGTGGTAAATGCCAGCACGCACGACTTCCTATTGTTCTTTACAAACAAGGGCCGAGTGTTCCGCCTTAAGACCTATGAAGTGCCGGCTGCGAGTCTGAGTGCCAAGGGTATCGCGCTCGTGAATCTGCTTCAATTACAGCCCGAAGAAACCGTCAGTTCGGTAATTAATGTCAGTAAGGGTGAAGATAGCGCTAACCTGATTATGTGTACCGTCCGGGGGGTCGTCAAAAAGACGCCGTTTGAGCAGTACAAAAATGTGCGCAGCTCCGGCCTGATTGCGATCAACCTTGACGAGGGCGACGAGCTGAAATGGATTCGTACTACCTCTGGCAATGACGAGGTTGTGATTAGTACATCAGAGGGTCAGGCAATACGCTTCCACGAAAAAGATGCCCGTCCGATGGGCCGTGTAAGCCGCGGTGTACGTGGTATTCGCCTGCGCAAGGATGACTATGTGATTGGCATGGATATTGTTGAGGCAAATTCCAGCGTTTTTGTAATTAGTAAATATGGGTATGGCAAGCGGACTAAGGTGGCGCAGTTTACGCCACACGCCCGAGGTGGCGTCGGCATTCGTTCGGCTATCGTCAACACCAAGACTGGTAACCTGGTGGGCGTGAAGACGCTTAGTGATACTGATGGTCAGGAGGTAATCATCATCTCGGCACAGGGTCAGACGATTCGCCTGGGTCTCAAGGATATCCCGGCACTGGGCCGCGCGACACAGGGTGTCCGTATCATGCGTCTAAACGATGGTGATGAGGTTGTCTCGCTGGCACTCGTTGATAAGGTAGAGGATATCGAAGAGGCTGGCGCTGGGGGCGAGGAAGGCGTCGTTATCGAGTCTCCGGCTGAATAAAATCAGGCTCCCTCTGTAATTATTGCACAGCATAAGCAATTATGTTATAATGTTGGTATGAATATCGGTAATGAAACTCAACGTCTGATTGAGGCTTCGCATGCGCGTGACGATATTGAGGTCCTTGCATCGTTAAACTGGGCTTCTATGTATTATAATAGTGACCGAACGGCCGTAAGCAGGCAATCCGGATTTAGCGAGGTCTATACACGCGGTATCAGGAACGTTGATGTTGATATGATTATGGCAGCAGCGTCGGGTAACGCGTATGCTTCATCGATGGCGCCATTTGACCGAACTGACGGAAGTCCAGGCGTAAGGGAGCAGTTGCTTCATGGGGCGCTCGAGAAGGAAGTGAGAGTTGAGAACATTGCACCCAGGGGGCTTAGGATCTGGCGCAAACGAACCAGGTCTAAGCTGGTGACATATTCCAAAGTGCGGTCTCGGATTTATCTGAACGATTTGAATCCTCGATTACCGAGTGAGCCGGCGCATGCTGTTTCATATCTAGCGCTGACCCGAGGAACCGAGCTAGAAGGGACGCACCGTGATGTAGCCAATCGGCCGGGCAATATGCTCAGGGTAGTAATGGTAGGGGCAGCACATACTGTAGAGCCGATATTTGAAGCGATTGCACGGGATGTTCGGACTGGTAATCCACGAGCTGCCCGTCAGTTTGCTCGTTTTACACTTGAAGATGAACACTTACTCGATTATCCTGTAGATAATCCCGAGGCACGTGCGATGCCGCAGTATAATATGTGGCCTGGGGTGCGGTTGCAGATGACCGACTTTGACTCAAGTGGCAACCCTGCAAGTGGCGAGTTGTACCCTGTCTAATTTGATGTGCAAATATTGCAAATGAGTGTATAATTTCAGTCACTATGGAATTATTCGATCCACATGCCTGGAATGTGCGGCGTGCCACACGAACGGTAGTAGTTTTATTAAGTGCGACCGCTTTCGGTGTTAGCGGTCATGCTGGGTATGAAGCGGCCAAAAGCATCCCGGCCGAAATTGGACATATGGCGGCGGTCGAAATAAATCCGTTGGCGCAAACTGTAAATGACAAAATCCAAAGAGTGAACGACGCGACCAGGAATTTGCCGGTGATCGGTGATAGCTTGCAGATCCCGACGATTCCAACTCAGGAGCCATCGCCGGTATCGGATTCCTTGCCAGTGCATGTGGTGCGCGTGGCGATTGGTCAGGAAGCGGTGTCCCGGTATAATTCATTGAGCTTTTCCCGGACGGCAGCATTGTCGGCTGATACGGGTTTGGCCGGCCTGCTTGGCTTGGGGGTGGTGATCGGTCTGCGGCCATCAAGGCTTGAGAAGAATGGGCGTAAAATAATGCGACAACTTGCTGAAAGCTATGATTTGAGCGATGAACGGCTTGCGGAGATTGCTGAGAAAAAACACCTCTTAATACAAGACGCAGTGGAAATGGGTCCTAACGGTGTTGATATGGCATTTCTGCAAAAGCGGCAGAGGGATCAGGAGATGGCGGCGCGGAGGGCTGCGCTACAGCAACAGGCACACATGCAGCAGAGCGGTTATTATCCCCGGTAATTGGCGGCCCGACTTCCTGAGTGAATTGATGTAAACTTTACATGTATTGTTGCCAAAATACTCTTGACATACGGACGGCAAACAGAGTAGTATATGGGGAAGAACGAGCGAGGCCTTATTCAAGTGTCTTTTACCAGACGCAAGTGAGCGTCCGAACTAGTTCTAATGGTCTTTAAAAATTGAATAGTGCAATCTGATGTATGCTTCGGCATATATCAGTAGTCTTGCTCATTTGAAGTGATTGTCAGCTTGCTGCTGTCCTTTTTATGAGTAGACTATCAACGTCAGTTCATTTTTTGTATCTTTCGAGATGCAGATGAATTGTTTTAAACAGATTTCTAGTTTTTCTAGTATTTCTAAGTCAGTTTCGACTGAAGTTTAGGCAAATTCTTTTGAATCATTTGATTCTTTTTTGGAGAGTTTGATCCTGGCTCAGGATGAACGCTGGCGGCGTGCCTAATACATGCAAGTCGAGCGGTAAGGTCCAGCACCTTCTTTATCACCCACAACAACATTGTGAATTTGTGGTGACGAAGGTGTTGGATACACGAGCGGCGGACGGCTGAGTAACGCGTAGGAACATACCCCAAACTGAGGGATAAGCACCAGAAATGGTGTCTAATACCGCATGTGATCTTCGGATTAAAGCTACGGCGGTTTGGGAATGGCCTGCGTAAGATTAGCTAGATGGTGAGGTAATGGCTCACCATGGCGACGATCTTTAGCTGGTCTGAGAGGATGATCAGCCAGACTGGGACTGAGACACGGCCCAGACTCCTACGGGAGGCAGCAGTAGGGAATTTTCCACAATGGGGGCAACCCTGATGGAGCAACGCCGCGTGCAGGATGAATGCCTTCGGGTTGTAAACTGCTTTTATATGTGACGAATATGACGGTAGCATATGAATAAGGATCGGCTAACTCCGTGCCAGCAGCCGCGGTCATACGGAGGATCCAAGCGTTATCCGGAATTACTGGGCGTAAAGAGTTGCGTAGGTGGCGAAGTAAGTAGGTAGTGAAAGCGTGTGGCTCAACCATATACACATTACCTAAACTGCTTTAGCTAGAGGATGAGAGAGGTTATTGGAATTCCCAGTGTAGGAGTGAAATCCGTAGATATTGGGAGGAACACCGATGGCGTAGGCAGATAACTGGCTCATTCCTGACACTAAGGCACGAAAGCGTGGGGAGCAAACGGGATTAGATACCCCGGTAGTCCACGCCGTAAACTATGGATGCTAGCTGTTATAGGTATCGACCCCTGTAGTAGCGAAGCTAACGCGTTAAGCATCCCGCCTGTGGAGTACGGTCGCAAGACTAAAACATAAAGGAATTGACGGGGACCCGCACAAGCGGTGGAGCGTGTTGTTTAATTCGATGGTAAGCGAAGAACCTTACCCAGGCTTGACATCCCGAGAATCTTTCCGAAAGGAGAGAGTGCATTTTGAACTCGGTGACAGGTGTTGCATGGCCGTCGTCAGCTCGTGTCGTGAGATGTTTGGTTAAGTCCATCAACGAGCGCAACCCTTGTGAGTAGTTGAATTTTTCTACTCAGACTGCCCTGGCAACAGGGAGGAAGGGGGGGATGATGTCAGGTCAGTATTACCCTTACGCCTGGGGCTACAAACACGCTACAATGGCCGGTACAAAGGGCAGCCAAGTCGCGAGACGGAGCAAATCCCATCAAAGCCGGTCTCAGTTCGGATTGCAGGCTGAAACTCGCCTGCATGAAGCTGGAATCGCTAGTAACGGTAGGTCAGCACACTACCGTGAATACGTTCCCGGGTCTTGTACACACCGCCCGTCAAACCATGAAAGTCGCCAATACCTGACGTGTTGCCTTCGAGCAGCCCTAAGGTAGGGGAGATGATTGGGGTTAAGTCGTAACAAGGTATCCGTACCGGAAGGTGCGGATGGATTACCTCCTTTCTAGGGAGAAAACTAGCCTCCAGCACCTTTGTGAGCATTTTTTACTAACAGTATTACTGTTGTAAAAACAGTCCACAAAGGTGCTGGAGAGCTAGGTCGATCGGGGTAGATGATGTATCAGTACTGATCATTTACTGTACCGATGCTGTTTTCGGACAGCATCGGACCGACAATAGTACCTGAACCTATAATGACAACGACGTTGAATGCACTATTCAGTTTTTAATCCACTAAAAAAGACCTCTTAAGAGGTCTTTTTTAGTGGATGTAGATGATCATTTACTGTACCGAGGATGCATGTACAAATAGTACGTAGTCCAAGGCCTAATGCAACCTAGTTAGCAGTGTAGTCCCATACTTTTATATAGTCGATGAGCATTGTTGTTGCTCCGGGCGACCAGTCGTTGTTGGCGTCGGGGTTTTCACCTGCGCCAGGATTACCGATCTGCATCGTCGCCCGGAGCGCCCAGCGAGTGCCATTTACTTCGTATACCGTATTATAAAAACCGGCAGGCCAGACGCTGTTTGAATCTGTGGCTGTCCAGCTGCCGATTTTTTTGCCATCAACCCATGTCTCGGTCTTGCCTGGAGTCTTTTCTACGACATATGTGTGCCAGCCTTGTGGGTCCGGATCGGTTAATGATGAAAATGGTATTTGACGAGCCATTTGTTTGTGGGGGCTATCCGTGTAATTGCCATGCAGAGTGCTTCTAACCACATAATTCGGTCGTTGTACCGCCCAACCTTCGTATACGTCTATTTCGCCGGTGACGACTGCTCCGTCGCGTACTGGCCGCAGCCATAGCGGCGCCGGCCAGAATCCGCGTGGGAGTGGACTCTTGGCCCGGACTTCGGCGCGGAAGTAGTTGCCCGGGGTCAGATATTTGGTAGGGCTGTAGCTTTGTATATTGCCGGATCGCCAGTTGTACGTACCGAACGGCGTATTGTTGGAACGGATTTCCAGATTGCCCCCCGTGACGGCGACCTGATCTGCTCGCCAGACAGCGCCGTTGTTGGACGCAGGATCGTTCCAGTTCGTTACGTTCCAGACGGCGTTATTAATAGAGGAGCCTGAAAACTGCTCGTTGAGGTCGAGCTTCCAGACGGCCGGGTCCGGGTCGGTGCTGGGACTGCACTGGCTAAATCTAACTGCCTTGCCTCCTGATGCTGTACTGTCGTTCAGACTCGAAGCGCAGCCACTGAGGCTGGCAAGTTCCGGCTCCAGTGAGGCGAACGGTGTCGCGGCACGCGAAGAGAGCAGCAGTCCGCCGCCGATCAGCGCAAAAACTGCAGCAAAGATCACGGCAAAAACGGTCGCGGCTGGCTTGGTGTGGAGGCTAGAGAGTCTCCTGTATCTCATATCATGAGACTGTTTGTGGCCCATTTTATTTGTCGCCCCCCTCGCACAGCGTTTCATAGTAAGAATGATATCATAATAATTGCGAAAGGATTGAGTTTTCTCCGGATATCCGGTAGAATACGTTGGTAGTTTTACTATAAGGGCATAGCCTGGGTAGTAAGGGGACATAGCTCAGTTGGCTAGAGCACCTGCTTTGCAAGCAGGGGGTCCAGGGTTCGAGTCCCTGTGTCTCCACCAAGGTCTATTGGCTCAGCTGGCCAAGCGCAGCGCAACAAAATTGCGCGTACGCGCTCCAACCAGCAAAACAGTACAATCCCAAGGTTAAGGGCGACTAGCTCAGCTGGTTAGAGCGCGTCACTGATAATGACGAGGTCGGAGGTTCGAGTCCCTCGTCGCCCACCAGATTAGGATTCTTCAGAATTGCCGTCCAAAAGGGCGGTTTTTCTATTATTTTATCTATTAAAAGGGTCTTCTGTTCCCCGGCGATACGGGAAATCCGGAGCGAGCCCTCAGTATGAGGCTGTCCGATAACCATAAGCTTTGATACACTGATGGCAAGATGTGGTTCTATTTTGCGCTTTTGTCGGCATTTCTAAATTCGCTGGGTAATGTGGCTCGCCGGACGCATGGTTCTCTGGCGCAGCCAGCTGAGCTGGCGTGGTGGAGTCTACTGTTTGGTATGCCGCTTGGCGTGGGGCTTGTGCTGATTAATCACGAGCCGTTTTTTACGAGCTATGATTTCGTGGTGCCGGCCGTTGTGGGTAGTAGTATCAGCTGCTTCGCGAGTTGTATGCTGTTCAAGGCGTACAAATATGGTGATGCGTCGGCAGTGAGTCCGCTGACCAATATGCTGCCTATCGTGCTCGTAGTCACCTCGTTTCTGATTCTTGGCGTGCTCCCGGGGTGGTATGGGTTGCTCGGTATATTCCTGGTCGCTGCCGGTGTATATTACTCCAGCGTAAGCGGCAGACACAAGCTGGCTCATCCCATGGGCCAGCTGATGAAAAATAAGGGGTCCCGGTCGATGATGTACTGGGTGGTGCTAGTGTCGATCGTGGTGGTACTGATGTCCGTTGCACTGCGTAGCGCATCAGCGTCGTTTCTGTTGCTGTTTATGCAGGTGGTAGAATTCGGGTTGCTGTCGGTGTATTTGCTGCTGCGGCCGCAAAAGCACCGCCTGAAGCATGGTGAAAATGTGATCAGGAAATGGGGCTGGCATATTGCGGCTATTTCGCTGTTTTCAACAATGGGGGTATTTTTTCAGTTTCAGGCGATGAATCTGGCTGACCCGAACTATGTGATGGCCGTTAAGCGGCTTGACGTATTGATGACGGTATTGCTTGCAGGACTGTTTTTGCATGAGAAGCATATTTTGCGGCGATTCAAAGGCTCGGCATTGGCTATTGTTGGGGTGGTCGTGATCCTGTTGTTCGGCTGACCCGGTAAGTTCGACGGTAATAAAATCGTAGCAAGTTTGACATCATTAAGTGCTTGATTGTCTCCGTTAGAGTTGCTATGATAGAGCAAGTTACTTATGGGCGTTGATCCGTCCCGCTGAGAATCAGAACAGGGAATAAAATGTAGCAAATATCGCTGCACATTATTCTTGACCATATCTGTTATTATTGATACAATACATCAGTTCGTTTGAGTTTAGGTAGAGGCATTGCTCGAATTTTCGGGACATAAGACGGCTTCCAATGTAAACTCAAACAAGCGACAGGTACCGTTTCACGGCGCATGTCCATGAGTTTTGCAGTTTAACAATTTGGCAATAGATAAGATAAGCAATTAGATTTCATCAGAGCAATTTGATGAGATTGACAAGACAAACGGCTATTAGGTAGAAATCTTTGATGGATACCAATAACCAGTCAATTGCACAAGACGACCCACCTATCGAGCCCGACTTCGGTCGGAAAACTGGTGAGTCGTCAATCGTAAAAAGTTACTCAAGCGCACACAAAGGATGCCTTGACGTTAGATACCGATGAAGGACGTATGGAGCTGCGATAAGCTTCGGGGAGCTGCTAACAAAGCTTTGAACCGAAGATTTCCGAATGGGGAAACCTCATATGAGTAATGTCATATGGCGCCGGCCTGAATATATAGGGTTGGAGAGCGGTAACCGGGAGAACTGAAACATCTTAGTACCCCGAGGAAAAGAAAGTAAACAACGATGCCGGAAGTAGTGGCGAGCGAAACCGGTAGAGCCCAAACTTATTAAGTTTTTGCGTACAAACTTGTTTGCTCTTGGATTTATTCAAGCGCAGTCAAGCGAGTTGCAAATAAGCTGGTAGGCGAATATTTAATAGGGGTTGTAACATACAAATACCCAGTATTGAGCACTGACTTCGAGTAATCGATTATCAGGATTCAATATTGGAAGCTAGTGCTACCACCGCTAGCGTAAAGTAAGAAAATTGCGTTGCGAGCAGAAGGAATTGGAAAGTTCCGCCAGAGACCGTGAAAGCCGGGTATGCCAAGTGTCGCAAACTTTATCATTTGTTTGTTGAGTAGGTCGGGGCACGTGAAATCCTGACTGAATATGGGAGGTCCACCTCCTAAGGCTAAATATATCTAACGATCGATAGTGTACTAGTACCGTGAGGGAAAGGTTAAAAGAACCCCGGGAGGGGAGTGAAATAGAACCTGAAATTGTGTGCGTACAAGGACTCGGAGC
>JBDHUK010000028.1:0-12822 GCA_039809165.1 Saccharimonadales bacterium (SeqCode) | reverse complement strand
ACCGAGGCCTTGTGAATTACTTCGCCGGAATCGAGCTTTGAGGGCCTAAAACCTTATTATTTGAGCCGTATGGGACTCGAACCCAGATTTGATATAATTACCGTAAGCTTAGAAAATAAAAAGATGTCTGAAGGTCTACAACAAGCACCAGTCATACCTACCGGCGAAACCGGCGCGTCAGGCCTGACTTACGCCAGTTTATTGGAGCAAGAAGATTTGCATCCGGCCTTGCGCCCACATATCGAACGCTTGGCTGCTGAGCGTGGCGATATTGAGCGTTCAAGTGAGATAACACCAAAGCATCACCAGCGTCATCTTGAGATTGCCCGGCCTACAGTGCCGGGCATAGATGGAAAAACAACCACTGAACAGGATTTTATCGGTGAAGTCGTTGAGCTGGGCGAAGAAGCGCTGGAGGCGCCCGATGCCCCAGTAGAAACACTGACTCCAGAATTAGCCATCGCTAAAATCAAAAATATTATGAATATAGCTGAGCAAAAAGGGGTTACTCCAGAAGATAAAGCTCGGCTACTCGACGATATGACCAGCTTACTCAGAATTATGGCTACCACTAAAGACAGCTTGGGACTACGAAAAAGTTTGAGAGAAGATAGCCATTTTCAAAAGCTCGGCATACGAAGTGGTGGAATGGTAAAAAACTCTTTGGATCGTGACTTGCACCAAAAAATAGCAAAAGGCCTTGGGTTGGAGACGAGCGCATCAGAACAAGCCCAAATTGAACAGTATTTCAGTATCAAAGATCGAGCAAACAAAGCTGCGCAGATGAGCTCATTCGCCGAGAACGGCTTACTCACTTTATCGTCGGCAATCAATAAGGGTGTTTTAAAAGAAACCTCAGCAACTCCAGGCGACTATGGCTCTATTGATGACCTATTAGAAATACCCGATGAGCACGCACATACTATCCGTGGGTACGTTGCGGCCCCAGAAGATATCAATGACGACCTGTTTTATGGCCGCAACAGCTTCTTTGGCGTAGTTATGGAGCGTGGCGGAGAAGACATAGACCGAGCATCAAGCCTGCCAAAAGAAGAAGTCGAGAATAGGGCCCGAAATTCAATGCTTTTTGTGGTTAACGAGAAAAAACTCAAAATTTCGTCGCGGAATGATAATATTCACCACGAAGATGTCATTAGTGATGATATACCGCCCGATGCAATTGACTATGTGCTGGTTAGTGAGGAGAACTATCCTGCCGCCGAGGAAGCTTTTGGGCAGCTCCCCATTAAGGTCGTGGGAGTAGGAACGACAGAAACGGAACTTCATGGTCACTGGAACGGTCCGTATAAAGTGCCGAATTATAAAGAGGTCATCGAACAAATAGCCGCTTCAGAAGGTCCCATCTGGTGTCACATATCACGCTTGCCATTAGATACATACCCGAAAGCCACTTTGGAACCTAGCCAAACGTAACATCTGTTGATCTGTTTTAACAAAAAGTCCTCCGAAGAGGACGATAGCATTATTTGGTTGCCCAAGTGCAAACGAATTGGAACCTAGTCCTGTCAGAATTGAGCCGATGGAAGCAGCTCATTAGGGTCGAGTCTCTGATGAGTTACCCTACCCCAGCAGACTAGAACCTAGACGAACATCGTATTTATGGCAGCTCGCAGTGTGGCCTTCAACTCAGGTTCAGTACGATTATGTCCGGCATTAACCATTTGCAGTGTCATATTATCGCCATATGCTTTACTAAGCTCGTAGGCACTGATCGGTGGCGTGCAATTATCAAATCTTCCTTGTACCACATAAAGTGGTATGTCTTTTATGGTGTCTACGTTATCTATAATGTAATTCTCAGGTATAAAACAACCGCTTAGGAAATAGTGCGTTTCAAGCTTAGCGAGGGGTACATTTTTCTCGCCTCCAATTACGTCGTTTTCCATTTCCCTTTGATCGTAGGAAAGGAATAGCAGCGATGTTTCCCATAGCGACCATTCATCTGCGTATCGTCTAGCTTCAACCTCGTCGTTCGAATTGAGCTTGTCTGCATAATACTGCGTGATCGAAGTGCCGTTTGTACGATGCTCTTCCGGAACCATTGCAATAAATCGTTCCCAGGCTTCGGGATAATTATATTTTGCGTAGCCGGCAGAAATTAAGTCGTTTTCGAATTGCCTTGCAAGATAAATGCCCCACGCTACCATAGCCTTTACGCGGTCTGGGTGCGCGATTGTGTATGTAAGTGTCATGGTGGAGCCCCATGACCCACCGGCTACATACATTTTCTCTATGCCTAGCAGCTCTCTTATCTTTTCTGCGTCAGCAATTAATTTTTGTGTCGTGTTATCTCTAGTTTCAGCAAAGGGCGTGCTCTTACCGGCGCCGCGTTGGTCAAAAAAGATTACACGATGTTTCTTGGGGTTGAAAAGCAGTTTGGCACTAAAACCAAAACCGCCTCCAGGGCCGCCATGAAAATACATGATTGGGAACGCTTCTGGGTTACCCCAATCTTCCCAGTAAATCTGATGACCATCGCCAACATCGAGCATTCCAGAATTTACTACATCAGGATCGGTCACAGGCATTACGTCAGTCATGATTCAATGATAGCAAACAACCAAACAATACTCGAACCTAATCTACAGAGGTGATAAAAGAAAAGAGATTGGTATGGGAACCAATCTCTATCCGGAAAATCTTTTTTGGTTGCGGGGGCAGGACTCGAACCTGCGACCTCATGGTTATGAGCCATGCGAGCTGCCGCTGCTCCACCCCGCGATATCTGTTTACGCCGAACATGCCGGCAGTGCCAAAAGCTTGTATAACTATACCAAGCAGGGGCAACCATGTCAATGCGTCCGTCCCACAACACAATGAACGAGGCTTAGTTCGAGGCCGTATCAACCGCCTCGCGGTGCAAAAAGAAGTTCATCCAAGCCTGCAAATTTTGCTGATAAAACGGCAGTTTGCGCTTCGCTTCACTGGGTTCGGCGGCCGTTGCTTTGTCGACAGGTTCAACACCGGCAACATACGACAGCGCTACCTCCTTGGGGACAAGCAGTTCTTTCTCGCCAGGCAGTGCCAGTCCAAAATTCTTACGAGCCGCTAATTCCAGGTACTGCGGAGTTTTATAATAATCGTTCCGTAGGCGCTGATTGTCATTTTCGAGTTTTTGGATATCATTACTCTGACGCAACTCAGCCACCTGCTGCTCAAGCCTGTAATTTAATTGGATGGTCTTGACACCGCTCCAACTCACGAGCAACACAATCACCGCGAAAGCAATCAGGCCCAACGACCGGATGTCACGCAACTGCTGGAGCCACGGATGATGCGCATACTTATTGATGATATCTCGCATATCTACAGTATACTCAACTTATTTGTACATGCTGAACGTGCCATTTGTCCGATACTTTGCAAACCCAAAATCATTCCGCGACTGAATGGTGCTTGTTTTGCACGAATACGATCCGTTCGTCAGTAAGGCCGGCGCGTAATCGTTGGGTAGGAAATCCAAAGGATTCGCCGTATGCCAAGGATTGGCATAGGTTCCAAAAGCGCTGGCACTGTCGCTGATGCCGAAGTGGAGGTGCGGAGCCCCCGGTGCGCCGACTTCCCCGGAGGTGCCGATTCGTTGTCCCTTGGTGACTGTGGTGCCATTTTGCACGGACACGGCCGACATATGCTCAAAAACAGCATACAGCGTTTTGCCGGTCGCAGGATTATTGCCGGTATTGATAATGAGCGTATTGTAGCCGTCGGAGTACTTGCCGACGACCGTCCCCTTGTGCGGCGCATATACCGGTTTGTTAGTGACCTTAATGTCGATCGCCGCATGGTAGCCATCCCGGGGAGCATAATATCGCAGCCAGCATTGCGCCAGCCCGGCCGTCGCGCTGTCCAGATCCTCTACCCGTACAGGCCACATCCAATCTGATTCAATCGGCGTCTTGGCCGTGACTGTAATCGGCTCGCTCACGTGACCGTCAGTGTCAAAAGCCACCAGCGTATAACTATACGTGGCGTTGAATGTCACATTCGTATTGCTGTAGTCGGGAAATTTGAGGTTGTCCGCATACGGCGTGCCCGTGGGTGGTGGCGGAGTTTCGCCCGTGGCACGCCAAAATCGATACCCGGCAATCGTGCAATTGGGTGCGGCCGCACTAGCACTCCAGGCCATATCTATACTGGGCTGCGAAGTCGGGTTGGCTTTGAAATTTGTCGGCGCCGAAGGATTACCGCTGCATCCGGCCGGATTCTTGAATACGATCGCTGAGCCGCCCGAAGCTAGCTCATCGCTTGCCCGTTCTGCCGGTGCGGATGTCGTACCATCTTCCGGTTCGGTAGCTACGAAATTACCGCTGGCGCCGCTCCGCAGCAACGCACCGACGCCACATATCACGATGGCCGCCGTCACGGCCATCGTGATATACCATCGTTTGCTTTTACGCAGTGTACGCATCATCGATTACCACGTCCACCTGCTCAGCATAATTGCCAGATCAGCTGCGCCCACGGTACCGTCCTTATTAAAATCTGCTGCCGGATAATTCTCGCCGTCATGCGTAATCAAAACGCTCAAATCGAGTGCATTAACCCGTCCATCACCGTCGATATCTCCAAGAATAAGACCCGGCAAGACCTCCAGCGGCTTCACCAGGAAGTTATTTGTTTCATCGGCTTCGCTAATAAGATCAAGATCATCAACGTAAGCCTGTACGCTGTACGAACCGGTTCTGGCCGGCCACGACCGGCTATCATCGTTTGGACCGCCGGTCGCTATTTGGGTGCGGCTAGCGCCAGCCGCAAGTGGAGTGTTGCCGTCAGCCGCCCAGCTCACCTGCTTGCCATCGACCAGGAAGCTGACGCCTATGTTGCGGCCTGTTGGAGTGGCAACGGTTCCCTGATTTTTGATAGTTGCACTGTAGATGATCTCGTTGCCGTTGGCTGGTGTAGCCGGCGCCCAGCTGACATCCGTGACGACCAGATCGGGTTTGCCGGTTGCCGTTGGAATTCCGGCCAGCTGCTTGACGAAATCAAGCCCCTTATAGGTAACATTGGCATCAATGACCGTCAGATTTGCCAGCGTAGCGGATTCACTGTATTGGCGGAAAGCATAGTCCGGCCAACCATTGATCGGAGCTGCCGCATACGGATCATCCGAGCTGCCCTGCGGCGCCACTTTTTCAAGCAAGGCCTGAAAAGTTCCCGAGCCACCGACATATAGCGATATCCACAACACGGTACCCGGTGGAGCTTTTGGGTTGCCCAAGTAACCACGTTGCTTGGCGTTGCCCCAATACCAACCGCCGGTATAGATCACCCAGGTTCTGCCGGGAGTCTGAGGCTGACAGCGTGCCAAAAAATCAGTCACATCCTTGTAGCTGGGCCCTGTCGTCGAATTTTGAAGCTCTACGTCGAGGACGAGCATGATATTGTCAACGCCGCCGTTGGCCCGTAACCGATCCAGGTAGTGGTCGCACTGAGCAGCGCCATTACCGGCCTCCAGGAAATGATACCCTCCGACGATCAAACCGGCAGCGACACTCTTTGGCCGCTGCTGCGGAAATCGAATATCATTAAAGGTTCGTCCTTGAGTAACCTTCATAAAGTGGTAGGACATCCCTTGCGTTTTTGCCTTGGCGCTGTCCAGAATCGCCTGGTGATTTGAAGTATCGGGCCCAAGCAGCGGCGTCGCGGCAGCTCGGGATTCAAGTACCTGGCGAGCTCCGATAGCCACCACGATAAGGCTTCCCACGATCAATCCTGCCTGCAAGACTATTTGACGGTTCAACCTCACTGCAATTCTCCGGTGGCATCAAAACATATCTGTTTATCAGGGTGCAGCCGCCATGCAGTACTGTATATATAACCGCAGACCGACCACCCATTCTGAGATGCACCCCGGCTTTTCATGATATAGCCCCTCTCGACCTGTCTCAGGCGCAGGTCGTCGGACATCGGCACTTGGTCGAAACTTGTTCGCACCCTGGAGTTGCCAACGTCGGCGGTCGCGGTCGCCAAGACGCGCAGATCACTACGGACAGAATCGGTATAGCGATCACGTGAGAGCGCCAGCAGGACAGCAGCTATCAGCAGCAGTCCGAGGATTACCCCTACACTCACTCCATACTTCTTCTGCCTCATCATTCCCACCCTATACTACCCTCATGCTTATGTTTACATTAGCATATGCGGTATTATGGACTATTATATAATTTTTGACGATTATCTGATATACTCACATCTGTTACGTTTTATTATGTAGCTCATTGAGGGGGCGTAGCTCAGTGGTTAGAGCAGTCGGCTCATAACTGATTGGTCGTAGGTTCAAGTCCTACCGCCCCCACCACAACCTGCTTACTCGAAACCCTGACCGGAAAGACATCGGCCAGGACGGAGGCGAGGATCGCCTCGGACGCCACGGCATCGCCGTGGCGTTTTTGGTTGGAGGCAGGTCGTGCTGCTTCGGTCGGGGTCACAGTCGTGGCTTCCTGGTAGGCCCGGTGGGCCTGCTGGATCTCCTCGAATGGTGGGGTGAGGACGGCATGAGTCACGGCAATTGGATCGTCGTCAATGAAGAAGGCCTCGAAGAAGGCAACGTTGAGTTGGCGACGGGTTTCGTCAGGGACGGTCTCGTAGTACTTCGCTGGGTTGGTGGCGAGGTCGAGGTGTTGGCGGAGGCGTTCGGCACCGAGGGCCAGTTCGGTTCCGGCGTCGGCCAGTCCGTTCTCGATCCGTCGTCGCTCGAACTGGATGGCGTTGCTGCGGTCGCGGAAGAGCGTGCCTTAATAGGCTTCGAGAGAAGTCTTTTTTGTTTGCTACTCTAGGTATATGATTAGTGAATGAGCCAAACCGATAGCCTAAAATCAGACGTCAATTTTTTATTTGAGATGGGCAACATCCGTTTTATTAGTCGGATGTGGCAAAGATTTCTCAACGATGATTTCGCCAACTTAGCCGAACATCATTTCAGGATGTTCTGGATCGCTATGGTGATTGCCTCGAATGAAGATGGCGTCGATACCGGCAAGCTCGCCAAGCTGGTACTCGTACATGATATTGCCGAGAGCAGAACGGGGGACGTTGATTACTTAGCCAGACAGTATGTGGACCGCAATGAAGAACTCGGAATCAAAGATATGCTGGCCGGAACGTCGCTCGAAACGGAGTTCTATGCGCTCTGGCAGGAGTATGAAAATCATGAGTCGCTGGAGGCCAAAATCGCAAAAGACGCAGACAATCTGGATGTGGATTTTGAGTTGGCAGAGCAAGCATCGAAGGGTAGCCCTCTCCAAAGCAGCTGGCAAGAGAACCGGGTTTTCGTATCAAAAGAAAAACTCTATACTACAACCGCCAAGAAGCTATTCGACCAACTAGGCTCGGCAAATCCACATGATTGGCATCTTAACGGTCGTAACCGGCGCAACGAGGGCGACTGGCGTAAGTAAACAAGCTATATCACCCACCATAAGCCCTCAGCGGCAGTTTGCATATCGACATCATTGGACAACAGTAGTTTTATATTGTATGATGTTATACTATGAGACATCGGTTCGGCATCCTCGACGGAAGCCACATCAAACATGAATATCGGGATACTGTTGTCATGCGGAATAGCATGATAGTTGATGTGCTTGGCAATGCTGCCGTGTATGCGGATCTCTCACCCGTCCACGCGGCCGCCATCCAGGCCGAGGCCGGTAATCATGGCGTGCTTCTGGCGCTCGACGAGTATAACGGACAGGAAATGATGTGGAGGAAGCACGCATTCAAAGTACAGTTCGGGGGACAGTTCGATTCCGGACTCCAGCCCACACCCACGCAGTACGAAGCACTAACCATCTTGGCCTCGGCCGCAGATGACGAGCAACTCGACCCTGAGTTTGTTGAGGCTTCAAAAAATGCACTTCCGGCAATCTGGTATTCCGATATAGCATTCGTGGGCACCGGGCTCTTTTTTGGCCACAAGAGCCTCCATGGAGTATATCGGGATGCTACCAAATATGTTCGCAAGCACATTACGGATCGGCACGAACAAGCGCATCGGGACCGGAACGCTGCCATACGCAGCAAATTGGCGGACATGGGATATGACATGGCCCAGGTGCCCAAATCAGAGCTCAGCGAGCAACGCCGCGCCGCAATAGACGCCCAGATCGCACCAGAGTTTATCGGGATGCTTGCTCGTGCCGAAATGATGCAAACCGCTCATCTTCCGCGCCAGCGATTCGCCATAACCGCTGCCAGGGCCGCGCTTGAACATTTAGAGCGAACGACAAGCTGATAGGTTTTAAACGCTTGCGCTTTATCTCGCATATGATATACTCAAAATGTTATTAAATAAAATAAAAACGGTACAAAACATGAAAACATCCGACAGTCACGGTATGAAATATGAATTCATGCCCAAACCAAGCTATCGCGTTAAAAAGAAGTAACAGCCTCACCATAGCGTGTGTGGGCTAGAGCCACGTATAACGCCTCCCGGCCGGGAGGCGTTATACGTGGCCCGTACTCTCGTATTTAATTAGTTGGCATCGCGCTTTTGAAAGAGCACAAATGAGGCCGCTCCGGTAACCACGATATATCCAAGCGCCACCAGGGCCGCCTGAGACGTCGTCAGGACTGCGCTTGTGCCGGCCGTCGAAGCACTGGCACTCAAGAACTGCTCAAGAGCTCTGAATGGCAGGTATTTGGAGTCTTCTTGCAACAGAAGACCAAGTAAATTCTCGGCAAGACCGGGAAAGAGTAGAATCGTCACGATCGCACCTACCTGGCTGCGGACCAATAGCGCGATAATGACCGCCAGCATCGAACTGCCCCATGCATAGAACAACGCCTTACCAATAGTCTCGGCGAATGCGAAATCCTGCGGCGCCAGATCCAATCCGGCCATCTGCAGTCCGAGCTTAGTCATCAACGGCGCCAGCGCTGACAAAACGAGTGTTACCACCACCGCGAAAACCGATACCACGATGATCTTGGCGGCCGGCACCATCCAACGTTTGCGTGCCGCGGTCAGGCTGTACAAAATCGTATTGTAACGGTACTCGTGAGTTACCAACAAAATACCAGCCAGTGAAATGAACAAGCTAGCCGACTGAATCGTTGAAGTAATCGAAGCGGTCAGCAAGTTTGGATTCAGAGCAGCCGAGTCACCAGCCTTGTAGCCTTGCAAATAAAACGCCACGAGCGCCATAATAGCCAGGCACAAAAACATCAGCACATAGGTAGACCGGACGCTCAGCAATTTGCGGAACTCTGACTTGATAACGGAAATCATTTGGCACTCCTCTGCTTGGTTTTGGTTTTTGAAGCATCTTTTTTGCCCTTAAGCCCAGAGTCAACCCCGGCCTTGTACTCTTGACTGGCAGAAGTCAGCTCCAAGAATGCATCCTCCAGCGATGCTTGGTGAACGCTGAGTTCAAGCACAGGAATGCTCGCCTCATATGCCATATGACCAACGTCATCAGTTTTGACATTATCCACCATGAAGCCACCGTCATGGCGCTTATATGACAGTAATCGCTGATGCAGGAGCCGCTCCATCTTCTGAGAGGCTGACGTCCGCACAAACACGCTGCCCCGGCCGTTACCGGCAGTCAGCTCAGACATCGAAGTACTGGCAATGAGCTTGCCCTTGCCGATCACTACGACATTATCCGCCATGAGCGCCATTTCGCTCAGCAGGTGGCTCGAAACAAACACCGCATTACCCAAGTCGGCATAATCTTTGAGGAATTGCCGGAGCCAAGCGATGCCTTCGGGGTCGAGACCATTAGCCGGCTCATCGAGAATAAGATATTTTGGCTGGCCCAAGATCGCTGCTGCGATCCCCAGGCGCTGGCTCATACCGAGCGAGAATTTGCCTGGAGCCTTACGCGCTACATCAGTCAGGCCTACCAAACCTAATACTTCATCAACCCGTGAAGACGGCAGGCCGCCGGCATCGGCCAGCACACGCAAATGCTGCCGTGCCGTCCGTGTCGGATGGAAGGCTTTGGCCTCAAGCAGTACTCCCACCATATCCGACGGCTGACGATACGAGTCAAGGGGCTTGCCGTCAAAAGTTGTCGTCCCAGCCCCACTGTCCAGGCCAAGCATAAGCCGCATGGTCGTGGACTTGCCGGCACCGTTCGGCCCCAGAAAACCCGTTACCTTACCGGTTTCTACCATAAACGAAATATCGTCGACAGCCAGTTTGTTACGATATCTCTTGCTTAAGTTTTGCGCTTCAATCATTTGTATTCAATCATCCTTCTGCCCTAATTGTAGCAGATGTGGCCTGGAGGCCTTTCACAATTCGCACGCCGCATCCAGCAGGCCGAGAAGCTCATCGGCGCTCTCGGCTGTCATCAACTGCTCGCGCAATTCCTTAGCACCGTCAAAACCATTGGCATAAATTTTACAAAACTTGTTAAGCGTGTGGATACGCCGTTCATTGTTCGTCCAGGTTTCAGCGAACAATTGGATATGTCGCCGGTACAAGTCCAGACGTTCGGCGCGTGTCAGCAACCGCCACGGACTTTGTTCGGCAAACACGTACGGATCACGAAAAATGCCACGCCCGATCATAATACCATCCAATCCATACTGCTCAGCCAGTTCTAGGCCCTGAGCATGCGACTCGACATCACCATTACCTACCACGAGGGTGCTGGGCGCACATGCGTCACGCAGCTTGCGTATCGCACCAATCTGGTCCCAATGCGCCGGTACTTCACTCATTTCTTTGCGCGTCCGGCCATGAATTGTCAGCATCGCCACATCGAATCCAAGTAAAAACTCATGCCAGCTTAAGTCAATTTCATTAAAACCAAGCCGCGTTTTGACACTGACCGGTAAGGGCTCGAGCCCTTTCTCACGCGCTCCGTCAGTTACGCCGCTTTGCACCGCTCGGATAATATCGCCAGCCAGCGGCCGGTTGTTGATAAGTGCGCTGCACGTACCATTTTTGACAACTGTTTTGTCCGGACACCCCATGTTGATATCAATCCCGGCGTACCCGGCGGTTGTCAGCTCATAGGCTGTTTTATAAAAATTCTCCGGGTCTTTGCCCCAAATTTGGGCCACCAGCGGCTTCTCACGCTCGGTATATTGCAGCTTTTTGGACACGCGGTCGCGCCCAGGACTCTGCAGTCCATCCACATTCACAAACTCCGTAAAGAACAAATCCGGCGCGGCACATCCAGCCACTACCCTGCGAAACACCGTGTCAGTCACATCATCCATTGGGGCCAGGACAAAGAAAGGCCTGGCGGCCGGCAAGCGCATCCGGGGCCCCATCCGGCTAATACTTCCCGGTTACGGCACCATCCCCAGAGACAGATATGTGCGAACAGCCACTTCCGATAGGCACCGAATCACAGCACTCCCCACACAAAACCATACCAACCTGAGATTCAAGTATTTGTCTGACCCGGCGGCCACTAGTCATATCCGCGATAGCCTCATCCCAGTCAACCGGATAACCTAGATCGGCCGCAACCTCGGGATCCATACCTAACGCCTCGCGCAGGGCGCCGTACACGGCATCGGCATTGCGATAATCAATGCCATTCTGATTGGATGTATATCGCGTTTTAGGCATAATCTAATTATAGCATGATTGAAGCAATATTACAATACCGTAAGCGTTTTCAGGCTCACGACTCCAGCCCGGCAACCCTACTCAGGCTCCGTATCGACCGTAGCGAATACTGGCCGATGATCCGAAATACCGGCAGTCGAGGCGTCAACCAGATTCTCCCACTTGTATACGATTGTTTTCATTCCTGGAGCCGGGCGGAAATAAATATTATCAAGCCTGGTTCGGCCCTCCACCGCGCCGGATTTGATTTCAGTTATAGAATTACTGACCGTGCTGTACTCGTCGCCAATCCTTTCCTGGGCTAGCCGAAACGTATTCGCCAGGCCGGCCTGCTCGAATATTGATTCCGGCAACTCCTCCAGACTCATAGTGCCATCCTTGCCATTGTTGGTGCGTATATGATTGGTCGCGTTACAATCGCACATCACCACCGAAGAGATAGGCAAGCTATTACCCTCGGTCATCGCTTGCTGGGCGGCAACGGCTCGCTTCGCGGAGTCAAGCCGCGTCACTGAACCGTCGTCTTTTTTGCTGCCCTCGGTCGCGCACGGATTCGGATTCGGTCCTTGATTCGACGGATGAAAGTTAAGAACCGCCAACTCGCCGAATTCCTGGCTTTCCAATAAAACAGACGGCATGCCCGACACCTTGCAGTACCGGCTGATCTTATAGCTTCCGCCGCCGACCGCCGTAAACTCACTCGCCTTATAGGCGAGGGGGCGAGGGCCGGTATGGCCCTCGCCGTCGTATGTGGCCGGCCAGAATTTATACCCCGGGAAATGAGTGGTCACAAATCCGTACGATTCTTCGTTGAGTTCCTGAAAAGCCACGATATCCGGCTGCCGGGCCAACAAAACCTGGAGCGCACGACCGGTACGCTCCTCCATGCTGCCGGCATTCGGATAATCGTCCGCCGCGCTCTGTAACATCACGTTATACGTAGCCAAGAGAAGCTTGGGCGTAGCCGGGCCTGAGCTCTCAGGATATGGCAACTGGACGCCGCGTGGCATTTCAGTCGTCTCCTGCTGTGACCCACAAGCCGACAGGCCACCAACAACTAGGCCGGCAGCAGCCCCAACCACCAGCATTCGACGCCAATACCGGCTCGGCGGCTGGACTTCTCTATTTTGCGCCTCTTGCATCTACCTACTAGCGTAACATAACGCGTCAAATTTCAAGTCGCCGATACACTATTCCCAGCGGAATACCCGGAAGGCAATCGCGTAGATTACCACGCACCAAGCCGCCATCAGCCCAAGCTG
>JBDHUK010000027.1:0-12833 GCA_039809165.1 Saccharimonadales bacterium (SeqCode) | reverse complement strand
GCCAGGCTCATATGGAGCAGTGCTACCGCATACACCCAGGGCTGATGTGTGATAAATGCCAATACCCCCACAGCCAGAGCAAAGTACACCTCACCCCACGTCGGTCGTTCGACAGCATGAATCGACTGAAATACTTTAAAGTATTTAGAAAGTATCACGCCCAACACGAATGCCGCGCTCAGCGCCACAATCCAGCCCCACGCCAGATAGAACGGCCAGAATGCCGCGAAGCTCCCTACAAAAATATGAATAAATTTGCGGCTGAACTCATCATGCGGCCGACGCTTGCGCCACCAGGCCTCAGAGCCGACCAACAATGCGAATACGGCGAGCACCGTCAGCCCGAGATAAGTCATAAGCATCATAGCCTCATTGTACGCTCTTTCGACAATCCAAGCCTACGTAGACGCCCCTACGACTCACCTTCGATGGACTGTGGCCAACGTCGATTAAAACTTTCCACTACTTCGCTACGCACTCTAGCTAGGTCGGCCTGAGAGTAATCGGTGGCAAGCGGCTCCCGTTCCGCCGAATGGCCGCCCTCGTGCGTTCGACCCTCAGTTCTCAATGGTCCGAGATTCACAAAAGACACACCGTTTCGGTGTAATAGCTCATCGATAGAAAACGGATTAGGCTGGCCAGGTTGTCTTTCAGCGCTAAATTCCACGGTTGGCATCTCCCCTTACATACTCAAACAACATACAAAATTGGTCGGGGTGACTGGATTTGAACCGGCGACCTCAGCGTCCCGAACGCTGCGCGCTACCAAGCTGCGCTACACCCCGAAATAGTCGTACGCCAACCGAACCGGATGTACACAGTCCTATAGGCAACATCACATGATTATACCCTCATTCGTCCAGTTTGGAAATACATCGCCCAAGTTCTGAGATGCTACACCGGATCACTGCTCTCGTCCGGCAAGGTACACCATAATTGCTCGAACAACAGACTCTGCATTGCCGCTGCGCCGGCGTCTTCGATAATTACCCCATAAGGCATGTCATTGGCAGCCACCGATATGGTCGCCACTTTGTTGCCATACACAATCGTATAGCTGGACAGGCCGCCCCCCGATGGCTCAGACACCCATTTGCGCTCCGCCTTGCGAACTTCATCACCGCCGGCCCCGATAGCGATGACCTTGACTCGAATGCCCTCGGCAATCCGACGCTCGGTAAACTGCGGAAACTGCCGGTATAGCAGGTGTCGGATCTTGCTCGACGAATACACGATATACTCCGGATCGCTCATGTGACGACAGGTTTGTAGTACGTCTTTTAGAATGGTGGTCACGCCCGATTCACCCTCGTAGTAGCGCACCAATGGACGGCCTTCGACGCTGGCCTTGCGCGCCAGCACATCCGGGATAATCCGCTTGGCGTCCTCGGAAATATCCAGCAAGTCACGCCGGCGGTCGCGGATAATTTCGTAAATGCTCTCCGGGGATTCGGCCGTGTACTGTTCGCGCTTCCCATTCTGACGCACGCTGACCAATCCAAGCTCGGTCAGTCGTTTGAGCGCCTCATAGGTCGTACCTCGGTTGACCCCCGTCTCGGCAGCGATCTTGCGGATGGATGTCGATTTAAGATTCAGCAACGCCGTGTATGTTAAGGCATCAGCCCGAACCACATCCAAACTTTCAAGCAGTTCCACCAGCCCATTTGTGTCATTTTTCATAATCCAGATTTTACATGCTAGGTGTTATTTTGTCAATTTTTTGTTGCCATTTTTATTGACATCCTACAGAGGTGTGGTACGATGAAATCTGTTTGTTTTAGTTGAATTAGGTATTGATATTGATTTTTTGTCTATATTATGTTAATATGTTTTTTAGTCAATTTAAGTTAAGCAGCCGGTAGAAATATCACATGCCAAGTCCAAATCTCAGTCATGAACAACCTGTCAGGGCCGTTGTAATCGGCGGTGGTACCGGTAACTCGACGGTGCTAAAAGGCATGCGAGAAATAACCAATCACGGCCTGAGCGCTATCGTTAATCCATTTGATGACGGTGGAGGAACAGGTAAGTTACGCGAAGAATATGATGGTTTACCTGCCGTTGGTGATTTGAGGCAATGCCTCGATGCAATGAGCGGATTACCGTTGGAATCGCGCGATATATTATCTAACCGATGGGACAAAGGTAGGGGCAATGGAGAGGTCGTGCTTCATGGTCAAACGACCGGCAATATTGTAGTCGCTGCAGCAATTCGCACACACTACCCTGATCTCGCAAAAGGCCTCAAAGCCGCCGCAGCCATATTCAACGTCTCCGGCCAGGTACTGCCGCCAACCGACCAAAACCGTCGGCTCTGGCTCACATTACCAAATGGCGAGGTCATCAAAGGCGAGCATACGATCGAGGAGCGGACCGACATTCCCCGGCTTCTTGGTTCAAAGCTTAGTTTTGATAATGACGATACCAAGATCAGCGACTCCGCCGCCGAAGCAATCCACGATGCCGACATGGTGATACTGGCGCCCGGCGACTTATATACATCTATTGCGCCCGTGCTGGCCGTAAAAGGCATGCGTGAGGCCCTATACCCAAAACCTGTTATTCAGGTCACCAATCTCATGAATCGCGCACACCACACCAAGGGATACACAGCACTCGCCTACGCATTAGAATATGAACGATTTCTCGATAACCAAGATGGCAGGGAGCGTATTATTAAACGCGTTCTGTACAACACCGAGCAACTCGACCCCCTAGCGCTCGCCGAGCAGAAACGAAAGTCCGGAAGCAGTCCGGTACGTACCAGTACCAAAGATCTTGAAAAACATGGTTTTACGCCCGTCGGTGCAGACTTACTGTCCCACAGAGCCATAACGCTTGATCCGAATGATGCAATTGCGAATACTCGCTCAGGCATCCGGCACGATCCGGCCAAAGTAGCCCACGCTATTATGGGCATCTGGTACAAAAACGGCTTTGCCAACAAACGAGGGACGTCGTAATGAAAACTCCGGAAACTATATATGTCAATGACCTCGACCGGATGCTTCTTAATACAGACTTGGTGCTTGAGCGTCAGATCAAAGCCTGCGAAGATCTCGATATCTTACCAGCCCAAATCATCAAAGCCGCGGCCGCCGAAGTCGTAGCCACGGCCGGTTCCTTTGATTTACACAAATACCTTAGTGAGCACGATGTTGAGCAACATATCTGGGACGATATCAATCGCGCTTTCATACGCACCAGCCGCCCCGAAGACCTGCTCTATCCCGATGCGCCAGCCTTCCTTCGCAGGACAGCCGGCCGTTTTTTCACTCTCACCAAAGGCGGTATCGACACCCAAACCGTAAAACTACAAGTAACGGAACTGTTTGAGCATCCGTATGCAATCGTGGACGAGACGTGCAAGGGATCACTCATTGCTGAGTCACGATTACTTGACGGCACATTTGTTATGACCGGCGACAATGGATTAACCGTGCATGGGGAGCGTGTCGTACTTGGCGAAGACAAAGCCCTCGGCATTGCCGGCCTGCCAAACGATTGCGGCGCCTTCTGGATTCAGCGAGGAAAAAATCTACTCGCTTCACAATGTGGCAGCGTACCGCCGCAGACCATGATTATCAGCAGCCTCGATCAAGTACCCGTGCCTTACGATTACGACCGGCGTTCACACGCAGCATAACCCATCCAAAACAGGAGGAGAATTACATGAGACAATTTCCAAATCAGCTTGTCAGCACAGTATCAAACCTTGAATATACGATGGATGCACGCGGCAATGCCGCGCTTGCACGACTACACGAAAAGGGATATACGGTAGCAACCGGCCTAACTCCGTACTATGCCGGCGCCATCAGTCTCGCCGGACAACAAAACCATATCCGTGAATACTGTCCAAAAGATGCGACACCATCCCGTTTCGGCACACTTCAGTCGACGAGGCAGTGGGTCACCAAAGGTGGCGGCCGTGGTGTGTTCTTGCTGCTCGGCCGACCCGATAGCAGCAATCAAGAGGTTGATGGCCAAACAATGCACGGCTACGGATGGACCGGCTATGAGGCCAGTGAGGAACTCCCTGACCACCCCATAACCTCCGCCTATCGGCTTACTGCGAGCGCCCTTGGCAAGCATTTATCCAAAGATTTCGTACAGGTTGTCGTGTCCGGCACGCATACACTTTATGCTCCCGACGAAGGGATCGGCCTTGAAACCTGGAAAAGCAACCACGCTGCCGGCATGTACCAAGACGTTGGCTTTGCTCTGCAGCATCGGCCCGACCAGCCCCAAGAGTTGCGTCCATCACTCCGAAAAGATGCAGTGGACGGTAAAATCCTCGATACCCGGCTGTACATGGCCTATCCGAACGAGTTGTTCGACCAGCGGTAGCTTACTCAGTCGTACCGAAGCGTGCCTCAAACTGCTTCCTTTCGGCCAGGATGTCGTTTCGGTACGCAATTATAGCCCCACAACCAAGCCACCTTGATAGGCTCTCTCGCCGCTGCCTCATAAGGTCAGCTGCTTTACTGGGGTCTTTCTCGCCAGCAAGAACGGTGTTCAAGGCTAGGAACGACGCCTCATGAGCCTGCAAGCGCAGATCCCAGTCGCCACCCGTAAACATCATCTCCCAGAGGCGGCGTTCGTATTGTTCTCTGCTCTCACCATCCTGTGGGAATGGGTCGGGTTCTATAGGTAAGGTCATAGCTAAATTTCATAAGGACGAATAACTTTGGGTTCGAGTAAACCCGTCTTGGTCGGGGAGACAGGATTTGAACCTGCGACCTCGCGGTCCCAAACCGCGCGCGCTACCAAACTGCGCCACTCCCCGTGAAGCAATCGAACTCTGACAATTTTAACAGAATACAACGTATTTTTCCAGGCCAATCCAAGTCAAGTAATTAGCAGCCCAATCAGTCGATAATACGTCGAATCTGACACACCTCAGTCGCACGCCCAGTCGCTTCCTCAATTGTTGCCATCACCGCACAGAACTGCATCCGACCATCAGTTTCAAGAATGTTGCGACTAGGCGTACCGCTTTGCCAGCGATTAGTAATAACGTCGAGCTTCACGCCCAAACAGGAATCAAGAGTTCCGCACATCCCTACATCGGTGATATGAGCCGTGCCACCGGGCAGGACGGAGGCGTCAGCCGTCGGCACATGCCAGTGGTCGCCGACCACCAAGCTGGCACGACCGTCCAGATAGCGGCCGATAACGAATTTTTCACTGCTGAAATCACCATGAAAATTTACCACAACCGCAGCCTTCGGGACGTCCTTTTGCTCATCAAGAATCTTATCAATCACTTGCAACGGGTTGTCGATGGGCTTGTCGGCATCACGGCCGACAATCTGTCCAAGCAAGCTCACTAGCAACAGCTTGCCTTTGGGAGTGTCCACGTACTTATAGCCTAGGCCCGGCGTACCCACCGGATAGTTTGCCGGCCGTACGATCGGTTGCGCCGGGTCGTTGAGAGCAGGATAGATTTCCTCAAGGTGCATCGTCCAGTTCCCACCCGTAAAGCCATCGATGCCAAGCCTGCGCAGCCGCCCCAAATCAGCCACCGAAATCCCTTTGCCATCAGTCGTGTTTTCAGCTTGAGCTATCACCGCGTCGATCGCGTATTCGCGACGAATTTCCGGCAAAAGTTTTTCGGCCACTCGAATGCCGGGTTCGCCCATCATGTCACCAAGGTAGAGAATATTCACCATACCTCCTTCGGTAATTGATCGAGCTAATTGTAGTTAGTCTGGAGCTAGTCATGGTATTACTATAGCAAATAACCCCCGACAACGAGGGTCGGTATTCCGCTGGATCAGCATCAATGTTCTCAAAATCGGCGTCCAGAAATTTAACTTCAATCTCAGGTTTCATCTTTTCTAGCTATACTACATAACTTCCTTGAGTCGAAGCAGCTCAATGCTCATTCTGTAGTCAGCGCGAATCAGCCAGCCAGGGCTTGATATTGAATCTTTGGGGGTGCAGATTAACCCATTCCTTACGCGATGCGATACCAATTCCGCGTTTGGCATATGGATTGTCTGGCTTGACTGCAATAGTGCAATGGAATGGGATGTCGGCCACGTCAAAGTAGCCGCCCATACCATGTTCGCCAACAACCGAACTCATAAAACTCGCAATTTTCGGGATACTCACCGGCGAAACAAGGCTTTGACGTTCGTACTCCGTACCATCCTTGGAGACTTTTGGCTTGCTGATTTCGTATAGGTCGCCGTAACGAATGATTGCATCAGGATCGTCAAATGCCAACAACCTCTGGGCAAGGTAAGTGAACTCTGTATCGTTAAGCTGCTCGCCAATCTCGCGTGGCAGTAGCGTAATATGGCCTTCTTCTTTAAGTGAATACTCCTGCGCCGTCAAATCAGCCATGACGCCATCGGCAATTGATGGTGCATCAACCGGCATAATAATCGAATTATATTCACGACTCGAAATAATACGCATGCAGTAATTCCTTACTTCGCAAACTCGATTGCCCGGGTTTCACGGATGACATTGACCTTGATAGTACCCGGATACTGCATCGTTGACTCAATCTTGGTAGCAATATCACGAGCCAGTTTGATGGCCGTCAGATCATCAACCTGAGCCGGTTTTACGAACACGCGGACTTCGCGGCCGGCGCTGATAGCGTAAGATTTTTCAATACCGGGGAAGCCATTGGCGACATTTTCGAGCTCGCGCATGCGCTCGCCAAAGTTTTCAGCGCTAATGTTGCGTGCGCCAGGCCGGGCAGCGCTGATAGCATCGACCGTACGCACAATCAGTGCCTCAACCGTTGTAGCCTCCACATCATCATGATGCTGTTCGGCAGCCAGAGCAACTTCTTCGGGCGCGCCATATTTGCGCAGCATCTCACCACTAATGTGATGGTGTTTGCCCTCCATCTTGTGAGTGAGTGCCTTACCAAGGTCATGAACCAGGGCGGCGTACTTGGTTGTCTTGACGTTTGCCCCCACTTCTTCGGCAATTATGCCGGCAATGTGCGCCATTTCGGTCGAATGCTTAAGTACATTCTGGCCGTAACTAGTCCGGAAACGCAGCTCGCCAAGCAAATGCAGAATTTCCTTGGGAATACCGATGATGCCGACTTCCCGAGCCGCGTCCTCACCAGCACGAACAACATCTTTTTCGACATTCTTTTGGGCTTTTTCGACGACTTCTTCGATACGGCCAGGGTGTACACGGCCGTCTTTAAGCAACAGCTCCAGCGCCTGCCGGGCAACTTCGCGGCGCACAGGATCAAAGCTACTCAGCACGATATATCCAGGAGTATCGTCAACCATAATGTCCACACCAGTGGCTCGTTGCAATGCCTGAATGTTGCGGCCTTCTTTGCCGATTATCCGGCCCTTCATCTCCTCGTCTTCAAGCTTGACGCTGGTCACGGTACGTTCAGCGGTTACTTCACTGCTCATACGCTCCATGGCACTGGTAATAATGAGAGCGGCTTGCTCTTCGGCGGTCTCTTTGGCCTCATTCTGGAGCTTACCTACCAGTCCCAGCAGGTCGTCGCGAATATCGCGCTCCGTCATCTGCATCAATTTGTCGGCGGCATCAGCCTTGCTGAGTTTAGCAATTTTTTCGAGCTTTTCCTGCTGTTTGCCGCGGATGTCCTTGATCTCATCCTTGAGTTTTTCGACTTCAGCTTCGCCAGTGCGGAGTTTTTCGGCACGTTTGTCCAGTTCATCAAGTTTTTTGTCGAGGGTTTCTTCTCGTGAGACAACACGAGCTTCAAGATCTTTGATCTCCTTGCGGCGCGTTTGCTCGTCTTTGCGCGCCTGTTCGGAGATATTGGCAGCTTCTTCGCGCGCCTTAGCGATAAGTTTGTCGGCGTCTTTTTGGGCTTTGGCTTGCTCTTTTTCGGCCGCCTCCTTAGCAGAGCCAAGCTTTTTACTCAGAAGATACTGGGCGCCTGCGTAGCCGATGCCGACACCAACAATCAAGCCTACCAAGGCCAAAACAATGGTTATTGCCATTGCAATTTATTCCTTTCTGTTTCAAACACGTGCGGTAGCGGCAATCGCTATCACTTCACTAGCTGCTAACGCATCAGATATTGAAGTACTTAAAATATGTTGTAGAAAATATAGCGGATACAATATCTTGAATTGTAAATCCTATAACAAACTATACGCCAGCGAAGCGCAAACCGTCAAACACCTGAGCCATAAAACTACTCGACCACAAGATCGCGACTATTTTCGAGGTAACGTGATATGTGCTTCAGCCCCATATTCGGGAATACCGATAATCTGATTCTCACCCTTTTCTAAGCGCCGGACCGCATCCTCTATCCACGTATCTGCCGTCGAACCGACAATAGGAACCTCAAGCGCATAAGCAAGTGCGTTCGCGACCGTTAATCCTATCCGGAGCCCGGTAAAACTCCCAGGGCCTTCGTAGTATGCTACCGCCTCAATGTCATTCAGAGCATAACCGTTTGCCTTGAGTATGCCGCGAATCTTGCCATGCAGTGTTTCAGCCAACTGACGATGAGCCGTCCATGTTACGTAGTCGATCTTTTGGTCATCATCATATAAGCCTACTTCGGCCTCGGGGTTGTCGCTTCGGATAGTCACAATCAGCATAATCACACCTGTTATTTTACGTAAAGAGGTAGTGTAGCACATCGGGATACTCAAAAGTAAATTCTCGCGAATCTTCCCCGGTCCGGACAATTTGGATATGCGCGGTCGTTGGCGGCAACACATCCGCCACAATATCGCCCCACTCGACCACCGTTACCGCATAAGGATCATATGCTGCTTCTGCCAGCTCGTACGACATAATCCCCGGCTCAGTAAGGCGATAGAAATCAAAGTGGTACATTGTCAGCCGGTCATCTGCGGACTTATATTCCCGATTTATGGTAAATGTCGGACTTGCCACATGGTCGGTACTGCCCATGCCTCGTGCGAGTCCACGTACGAAAGCCGTCTTTCCGCTACCAAGATCACCGGCAAGCGCCAGCACTTCACCGCCGCGCAGGCGCGAGCCGATCCGCGCGGCCATTTCCTCGGTTTCTAGTAAGCTGGCGGATTTTAAGTGCAAGGTCGTGCCGATACTCATACAGTCCGTATAGTACCGCAACAGATACGACCGCGACAAGTATTCCGGTATGAATCGGTGGTTTTGCCTTCTCCGGGATGATGGAGGCGGCTGTTTTGACTGCCGAGGCTTTCTTCTTGGTCGCTTTTTTGGCGGCCTTTGCCTTAGTGGTTTTCGCCTTGGTTGTCTTGGCGGCGGCCGCCTTCTTGGTAGTAGCCGCTTTGGTCTTTGTGGCCGTGGCTTTGGTCGCAACTACTGGTACGGCCAATATATTAGCAAGTCCCGGTGTTGCTGAAGTAGTCCACTGCCAGATGCCATCAACCGACACCCACGCCTGTCCATCTTTGGCCGTGCCATAAGCCGCCGTCTCGAATAGCAAGCCTCCATTCGGATCACGCAAGCGCACTTGGCTGCCGCTATTTGACAGTGACAGCTTGGTGTCTGCAGAATAGAATGCCTTGTAGCCTAGAGGATCAAGTACTGTGCCGCTTGGGAATGTATAGGTGCGTAGCGTGGTCGTGCCTACCTCAAGCTTGTATCCCTCAAGATCAAACGCGGCCTCATTGGAGTTATACAGCTCGATAAACTCATCATCGGCATCAGTAAGCGGCGAAGCCGGATTCGGCAATAGCTCCGTAATTGTCGGCGACGCAAGCCCTTCGTTAGCAATCGCCACACTATTCGCTTCCGTACCACCTTCATTTGTCATGTCGCCAACAACCGCAGTCGGATCAGCTTCTTGCACCGGCTCAGGGGCAAGCCACGGTTCCAGCGGCGTCACCACATCCTCGACAGCAAACGGCTCCAGTGTTTCATCCTCATTCAGGTATTCGTTGTTGTCATTTGGCACACGCTGCAAACTCTTGCCGCTCGCCGGCGATTGTAGCACCCCCTCCGGCAACGCCGTTGATGACTTGGCCAGCCATAGTACTCGGTCATGTGCGCTCAAGACATTGGTTTGTGGATTGACGCTCAGTAGTTGCAGCCCACCGCCCGTATCAGCCATGAGATGCGAGCTTGAGGCTGAGTACACCATATCAGGCTCGGTATTGGCCGGTTTGTAATTCGTGCTGGCAATCAAAAAATAATCGTGGGCTGAAATTGAACCGGTCAGCTCAATCGAATTATTTGTCGTCAGAGTCGTCGACCAATTTGGAGCTCCGGCTTTTGCTGCAGTCGAATTAAAGAATTGAAGTTTCCATGACTCCGCCGGATTGTCGCTCGCACCTTCATCATTCGCACCTCCGAATATAATATCCTGGTCAGTATTATTATAAAGCTCAATAAATTCTTGAGCCGCCGCACCCCCATTGGTTTGAAATTCAGTAATAATAACCCGTGGACTCTCGGCCACTTCTACGCTTGCCGGGGACGTGGTTGTCGCCGCATATACCGGAAACGCGCTCACAATGACCGTCATCGCTCCGGCGACTCCAACCCTAACTCTTCTTCCAATCTTTGACATGCGCCAATAGTAAACATCCACTTCGTCCACAAGCAAGCAGTAGCATCATATTTTTTACTTTTCTACAACGCTTCAATCTGTTAAACGACTTAACGAAAAGGTGAGGACTAGATAAGAGTATACTGTAAGTATGCTGCAACTTTCTGAAGCCATGCTCAAACGCCAGGTACTATCCTTACGTACCAGCGCGCCTATTGCAGAAATCATAGCCCCGATCATCAATCAAGACAATCTAAAAATCGAGGGCTTTTACTGCAGCGAATACGCTGAGCGTACTCCCAAGGTCCTCCTTTTTCAGGATATTCGCGATATCTTGCCGCAAGGCGTTGTCGTCAATGACGTCGAGGTACTCAGTGAAGCTTCAGAACTTATCCGGCTCAAAAAAGTACTAGACCGCAATTTCACCCTGATTGGCATGCCCGTCGAAACCATCAGCCACGAAAAAGTCGGCAAAGTAAGCGATTACGCCTTTGAAACCACCACCATGTACATCCAGAAAATCTACGTATCACGTTCACTCATCAAAAATCTCACCAGCGGCAGCCTGAGTATTGACCGCACTCAAATCCAGGAAATCACCGCCAAAAAGGTTATCATTAATGATCTGCTTGAGTTAACTCCAGCTCCTGCCACCAGTCCAGTGTCAGCCTAAGAATCCTCGCCTCGCTGCAGTGCGCGCCTGATATCATCATAGCCATATCCTTGCCGCGCCAGATACTGCATGAGCTTCGCGTCATCCTGATAATGGGTCTGCTGACGCTTCTTGACAACCAGCTGTTTGAGTGTATATAGGTCGCTCGTCTCATCTTCTTCGAGCACTTGTCGAATGATATCATCGGGCACATGCTTCTGCCTTAGTTCAAGCTGCAGTCGGCGGCGGCTCACCGATTTGATCGCCCGGCGATTATCAACCCAATTACGTGTAAATCGCAACTCATCCACATATCCAAAGCCACGCAGGCGCTCCAGGATTTGTTCGCCAGCGTCCTCATCGATCTCCTTTCGTCGGAAATATTCACGCAGCTCCCACTCACTGCGCATCCGGCGAGCCACATAGGCCAGCGTATTGCCGTAGGCCTTATCAAAGGCCGATGTGTCTTTGTAGGCGGCCAGCTGTTCGGGCGAGACCTCCTGTCCGATAACAATTTTCGCATCAAGCAACGCACCTTCGCTGAGGCTAAACGCGTATTTGTCATCGATGAATATTGAGTAGCGTCCAGCTCGCTTGGCCTGCTGCTTGATAGCCGTGATTTTCATAGCGGATAGTATTTCTCGGCAATAAACGGAACGCTGGCGGTGACTTCGTCGCGATTATTATCTGCCAGATCGTGCAATTTCCGTACCGTAACCCACATGACTTTGTCGACCTCGGTTTCCTGAATGTTTGGCACAAAGTCCTCATTCCGCACCCTTGCCCGGTAATACTTGTGAAATCTGTTGAGCTTTCTGCCTTCGGATTCACTCTGTTGCGTACGCATACCCAGCTCGGTAAGTTCGCCACATTCAGTCTGACCAAGCTCTTCGCAGTATTCACGGCGTGCGGCAGTTTCATAGGCTTCTGCCGCATCAACGTGCCCGGATGCGGAATCCGTCCAACGGCCAGGCTGAAGCTCCATCCGCTTTGAGCGCTTCTGCAACAGTATTCTTCCCTGTTCGTCCTCGACCACTACATGCACGATCCGGTGCCAAAGCCCTTCTCGCCAGGCTTCTTCTTTGCTCGCGGCACCGATGGGATTATCATGCTCGTCGACTATTAGTATCAGGCTCTCGGACATGGCAGGCTCCTAGGCATGTGAAGTGGGTCCATTACGACCAGTGGCGCTTTTTATTCAGCGTTGACGCTTGCCCGGACCTTATCGGCCAATTCTTCCATGACGGACGGATTTTCCATCAGGTAGTTTTTGGTAGCTTCACGACCCTGGCCGATCTTCTCGCCGTTATAGCTATACCAGGCACCGGATTTTTCGACGACATTCCGGGCGGCGGCCAGGTCAAGCACATCACCAGCCCTACTGATGCCCTGGTTGTACATGATATCGAACTCAGCCTCGCGGAACGGCGGCGCAATCTTGTTCTTCACGACCTTGACACGGGTACGATTACCGATGACGGCGTCGCCCTGTTTGATCTGGCTGATACGCCGAATATCCATGCGCACTGAAGCGTAGAACTTCAGCGCATTACCGCCGGTCGTCGTCTCCGGATTACCAAACATAACGCCAATCTTCATACGGATCTGGTTGATGAATATGACGGTGGTATGACTGCGGCTAATCACCCCGGTCAGTTTACGCAGCGCCTGACTCATCAGCCGGGCCTGGAGACCCATATG
>JBDHUK010000026.1:0-12863 GCA_039809165.1 Saccharimonadales bacterium (SeqCode) | reverse complement strand
AATGGCGAAATCAGGGTAATTTTTTTGAAGGGCTTTGGCGTCCTCGTAGATATCCTCGACGAGCGAAGCAAACTCGGCCGGAATCTTTTCGCTCTCTTTGTAATCCGCGATCGTGGCCGACAACAGAAATCCGATTACGAAGATAACGCTCGAAATCACACTATTATGCAACGAGGTTTGCGCGATCGGTTCAAATCCGAGATGATGCAGCGACAGTTTGATACCCACGACAAGCAGAGCGATACCAAACGACCATTTAAAGATGCACGACAGACGAATCGACCCCATCACTATAGGCTATCATATATGGTCGGTGGAGATAATACGCATCTCACGTGTTTGCAGCCCCTGAACCGTGCAGTGCACAAGCGCGTCGACCTCTTCGAGGAGCTCAGATGAGGTGGGCGTGTTATTTTCAACCCCAAAGATCAGATCAGTACGGAGATCCCGACCACATCTGACATCGAACCATGTGGGATTACGATCAGCCAGATAATCATCTATCTTACTGAAGGCATCGGGATGAATCAGCAAGAATGGCGGACGGGAAAATGACATATGGCCAAGCCATTTCGTGAGCGTACAGTCGCCGCGCCGATAGGCAGCCCAATAATGCACCTGATCGGGAACTATGACAGGCGACTGGGTATTTGGACCTATATTTGAAATTTCTTTTGACATATTCGCGAGTATAACAGCAAATTGCATAATTTACCATGTTTTCTGATTTTTTGAAGTCAAACCCTCCATCCCAGGTATTAATAGGGTTTTGTTTTGTGGGTACTATTTAGGGGGGCTTGGGTAAACCAAATTGGGGGCTATGCTTTGGCAAAGACAATGCCGTCAATGCGCGCCGCTCCGGCGCGCAATAATTCCTCCGCGGCGGCTTCCAGGGTCGCTCCGGTCGTGGAGACGTCATCGACGAGGAGGATGTGGGCGCCGCGAATGCGGCGCCCCATGACCGCGTGGTACGCGGTCCGCATTTGGGTACGGCGCTCACGTTTGCCGGAGCCAACTTGTTTGCGCTGGCCGGCGCGTAGCAGCAGGCGATAACAGGGAATACCCGAACGCACCGCAAGCGCCCGGGCAATGAGCCGCGATTGGTCATAGCCGCGACCGCGCACGCGCGAGGTCGCGGTCGGCACGTGGGCGATAACAATATCGCCATACGCCGCCATGTCGGCGTCGAGGCCGAGCCGGTCGGCGATGATATCGGCCATCTCGGTTGCCGCCGATCTGGCTCGGCCGAATTTGAGACGGTGTACCAACTCTTTGCCAACGCCCATATACCGGGTCGCTGCCTGCACCGATGCCAAAGGAGAATCCAGCCGGCACATCGCACAGGTAGCCTGGCTCTGGCCGGGTTTGTGGCATTTATAACAACGTTTGTCAGGTACTTCGAGCTGGCGGCTGCAATCAACACACAGCAAATATCCTTCACTAAAACAGCCGAGGCATTCATGCGGCGCAAGGAAGGTTAACAGGGGTTCAAAAAGCATACTGTTGTGATTAAAGCGTTGTAAATACTGAATATACCGAGTATCAGGGGTTGCAAGGGGTTACGACCACAGGCTATACTTTTAATAACACAAAAATCTGAACACTTCCAGAACAAACTGGACACAGACCATTGACCCATTTTATAACTCTATCGGAGGGTGTATTATGCCGCGACGTTCGCGCGATGACGATCTACTAATGGAAGAGGATGAACTAACCGCCGCTTTTTTGGGCGACGACGATCTTAACGATATGCCGGCTCCGCAACAGGGCGGCAGCGCGCCTCAACAACATCAGCAGCAGCCCCAGACCGCCACACCGGCTACCGACGATTGGGACGAAGAGGGTGACGTAGTACCCGGCCAGCTAGCGGTCGACGTTTACGAGACTCGTGAAAAACTGGTAGTTAAAGCTCGGACCGCCGGTGTTAACAAGCATGACCTTGATGTCAGTATCTCCGACAACACGCTGACCATCCGTGGCACCCTGAGCGCTGGCAACGAAGATGATGTCGAGAATTACTTTCTCCAGGAGTGTTACTGGGGTGAATTCAGCCGCAGTATCGCATTACCGGTGCCCGTCAAAGAAGAGGAGATTGAGGCCGTCCTCAAAGATGGCGTCCTGACGATCAGCTTTGGCAAAGTCAAGCAAGATACCGTCAAGAAGATTCAAATCCTCTGAGGCTCGCCCCAAGCCCCAACAAAAATCTCCCCGATGGGGAGATTTTTCCTACTTCGGCGCGGCCGGAGCCATACCTGATTAGCCGCCGAGTGACTCAGTGTTTGTCAGTACGAAGTGGACGATGAATTGTGCCAGCGCCACGACCACCAGGCCGACGATGGCGTAGATGATAGTATTCTTGGCGCCGGATACATTACCGGAGTCACCACCACTGGTGATGTACTTCAGGCCACCGATGATGATCATGATGACAGCGATAACACCAACGATGATAGAGAAGATGTTGATAATACGGCGGAGCAGGTTCGTAAAGCTTTCGCTGTTGTCGACGGTCGCGCAACCGGACGAAGCGTCACCGGTATCGAAAGTTAAATTCGCACCGCTACACAGGCCGTTACCTATCTCGTTTTGCGCATACACCGAAGTCGTCACCAGAGCAGGCGCGCCAAGCGCCACGACCGATGCGACGGTGAGGATAATTCTTTTTAGTTTCGTAATCATGATACGTTCCTTGTTTGGTTTAACTTCTTCTTAATTATATACCACATACATTCCCTGATACGCAAGCATAACCGTAAAACGATTTGTGATATGTGTCACAAACTAGCTTGGTGTTTTGGCGAGGACGAACTGGACGATGAATTGTGCCAGTGCCACGACCACCAGGCCGACGATGGCGTAGATCAGTGTTCGCTTAGCAGCCGCCACGCCATTGCTGTCGCCGCCCGATGTCACATAACGCATCCCGGAAAACACAATCATGATCACCGCAAGGGTGCCGGCAACGATGGACATGATAGTGAGCACCGTCCTCATGACCTGCGTCAGATCGTCCGAGCCCTCCTGGCAATTGCTGCCTGATTTGTTCACGCCTTCACACACCGCACCGATTGCCGGGTCGAGCGGCCCGGCGGCAAGTGCCGTGCCCGGCACGAACGCTGCCACCCCCAGCACGACCGCGAACGTCGCCGCTACCGTCATTACATATTTTTTCAAACGCGTACTGTTAATCATAGTTACAACCTGCTTATCACAAAGTTAATTATTACCTGGGCAAGCCCGATCACCACCAGCCCGATCACCGCGAAAATGATTGTCCGCTTGGACTGGGCAATCTGCTCGTTTTCACCATTTGAGCTAATATAGCGGATACCGCCGACCACTAGCACTATCACTGCGGCCACCCCGGCGATAATTGATATGATAGAGGCAATCCCCCGGATCGTGGGCACGATATCGTCCTGAGGCGTCTGACACACCGTGGAATCGCCGGCCCTATCCATCGAGCAAACATCGCCGAACGGGTCGGTGGCTGCTAGCGCCTGCCCGGCAGGCGCTAGCAACACGCCTGCCACAGCGGCAATAAGCATCACACTGCGCACTATATGCCATATTCGCGCCGTCGTCACGATAGGCTCCGGAGGACAAAAGTAACAATAATCACCGCGCAGATCGAAACCATCAATCCGATCAAGGCATACATAATCGTACCCTTGGCACGGGCTGCCGCCTGCGGCTCGCCCTGGGCAGCCACATAGCGAAAGCCGCCGATCACCACAAACAGGAAGCATATAGCACCCAGAATCGTGAATGCTACTGTCAGCATAATCTGTATCCGGTCGGCGTCAGCCGAGATCATGGGCAGGGGGGTAGGATCGACATTATACCGGGCCATGATTTCGAGCGTGCGTAGCATCAGGTTCATATGCTTATCCTACCCTAGCTCCGACAAACCGGACAATCGCAATCGCCATCACACAGAGCACCAGTCCGATCAAGGCGTTCGTAACGGTAGCTTGACCTTTTTGGGTCTGCTCCGGAGAGCCTTGGCTGGTCATGTAGAGCACGCCGCCCCAAATTACAAAGCCGATCGCCACCAGTCCGGCAATCATCAGCAGATCATCGACAACAGCCAGCAGTACGAGCAGGATATCACTTTGGCCGCTCCTGGCGCCGGACGGCAGAATATCGAAATACACTTTACACTGAGGCGGCAAATTCGGATCGATCGTGACCATCTCGGTGCGCAGATAATACCACCAGGGCTTTAGTCCGAAAAATGTACTGCTTGGACAGGCAGCCCCAAATGTCGACGTGAGATAGACGAGCCCCCCAAGCATTACAGCAGCCCTCCGGGAATCAGGAAGTTAAGCAGTGCAAACAGCAGCAGATACGCGATGAGAGCAAAGATAGCGCTCCAGATGTGTTTCTTGCCGGCAGCGGCCTTTTGAGGATCACCGGCCGAGGAAATATACTGCATACTACCGGCGATGATGCCGATAGTCACCGCCAGCCCGACACCGAAGCTCAGCACCGCGATAGCCGGATTGATGTAGCGCTTGAACAGATCGTTGCCGCTCATACAGTCCTGATATTCCTGAGTTTTTTTGTCGAGCTTGCTGCAATCCTGTAATTGGGCTTCGGGGCAATCATACATCTGTTTTTTGTCGTCGAATGTGCAGTTTGCGAAAGCCGGGTCACGGCCGCAGTTGGGATCATAATTTTTCTCGTCTTTATCGGTCGAGCACACACAGGTCTTGCTATCGCCCTGACACTGATTAGCCTGCGAACCATTGGGAATATTCTGGGCGTACACCACCACCGGCATCGTGAACGCAAAGCCGGCCAGCACGAACGCACCGACGAACATGAGACGGATTTTTTGCATGAGTGTGAGTTTTGTATGCACGGCCTACAGCCTTTCCTATCAAGTGCAACTATAAAGAATGTATCAGGGTTTGGCAAGCGTAGGCATTTTACATCGGCAGGGTATTAGTATTTTCTATTACGATTTGTGGGGGCATGTGCTATAAATATAGTGAAATGGCTCGTGAAAAAAACGTCTGGTGGAAACGGTTGGTCGTGGTTTTGTCACTATCGGCCTTGTTCGTGTCACTTGGACTCACGACCTTCACTCCTACCGCATACGCCGCCGACATCGGCACTTATACTTTCAAAGATCCCGACCGTATCGCTGTTGCCGGCTGGGGCATTCCACTCAACGACTACCCGGACACCGAGAATTTTGACTTCGGCTGCAAGGGTACCGACCCACGCACCACCGCCAATCCCGGCAGCCTGCGTTGTGATGCCATTCTCAACAGCAGCGGCAACGCTACCTGCGTGCCGTTCATCAACAATCTTGCCAAAGCCAGCAACGGCGACACCTTTACCGGTACCGTTCACTGGCAATCAAAAAATGGCAATGGCTGCCGTGAATCAGGCTCCTCCCCGATCACTATCGGCGCACGCGCCGCCGACACCAGCGACGACAACACCGAATTACAGTTTGAGTGCGGCGGTGACGGCATCTCGCTCAACTGGATCATGTGCCCGATATACTGGGCGGTCAACCGGATGGTCGGCAGTCTGGACAATATGATAAACAGCATGCTGACCGTCAATCAAACACAGATCTTCGACACCGCCAGTGATAGTGGCGCAGGTTTTTATAAGGCCTGGAGCACGATGCGTCTCTTTGCTATTGGCCTGCTGCTGATCGCTGGGCTAGTCATGGTGATCGCGACCGCCTTTGGTTTTGAAATCCTGGACGCCTACACCATCAAAAAGATCGCGCCGCGTCTGATCATCGCCATCCTGGCTATTACATTGTCATGGGAAATCATGCGTTTCTTTGTAGTACTCACCAACAACCTGGGGCTCGGTATCCGACAGATAATCTATTATCCGTTTATCGACATGCCCGGCTCGCTGGGACTAAGTGGTGGGGCCACATTCGTAGCCGGGCTGCTGAGCATGGGCGGTATTATCGCTCTGACCGTGGCCGGACTCTTATCATTCGCTCTGACAGCCGGTCTGGCAATACTGGTAGCTTTTATCGTCCTGATGGTGCGCCAGTTGGTCATTGTCGTGCTTATTTTGCTGGCTCCGATAGCGATCGCGTGCTCCATCCTGCCCAACACTCAAGGCGCTTACAAGATCTGGTACGAATCGTTCACCAAAGCACTGCTGATGTTCCCGATTATCGTAGCCTTTATCGCCGTCGGCCGGGTGTTCGCGGTGGTTTCGTTGCAGGGTGATGTCGGGGCCTCAACCGATACCTTTGTTGTGGGCGCAACCGTCAGTGCTCTTAACCAAATCATCGGCTTCGCTGCCTACTTCTTGCCATACTTCTTGTTGCCGATGACCTTCAGTCTGGCCGGTGGCGCAATGCGACTGATCGGCGGCAAAATCAACGACGTCAACCGTGGTGGGTTCGACCGCCTCAAGAAATACCGCCAGGGCAAAGTTTCGCAAAGCATGCATGAACTGCAAGCAGGCGAACGATTTAATAATCGCGCCCTCAACAACTTGACTGCTCGAGCAACAACCAGTCGTTTCGGATTTGGCCGACGTGGACGCGAAGCCTGGGATAATAAGATGAACTTGATGGCCGGCGCATTCGGCAAGTCCGAGAGAGCTCAGGGAATCCAGTTCAAAGACCCGGTACTGCAGGCAATGACGTATGCGAGCGCCAAAGAGGCAGAGACTAGGCTTGCTACCGACTTTGGTATGACCGACATAGAAGAGCGTCGAAACGCCATCAAAGGTGCTGAGGCTGCCGGTGGTTTTGGCAAATCACGCCAGGTATGGGCAACTAAGCAGCTGGCCGCAGTTGGAACAGGATACAACGACGATGCAGAGATGTTTGCGACGATTGCACGCGTATCTGGCGGCAATAAAGTGGTCGCCGATTCGTTGTGGGGAGAAATGCGTGGGTCATCCGAACGAGCAGGGCGCAATGACCTCAAAGCGTCATATGGTATGGGCTCTCGTATGCTGAACGACATTATAGATAATGGAAATTCTCGAGCAACAACTGCCGAGATTAATCAGACCTATGGTGACCGTTTCGCAGAGTTTGGCGTTGATGCAGCTCGTGGGGTTGACAATATGCAACTCGCACGCAATAAACCTGCCGCTATCAGGAATATCATGAGGCGCTCCGAGCAACACCTCGAGAACCAACAGGCTATTATCAATCAACTTGGAGATAGAACAGATGACGATGCGATGAGGGCTCGCCGTAATGCCGAAGTCACCATCTCGCAAATTCGTGCTAAGATGCAGAACATGGAAGGATCTCTTATGTATGGGCCTGAGACAGTATCTGAAGCTGCGTATGGCACAAGGAATCAAAATGCACCAGTTAACTCACCGAATTATCGCGCGCCAGGTATCAGCACCTTTGGGGAGCACGTAATAAATGCCCAGCAAAACAACCCCGGCGGCAACGATGCCTACAACGAAGAGCTTAATATGCGTGGCGGTTATGATCCAACTCGAGATCCTCGCAACAATCGGGATGAACATTAGACCGTAATATTGACTATTCATACATATTATGCTAATGTGTACTCATGGTCGACCCTAATCAGGCTCAATCTCATGAATCTCAGCAACAGATAGTTACCATCAGCCCTGAGTTATGGAATGGCATTAACGCAGAAGTCCGCAATCCAGATATCCCTCAAAATACGATCACCCCACACGCATACAGGGATTTCTTGGTAAGAAGAGGATTGCTTACAACAGACGAAAACGGCTATCTGCCTCCTGAGGAAGAACTAAAAGCACTCGCCACATTCGAGGAACTACAGCAAAACAATGTTATTAGCCGCAATCCGATCAATGGCCAGGCCGACACGTACAGCATATCCCATTATGAAAGACCCCCGGAAAAAGTCGTTAATACTCGCTACGGCCGAAACGCCGGAAAGACTATCGGAAGGCTAGCTGTCGGCAGCCGCGTTCGAGGCCGTTTTAATCAAACCATAGATGAGCTCAGGGATCGCTACAGCACTGGTAAGTCTGGTAAGAGGGGGGTACTATGGTACGAAACCGTTGATATGCCAGCACGGGTAATCCAGCAAAGAGAAGAACGGCGCCAGGCAAAAAACCTTCAGCCAAAAAACTGGGCCGAACAACCAAATCAAACAATCGAGGATGAAGCGTTCAGAGCATCTCGTCAAACTAGAGTAGTGATTGCGAGATCAAACAGAGAGAAAAGCGATCTTGCTCGGAATTCCTCTTTCACCATGCAGCCGGACATGTCGGCCATGTACGGTCGAGGAGGTAGCTCAGGCATGGGAATGGATCCAAATCTTCTCGCGCAGATTGTGTCGCACTCCGTTGCACAGACTATTGCAAACGTGCAGAACGGCAATCAACCAGCCACAAACGAATCCTCTCCATTAAAACTATCCGGTGAGTTTAGTGAACATGACCTAGCACGAGCGAACAAATTTTATAAGGATACTCTGAGCAATCGGATTTCCGCACTGCGCAGAGCGCAGGGACTCAAAGACGACGAGGACCTTGACGACGCCGAATTTACGAAGTTATCGGATGATATTAAAGCCGAAGCCATAGTAGATGTTTTGGGCGATGAAGATGACGAAGGATTAAAAAAACGTTTTTTGAGGCAAATGTACATCTGGCACACTCTTCATAACTACGACGTTAACGCCGCACCCAATAACACCTCCGCCAACCCGGGCCCAACCCCATCCAGCCCCACCTCAACCCCCGATGCCGACCAAGAAGCGGCGCGCCTGCGCCAGGAAGCGGCCGATGCCCAAGAAGCCACCAAACAAGCCCAAACGGCAGCCGAGAAGGCACAGCGCGCTGCTGAGGCTTCTCGGATAGCCACAGCCGCCGCCACACAAAGAGCCCAGGAGGCTGAGGAGACACGCCAGGCCGCTGAGGCGGAACGTCAAGCCGCCGAAGATGAAGCCGCACGCCTGCGGCAAGCCGCCGCAGCTCAAAGCCCGACTTCGGCCTCCGAGCCGGAAAATATCGTCGACGCTGAAGTTGTCGAGGAAACCGATGAGGTTGCCGCTCATCTCGGCCCAGAGGACTACACCGGCAAACCTGGAGGCATTGTTGTCCGGCAAGTCAAGCCCGATCCTCGTCAAACATCCAGCCCCACGACACCACGCGAACTTACCTCAGACTAGTAAGCCGTAGGCGTAGCGCCCACGCACGCTCGTCTTACACTATGAAGTCGAGATAATTTTCCCTGTTGATAACTTCAAAGCTAGCATCCGGATAGGCCGCCGTCCAGTCGGACGGAACAGCGGCGCGTGTATTGCCCGACCACTTCACTTCGTACGCACTGAGCTGGCCATCACCATCCTCAACAAAATCAACCTCCTGTTGGCCGTATGTACGCCAGAAATAGGTTTGACGACGAATGGAGGCGTAAGCACGATGTTTTAGACGCTCGGTAAATACGAAGTTCTCCCAAAGTTGCCCCACATCGCTGCGCAGTTCCAAAGGATTAAACTGCGAGATGACCCCATTGCGCACGCCGTTGTCAAGAAAATAGTACTTGCTTTTTTGGACAATCTCAGAACGCAAGTTCCGACTAAACGACCCTAGGCGTACGATAACAAATGATTTCTCCAATAAGTCAAGATAGCGAGCAACGGTACGTACGTTTATCTGCAATTTTGTTGCCAGCTCGTTCAGCGACACCTCACTGCCGACCTGAAAGGCGAGCAAGCGCAAAAGATTAACCAAGGTGGCGGATGATTTTATTTGTTCAAGTGCCAGAATATCACGTAACAAATAAGAACCAACTAGCTCGTCAAGATATTCCAATTTTTCTTCGCGAGTCGGGGCCGTTATGACAGCAGGGTAGGAGCCGTACAACAGGAAATCTTCCAGATGTTCAGAGAGTTCTGCCTGGTTAGCGTATTCCGAGAGCAGTTCCTGTTGCGCGAGCGGATAGAGAGTGATGGTTTTCTTGCGTCCGACCAGAGGCTCGCCAATATTCCGTGCCAGATCAAACGATGATGAGCCAGTAGCGATAATACGCAAGTCAGGCCGCTGATCCGCCAATATCTTGAGGCCTTGTCCAATACCAGGTATGAGTTGAGCTTCGTCGATGACGTACAGCTCCAGGCCCTCTACGTATCTCAAAATACGCGCGACATCACGGGAGCCAAGGATATCAGCAACGCGGATATCGTCGCCAACATCCGAACGGTATTTGAGTGGCGTACGCGCCAGGTACTCCTGCACAAGCGTGGTTTTGCCAACGCGGCGTGGGCCATACAGCACCAGCACGCGGCCGGGCTTTAGTAGTGCTTCGATGTCGTCATATCTACGCGTAATCACATAACCATTGTACTCCCACTACACAAATTATGGCAAATTTGTGTAGTGGGAGTGAGTGGGGTAAGTTTATCGGACGTATTTGCTATATATTTCTCTCAAGATGTTCGTGATAGAGCTCTTTCCAGCCCCGGGGTCAAAACCTGGTTCGACGGGGTGCTATAATTAGTTTTGTATGGCTACTTATACCGTCCTCCAGGATATCGAGGCAGAAGACACCCTTATCGGGCCATTGACGCTCCGGCAGTGTGTGTATGCCGCCGTAGCGGTTCTGGCCGGCTGGCTATCGTATATGGTGATTTCCCGGGGCGCACCGTACCTGGTCATAGTGTTTTTGCCGTTTATCGCCGGTGGCGTTTTTTTTGCGTTTCCGTGGAGCAAACAGCAGCCCACCGAAGTCTGGGCCCTCGCCAAGGTTAGGTTTTACCTGTTGCCGCGCAAGCGCATCTGGGATCAAAGTGGTGTCAAGCAGCTCGTAACCATCACCGCGCCCAAGCGCGCGCCCAAGGCCTACACTCGGCACTTGTCGCCGACCGAAGTCCAAAGCCGGTTGCGTGCGCTGGCCGACACTATCGACAGCCGTGGCTGGGCCGTCAAAAATATCGAGCTGGGATATTATTCGCAGCCATCCATCCTGGGCAATACCGAGTCCGACCGCCTGCTTGATCCGAATAGTCTGCCGCAGGATGTGCCGACTCTTGATCCTCAGGCTGCCAACGATATCTTCGACGCTGCCAACAATCCCATAGCCCACAAGTTTGATGCTCTGATGAGCCAGGCTGCCGGGACGCACCACCAGCAGCTTTTACAGCAGATGTCGGCGCCTCCGGCGCCGGAGCCAGCTGCCATCACGCAGTACTGGCACATGAAAACCATCCAGCCGCCCAGCCACACACCGCCAGCTAGTCCAGCTGGTCAGAGCGCCGTATCGCAGCAGCCAGCATCAGCTATAACATACAGTACCGACGCGGATATGAGCGCCGGTCAGGATGAACAACCGTCCGCCTCGCCGGCAGCATCGGCTGCGCCGAAAGCTGCCGGCCATGCCTACACGCCGCGTGCCACTACCGGGTATACACACCGCCAAATCCATGCCGTCGACGACAGTCAGGCAAGTGGCAGCAGCCAAACGCAGCCGCCGATCGACTATACGGCCATCCGGGTACCGGGCAGTGTTGCCATGCCATCGCCCGGCGCACAAGCCCAGGCCGCAAGGCAGGACAGTCAAACCACGGTAGGCCCTCTGGCCGCCGCGGCGAATCCGGCGGCAAATCCGCCAGTGACAGATCAGCCAAACCCTGCTATACTTGAACTTGCAAACAATAACGACTTGAATGTTGCGACGATTGCGAGGGAGGCTCAAGCACGAAGTATTGAGTCACAAGACGAAGTTGTCGTCAATCTCCATTAATTACGCGTCCGGGTCGTTGCTAACACAGAGCTATGGTGGGATAGTCGGTATATAATGAATCCTCAAGCACCCGGGAACGGCCAATCCATGCAACAAGGCCGCAGGCCTGCGCCTGTTGGCGGTGCCCCACAACCAGGCGCTCCTGCCCAAGTCCAGCCTCAAGCCAATCCCAACAGCACTCAAAACGCTCTCCAGATCGCCGAAATCCGTGACGGCGTCGTTATTATGAACGATGGCAGTTTTCGCTCGGTCATCATGCTCAAGAGTATCAACTTTGACCTGATGAGCGGCCAGGAACAGGAATCCGTCGAATTCAGCTACCAAAGCTTCCTCAATTCACTCTATTTTCCGATTCAGATTTTCATCCGCTCCCAAAAAGTCGACTTGCAGCCCTACATCGAAAAACTCGACAAAATCCGCACCGAGCACGACAACATGCTGTTAGCGCTCCTGATGGACGATTACATCGGCTATATCGACGCGCTCAGTCAACAAACCAACATCATGGACAAAAAATTCTACCTGGTTATCCCGTATTTTCCGATGTCCGAATCAGTCAAAGAGGCGGCCAAGGCGCTTACGCAAAGCAAAAACTTCTTTAGTGGCGTCGCCGGACTATTCAACAAACAAGAGCAGCATGTCGTTATCAATGAAGCCGATCTCGAAAAAGCCAAAGCCGAACTGCGCAACCGTGTCCAATCAGCGCTCAGCGGACTCCGGCAGTGCGGCGTCCAGGGGTTACCGCTCGACACCTCCGAGCTGATTGAGCTGTACTACGACACATACAATCCGGATACCGCTTCGCGGCAGCAGCTCAAGAACTTCGACGACCTGGACGCTGATATCATCACCAAGGGCGTCGGCCAGGCGCCGCAGCCTCATCTGCAAAGGGAGTTACAATAATGGCACGCAAGAAAAAAGCTCCCAACCTCGATCCGGTAGCCATCGCCAAGGAACAGCGCGCTCGCGAGCAGCAAGAGGTTAATCAAGCATTTCAAAAGGGATTGACGGCACTCCGGGATTTCATTGCACCCAGCTCGATTGAATTTGAATCGGGCCTGTTTCACCTGGGGACACGCTACGCGCGAACCTTTTACGTGTACGGCTATCCGCGGCAGCTGTTCACCGGCTGGCTCAGCAGTATGGTCAA
>JBDHUK010000025.1:0-13102 GCA_039809165.1 Saccharimonadales bacterium (SeqCode) | reverse complement strand
ATTCTGACGCTTGAAGAATTTTTCGATCTCGGAGCGGCACCCGATTACTGAACCTGCGTTAGCGGCGCTCGCATTGCTCGCTCGCGGCCAGCAGGCTTCGGATAATAACGCGAGCCATCTGATCCTCGCGGCATAATGGGCCGCCTCGCCTATCGGCGGTAAGTTCGACGTGCGGATTCTGCTTGTTACGAACAATCCCCATCTCGACCATAGTCTCAACAACCGTATGCTCCCGGAATCCTCCTGGTTTCTTAGAGGTAGCCACGACTGCGTCGTCCGGGAACATTACCGATTCGGCAGCCGTGGATAAAGCCCAGAATTTTCGTCCACTAGATAGTCGTACGACCGACAGGGCACGATCGTAGTAGTGCGTATCAGGATAATACGAGGTGTTATCAAACGACTCGCCACCGTACCATCCGAACAGGCCGTTCTCGATAGCAATCCATGTGCCAGCTGCGGCTTGTGTATCACCGGCGCGGTCAGATCTGCCGTCTTGCAGCCGATTCATCGCTCCCTTGAGTGTCGACGCACCAAACGGCTGCTCATCGACACTCGAATCAGCTGCAACACCTCGCACCGCGAAGCGCTCGTTGGGGCGCATCAGCCGCAGACTGTCGCGAACGGTGTGGATTTTTATGGGACTTGCCGACGCCACATAGATAGTGGAGCTCAGACTTAATCGTCCGACCCGGTCGAGCGCATCCTGGGTAATTCCCAGGTCGGCCTGGAGTCTCGGCACGTTGATATTAGGATTTTCAATGGAGTCCAAATGAAATGCCATGGCTATCTCTCATCATGAATTTATAATTCCCCCATGATACTCGGTACCGACGGCTACTACAAGCCCTGGCCGATTTGCAACACTTCGCCACCGATAGCATCGCGAAAATACCCGTCGTGGCTGACATACATAATCGCACCGGAATACTTAGACAAGGCGGTTTCGAGCTCCTCGATACTCGGCAGATCAAGATGATTGGTCGGTTCGTCAAGGATAAGCAGCTGCGGATTGTTGGCGAGCATGGCAATGAGCTGAATACGAGCTTTTTGCCCACCGCTCAATCGCCGCACCGGCACATGGCCATCTTCTTCAGTAAATAGATAATCATGCATCAGGCTGCGCACCTTGCTATCGTTAATGGTAAGGCCGCGATCAAGATGGATGCGCTCGACTGCTTCCATAAGCGACAGGTCGAAATATGCCTTTGATACTTCCTGCTCATAGATGCCAATCCGCACCTGCAGATCAAGCGTTATGTGACCCATGAATTTGGTGGCCGATGTATCACCCAGGATGGCTTTGATAAGCGTTGTCTTGCCAGCGCCGTTACGACCGCGTAACTCCAGAGCCTCACCCTCGCGCAGATCGATAGTAACACTATCAAACAGGGGCGTATCGCCATACCCCAGGCTCAGGTCACGCACCGACACCAGTATGTGTTTGCTGCGAGATTCGTCGTCCTTCAGGTTAATACGGACATTACGGGCCTTGAACTTCTGATACTGTCCGGCGGATTTGAAATTGAGATTAGCAGCCGATTCTTTGTCAATCCAAAAGGTTGGTTTTTCCTTGGTCTTCAGTTCTTCCAGCTCTGCCCGGGCATTCAGTTCGAGCCGTTTGAATTTCTGGATAGTACCGGGATTGCGAGATTTTTCTTTGAGGCGCTGGTAATCTAAGACCTTGACTTTGAGATTAGCAATACGCTTTTCGATCATCTCAAATTCGTTCATCTGCGAACCGGTGCTGACAGCGTTTTGGCGCAGATAGGCATCGTAGTTTCCCTTAAAACTGGCCGAGCCACCATCCTTGATCTCAATTATGCGATCAACTTCGCGCAGTACATCACGGTCGTGGGTGATGACCAGCATAGCTTCGGGTGCTTGTTTCATCCAATCAATAAACTGATTTTTAGCAGCGTAATCCATGTGGTTGGTTGGTTCGTCGATGAGAGCCAGATGAGCCTGCGAATGCATGATTTTGATAATCTCGACCATACGCTTCTGACCGCCCGATAACCCTACGAACGAACGATGAGCAATATCAGGCAGCTGAAAGTTTATCAGCTCGCGCTCAATCTGCTCTTCGATTTGGTAAAAACCTTTATCATCGAAGCGTTGCAATGCATCGGTATAGGTGTTGATTTTGCGCATATCGTCGCCCATAGTCGCCGGGAAGGTTTCGATAATGTGACTGAGCTCGGCGTATTCAGGAAGGCCGGCGAGCACATATTGCAAAACGGTGACATCATCGGCAATATCGTGATGCTCCTGGCTGGTCGACACAACAACGGTGCCACGTTTGAAAATCAGGTCACCAGTATAGTCTTTGTCGACGCCTGTTAGGATGTTGAATAGCGTAGACTTACCGACACCGTTACGGCCGATGACGCCGACCTTTTCGCGGTCATCAATCGAAAATTTGACATTAGACATCAAGACCTTGGGTCCAAAGGATTTTTCGGTAATCGTTATATCCGCGATCACGACAACCTGGCTAGTTCACAGTTCGGAGGCGCCGGGCAGCTATAGCTTGAGCCAGCACAGGCACCAGTTGCAAGTTGAAGCTCGGGTCACGCACAATTTCATCGATACGACGATCGTCGGTACTCAGAGGATGAGCATAGTCAATAAGAGCCGCAGCAACTTGCTCGGTAGTGAATAGCAGGCCGGACGCCCTAATGACAGTCGTTCCCATATTCCCAGGGTCAACACCTGGATCCTCCCAGAGTACAACATGGGGATGTTTTACTCGTGGTTCAGCAAACACGACATGACCCTTTTTAACAACCGTCGGTCCATTGCCGATTATATCTTTGCCGTCAAGCAAATAGACAACATCGCCCTGAGACGGCGTTCCGTGCTCTCCCGAATATCCGTGCATTTGGTTCATGGAGATGTATAATACCAAAAACCTACCCAATAATCAACCGCGCGAAGTGGAGGCTCGTTTTTTTTGGACGAGGCCGCCAAGACCAGACCGATTGGGATGCAAGTTAAAAGACGGCGATCACCGCCGATCCGTCATTATATAGGCTTACTGTTCGGAATTTGACGAATGCAAGACCTATGCCGCCTTCGGGTGGAACACCGCTGCGTCCCGGCACAAACGGTGGCTTGCAAACATCAAAACCTTCGCCTTCATCAGTAACGGCCACATAGAAATTCCGTAGACGCAGGCAATATACTCCAATAGTTTTTGTTGGATCACGTTGATTACCGTGTTCAATAGCGTTGGCAATCAGCTCGCCGGCAACCGCCCGGATGTCATGCGCCGCGCTACTATCATCACGACCGTAGGCTTCCACTGCAAAATTAATTACGTCATCCGGGTAGACGAGGGGAGGCGTTGCAACGACCCGGCTCAATACCCGGGGATGTCGAGAGATGGTTCGCAAGGGTAGTTTTCTCGGTCGCATCATGATTATGATCGAGTCCTAACTCGTACTTCGCAACCCCAAATTGATGATTAACGTCCATCTTTCACAAGCCAACAGTCAATTATGTCGAAACCATTTGTAGTTTTGAGGAGCGATGCCGCTTGAAGCAACCCGTCCGGCGATTCAATCAAAATACGCTTTACTCTATAATCAGGATGTTCTGCGTCAAACGACCACCTATCATCATCCGGATATCTAATTACTATTTGCGCTTGTGGCACTGGTGACTCTGGCGTTCCAAAGGAGGCAATTCCATGTTCTCTATGCCTAGGTCCGAGGATCTCGATAAAATCAACAGCATTGGCTCCTGCATATGTCGAAACCATAACAATAGGTTCACTTGGATCATCAAGTATGCCATCCATGAGACGAAAAGCGGTTCCGGACGGTGAATCATTAAAGACAGCCAAAAAGGATGCTGTGTCTAAAATCTCTTGATTATCGGACGACGATTGTTCTGCCATGTACTTATCCTGTTTATTGACCTAGCGTATCGCGATATTTTTAATACTACAAGATCGACTTCATCGTCATTGTCCCAGGATTCACGCATCTCTACGGCAAATATTCCACCGTACGGTCGTTCTTCGCCGCCTGATCTTAGATAATCAAAGGTGTTATTCCGGCGGTCATTGTCATAAAATTCGAGACGGCCACTCCTTGTCATTTCAAGCATCTGTAATACTTGTCATGCTGCGCCAAGTGCGACTTCTGCCTCGGCAGTAAGAATATCACAAAATCTTTTTGTCAATATATGGCTAGGGCTAGTAAGCGTACTTCGCAACTATATAGAATCGAAACATTACTGAGAAAAATTACTGATTTAAGTGATTTTGTTTATAACTCTTCCAATACCTACGGCCACCGTCAACAAGGCCTGCTACTGCAACAACCCCGACTACAGTGCTTAGAGGCTGGTCTAGAAATACTTCAGAAACCGAAAGTACGGCGCCACTACCAAATGCTTCTACAACCCCTATTAATCCTCCTCGAAAAGGGTTTTGAGAGGGTGTAGGTGATTCTTTCATGCGAAATATAATAACATAAAGTTACTCGAACACAAAGTGTTTTAAGCATAAACAATATGGCTAGAGCGGAGGGAGGCGCACTTCTGCAGCCATGCTCGAAACAAGTTTCTGCGCGTGGCTTTGACGACCGAACCCCCGAATTGCGTCTTGCTTCGCAAGCCACATTCGGGGGTTCGCACCCCATCCTGGCACGAAAAAAGACCAGGCAGATGCTGGTCTTTTTTCGTGGCTAGGGCGGAGGGATTCGAACCCCCGAATGCCAGGACCAAAACCTGGTGCCTTACCACTTGGCGACGCCCTATTACATGAGGTTCAGATACGGATTATACTAAATTGCCGGACATTCCGCCACCCTTGGCGTATAGCCGCCCGGAACAAAGGTGAGCGCTCTCATCACCTACCGGTAGTCGTTATCGCACGGCGTTTGCTATCAAGGCCCCAGCTTCTCGTAGAAAATCTTTAAGCGCTTGCGACGTTTAGCCTCATACTCCTCCACGAGTCTGACGATCTTCTCTGACACCCCATACCTCCCTATGTATGCTTCGACAATATCAAATGTACTTAACTTAGCAAAGCATTAGCATCTTAGGGGCATGACTAGAACCCATCTCAAAATTCCTCCCATCAGCGAAAGCAGGCCTGGCGAGTATGGATTGTCGGTTCTCGTGAGGAGGTGTAGCCATAGCTACACCGACGAGGGAAACCGGAAATTCCATACCGTCAGGCATGGTTGCAGTGGGGAGGAATTTTGGGATGGGTTCTACGCATCAGAGACGAGATGGGCTATGATGAAAGGTATGCAAAGCTTCCAAAATTTCCTTACATCGATCGACAGATTTCAACAGAAACACCGACTGGTCGCATTTCCGGTAGCCATTATTAAGCGATACGGCGATGAAGAAGTGGGCAAGCAGGCCGCGCTCATCACGTACTACGGATTTCTTTCGCTCTTTCCGATGCTGCTCGCCTTTATCACTATCATCGGTTTAGTAGCTATAGGTGACACTGAGTTGCAGGCCAAAATAAGTGAGCAGGCTTTCAAATTTTTCCCAGCGCTCGGCGAAGACCTTCAAAACAATCTGCAAACCCTTCGGGTAAGCGGATTGGCGTTGATTATTCAAATTCTCATACTGCTGTACGGCGCGCGAGGTGTCGCCAGCACCCTGCAAGATGCCTTTAACTACGTCTGGCACACCGGGCGTGAGCACAAAACCCATTTTCTAATCGACAATCTTCGCAGCTTCGCGATGATTTTTACAGTCGGCATCGGCGTAACCATCGGTACGGCACTCAGCTATTTTTTGACGAATATCATACATCTGGGTATTGTCGGCAATGTCCTTGTCACGATAATCAACGTCGTAGTCAGCGTCGGTCTTCTGCTCGTGGTTTTCAGGCTTGGCACTGCCAGCAGAATAAAAACCAGTCATCTTGTACTCGGTGCCGTTATCGCCGGTTGTGGCCTACTTATTGTCCAGCGGCTCGGCGGTATTATTATGGCCCACGAGTTGCCGCGGCTCCGCGGCACGTACGGTACTTTCGCACTCACGCTTGGTATGCTATTTTGGATTTTCTTGCAGGCGCAGATTATCATGTACGCCCTGGTCACTACAGCGGTCAAAGCCCAAAAAGACTGGCCGAAAAAACTTTTTGATTAAGAGTATCTCAGTTCTTGTCGGCAGCCGGCATACTCAAACGACTGGTACAAAATTTGCAGCGAGTCGCCTTAATGGGAATTTCAGATAAGCATTCGGGGCATTTCTTTTCGGTTGGGTCCTCTGGCTTCTTTGACCGTTTGCTAAGCTCATTCAGGTGATTGAGTGGTTGTACCACCAAGAAAAACACCACGGCAGAAGTCAGCAGGAAACTGATAAGTACATTCAGGAAGTCGCCGTACGGAAATTTGATACCATTGATGGTGAATGCGTAATCACTGAATTGCTGATTGCCCTGCACCGCTGCAATGAGCGGTGTCAGAAAATCTTTCACAAGCGCATTCACTACCGCCGTAAACGCCGCACCGATGACCACGGCCACTGCCAGATCGACGACGTTGCCGCGCATAATAAACTTTTTAAATTCCTTGAGCATCTATATATCCTCCTCTGAGATATCTACATTATTACCCCTACGATACCACGCCCGGTGCCGAGTCGCTACCAATTCAGTCAGGCTCTCAGATAATGGGCGCGTACCCATGGCAATACTGCAATCCCCGGAATAATGGGCAGCCAATACGTCAGGCCGCGGTAAATAAGCGTAGCAGCCAAAGCAGGGGCGGCCGGCACGCCGGCCACGATCAGGCCACCGACGATGCCGGCTTCCACCCCACCAAGACCGCCGGGGGTAGGAACGGCTGCCCCTAAGAGCGCGCCAGCCGACAGGACGGCCACGCTCAACGGCCAGAACATGCTATCGCCAGCCGCAACGACAGCCAGACATAAAATCAAACAATTTATGCTCGTCACGCCCAGATTGCCAATGAGACTAAGAGCAGTACGACGGCCAGGCTTGAGCGTAGTCCTTAGACTCCGCAGTGCATCACGGACGAATGCGGTAATCCGCCGCAGCCAACGTTTACGCCCGACAATAAGAATGGCCAGCACTGCTAACGTCCCACACCCGACGCCAATCAACACTCCAGATGATATACTGCCGCTCGGCAACAGCTGTTCAGGTCTCGGAGCAAAGGCAAGCGCAATTACAAGCAACCCGAAATTGCCAAGCGCACCGATAATATTATTAGTCGCCACGATTGCTGTCGCCTGACTGTATTTGAATCCGCTTTTCTTCAGGTACATCACATATAATCCGGCACCTCCCAGCCCGGCAGGTAAAAGCCGATTAGTAATACCGGAAGCAGTCTGAATACCTATCGTCGTCCTAAGCCGAATATTACGATCTGCTCCGAGTGCTACATAGCTTACCGCGGCCGCCACATAAGTTCCGGCCACGAGCACTAATCCGAGTATCAGAAGCTCGGGCGGTACCTGCGCCAAAATTTCAAATGTTTCCGCGAATCGCTCGCCGCTGAGCGCCAAGAATACGACTACGGCTAGTACGATCACTGCACTGACGATCGTATCGCGGACTACATGGCGCAGATGAATCATATCACCAGTATACTACTTGCGCTTAGTTGATGACCGGGAACCCGATGTGCCGGCGGAGTCAAAACGCATCCGCTTAACATGCTCAAGCTGGTCCTCGATAAGCACACGGTTAATCCTGATAAGATCGGCGATGATATTCAATACCAGGCACAGAAATGCGCTTGTGAGCAGCAGCGAGCCAACGAGCAGCGACTGCAAATGCCCACGAGTCGTGCCATCCTGGATTGACAGAATCACAAATCTCAGGAACGGCACAAGACCCAGTACGAACAAGGTTATCCCGATAGTCGAGAACACCATGTAGGGCCGGTACATGATATACGCCCTCATGATAGCCGATGCCGACTTGAACACATGTTCCCAGGTTGACTTGAACAACCGTGATTCACGCAGCTTGGGATTGGTATCAACCGGAATGCTCGCAATCGCCAGATGTTTGTTGCCAGCCTGGATAATCGTTTCCATGCAGTAACTAAACCGCGTAATAGTGTTGAGCTGGATGAGCGACTCGCGGCTATACGCCCTGAAACCGCTTGCTGCGTCCGGCAAGTCGGTGCCGGCCGCGATATTGACAACCCGGCTACCCACACGCTGCAGGAACTTCTTGAACGGCGAAAAATGCTCGATAGTATGGGTTTGACGGTCAGCGATTACGATATCTGCCTCGCCGTGGATTATCGGCTGCACCAAATCGGCAATCCGTTCTTGTGGGTACTGGTTATCTCCGTCGGTGTTTACCACGATATCAGCGCCAATTTCAAGCGCGTAGTTAACACCATCATGGAACTGACGCCCCAATCCGACGTTTCGACGGTGGAGGACAAACTCATGCACGCCGTAACTCTTGGCGACTTCGATTGTCTTATCAGTAGAGGCATCATCCATGATAAGTACCACGATCTCATCAATACCCGGGATTTTTTTGGGTATGCTTTCAAGCACAAACGGTAGGGTGGTTTCTTCGTTATAACAGGGGATTTGAACAACTAATTTCATGTACGTATATGACCTTACTTATATATTATAACACATTTGTCAATGGATGACGACTCTATCAACGACTGATTTAAGGGTATTATTTACTTGCAAGGCAGCTTGGTTGCCGGGCCAATACCACTCAGCGTTACTGCGAATCAGCCAGTTCGTAATACCGCCTCCTTGCATAAACAAGATGATCAATACAAGAAAAACCACCGCGCTATAGCGCAGTCCGCCAAAACGTTCCAAAAGCCCACGCCACCCTATTGCCAGACATACAAGCAGTACCGGGTACACAGGTACGAGATAGCGGCCGTGGATAGCTACCGCTTCTCCCGAATGATGATACATCGAAAAGTTCTGAATAAACAAAATGATGGCGTAGAATACCGTGATACCGAGCAAAACGGTCAGCGGCCGATTGCGTCGGATGCGCCGCCAAAACACTATGATTCCAAGAACACCGCCGGCAACCCCTATCCAGGCAACCACATGAGCTACGATGAGCGGCGAAAACCCATAATAATATACTTTGTCGGATGGAGGATAGGTGCGGCTGGTGATGGTAAACATCGTCTCGTACACCATGCGCCAAACCCACACGAATGGATACACCGCATAGCCTTGCGCTGTCGGACGAGGATAGATCTGTGAGTACTTGTAGTCACGCGCCCATGGTGAGTAATCCATACATTCGTCGATTGATAAGACCTTATGGCACTTTGGCACCGGAGAACCGTACTGCACAAGATTCATGCCATATCGCTCAAAGCTCAGCCCGACCGCCAACAGCGTGGCGAACGCAATCAGAACGAGTATCCATCGACGTCCCGATGTATCAAATAACTGACGCAGGCCGCGAGGCTTGATCCGGGACATCACATAATAAAAGATAGTGGCTGCCGTCACTGCCACAATCGTAGCCAGCAGAATAGGCGCGAAGGCAAATTTAATAACACTCCCGATCGCACCAAACAGCAAGATAAGCAGCAACATCCTGACAGGTATGAGTGGCGCCATGACAGGCCGGCTTCGGAGATAATTAATATATCGAACTACATACAAGAATAGAAGCCCCGTGATCGGTACCATGAGATTATCGTAGTTTATGTGTGCCGCGAGCAAAGGTACGACAGGCAACAGCACAAATACGAGCATAACGATATTCTGCAGAGGCCGTGATATTTTGAGCTCGGCCAGCAACCTACGATACACGAATAGGCCCCAGACAAATAGTCCGATATTAATAAGTCGGAGTGCGATAATTTGGACCGTTTCATTCGATGTCAGCCCTGACAACAACCAATACGGCAAGCTCATGAGATAGTGAAACAGGTACGACGGGTCGCTAATTACTGCGCCGTATACTGAGGCGCCCTCAGGCTGGTAACTAAAAAAAGGCAGCAGGCCATACTCGACGTGCAACTTGATCAGTCCGAGGTGATAATTCTCGTCAAACGCCTGAGGGTATCGCGCCGTCAACGCAATCCAGCCGGCCTGCAGGACCAGTAATGCAACGATGCCGTAGAAGAATTTTGAGGACCCCAGCAGCGCCATCAGCCACTCATTGATTGCTTGCAGCCGCTTGCGTATAGTAACACTCATCTTAATCCATTATACCTGGTTACCTTTGAATGACCTTACGATGCGCACATCAGCAGCATACTGCTTGTGCTTATGAAATAAGCTATACTAATGTCATGCTCACTAAGAAAATCGTAAAACCGATACTGGCAGGCCTCGTAGTCCTGGCGACAATCGGAGTTTTCGTATATTACCTTGTCCATCATCCTGAGATTATCGAACAGCTCAAGCACATGCCGCTTGGCACCGGCGTAATACTGCTTTGTTTGTACATAGTATTCATGCTTTGTCTGGCGTGGATTCAATGGGCAACGCTCAAATTGTGCAATATCGAGCTCAAGCCCCGGGAAAGCGCGCTACTCGTATCGTATTCATCGATCATTAATTTTTTTGGGCCGCTCCAAAGCGGCCCGGCTTTTCGCGCTGCATATCTTAAGCGTAAGCATGATGTCAAATTAAAACAATATGCGCTGGCCACGCTTTTATACTATGGATTCTATGCACTGTTCAGCGCGCTGTTCATCGTGACTTATCTTATAAGTCTATGGGCGCTGGCGGCCATTGTGGTGATCATGGCATTTGCGCCAGTCATTCTTAAGTCTCCGGCCGCTCGATCGCTGCTGCCGACTCGTTTTCACGCACTCAAGCTGGATTCGATCGGGCATCTTGCCGCCGCCACGCTCGCTCAAGTGTGCACCTTGGCAGTTATCTTTCATATCGAACTGAACGCGGTTGCCACCGAAAAAATCGATGTACTCTCATCGCTCATATATACCGGTGCGGCCAACTTTGCGCTCTTCGTATCCATCACGCCGGGGGCCATCGGTTTCAGGGAAGCATTTTTGGTCTTTACTCAAAACCTGCACGGTATCCCAGGCACCGTCATCGTTGGCGCGAACCTGCTAGACCGCAGTGTATACATTATTTTCATGGCACTCCTCGCGCTCATTGTTTTTGGGCTTCATGCCGGCGATGCGCTCAAAAAGAAATAAGCATCAGGTTTACAGGTATTTTTCATAGGCAAACGGTATAATCAAAGATATTATGAGAATTCTGGTCGTAGAAGACGATGTCAAAATAGCTGGCGCTGTTAAGCGTGGGCTCGAATTGCACGGCCACGCCGTTGACATGGTGCATGACGGTGACACCGCATACGGATACGCCTCCGGCGAAGAATACGACCTGATCGTACTCGATCGTATGCTGCCGGGCATGGACGGGATTGCCGTCACTGAGCGGTTACGCGCCGACGGCGTGCACACTCCCATACTCATGCTCACCGCACGCGGCACGATTGGCGACAAAGTCGGAGGCCTCAATGCAGGCGCCGACGATTATCTGGTCAAGCCGTTTAGCTTTGACGAATTGAGCGCACGGGTGCGAGCTCTCTTACGCCGCCCCAAGACAAGCACCGGCACCATACTCAAAATAGACAATCTTGAGCTTGATCCTGTTGGATTTGCCGTCAGCCGAGGCGGCCAGCCCATCAAGCTCAGCCACAAAGAATTCCTGCTGCTGGAATATTTTATGCACCACGCCAATCAAGTCATTACCAAGGATTCGTTGATTGCGCATATCTGGAATGAGGATGCCGATATTTTACCGAACACCGTCGAAGTGTATATTGGTTACCTGCGCACCAAGGTCGACCGGGCTTTTCCGAACGACAAGCCGCTGATTCACACGCGGCGTGGTTTTGGGTACATCTTAGGCACATCCGACGAGATCAAAGGAACACGCTAGGGAGTAAACCATGCAGGCCATGTTTCGATCGGCCGTATTTAAGCTGACGGCGATATACGTCACTATCGTTATGAGTATTTGCGTCACATTTAGCGGCATACTATATCATTTAGCCGTCACCGAACTTCAGACCGGCATTTACAACCAATACAGCCGCTGGCTCGATGCCTATGCGCCATTCGGGCTCCGCACACCGAGCAGCCCTGACCGAGAGCTGAGCTCTCGCGCCAAGCATATCTTCTCGCAGTTAGTCTACCTGAACCTGGCAGTGCTGATACTGACAACTATCGCCAGCTACGTCCTCGCCAAACGCACGCTCCGTCCGATCGAAGCTGCCCACGATCAACAAAAACGATTCACCGCAGACGTCAGTCATGAGCTGCGAACACCACTCACGGCTATCAAGATGGAATCCGAGGTTACCTTACTTGACAAAAAAGCCAGCGCCCGTGATCTCCAGGCATCGCTACGGAGCAACCTGGAAGAAGTCGCTCATATGGAAACGCTCATCAATAACTTGTTGCTTCTCAGCAGCCTGGAGGCAAATAAGCTACGGACCGAATTTACCCGACTCGACCTGCAGGAGCTTATTTTGGACGCCAAGCGAGCTGTCAGCCGCCTCGCCGCCCATAAACACATAACCATCGACCACTCTTCGCCGCAATTTCAGGTTCGCGGCGACAAATCCACGCTCACGCAGCTGCTCATTATCCTGCTTGAAAACGCCATCAAATACAGCCCCGACAATTCAACGGTCGTTGTCAGAGCGTCGCGTGGCCGGGGTCGGGCAGTCATCGACATCCATGACAAAGGTCGCGGTATCAGTGCCGATGCGCTGCCGCACATCTTCGATCGCTTTTACCGGGCCGATGACTCACGCGACAGGAAGGAGGGCTCCGCGTCCGGCTTTGGGCTGGGCCTATCACTTGCCAAGCTCATTGTCGATCTGCATGACGGGGAAATCATTATCAGTAGTTCCCCAGGCAGTGGTACTCGTGCCAGGATAATCCTGCCTCAATAATATAAGGTCTATCCTCAATGCTATTGCAGGCGCGTCACTTATGTTATATTAATGAGTAATGAACTGGCGACCGGACGGCCCACCCGATCCGCTTTGGCAACCACAACTCGCTCCCGAAACGGGCGTGGCGGCAGGAGAGGGCGCCGCAGCCCCAAGCCCACGCCCAGCGATGTTCAAGACCGCACGCCAACACGC
>JBDHUK010000024.1:0-13177 GCA_039809165.1 Saccharimonadales bacterium (SeqCode) | reverse complement strand
GGCATTGCCTGACACTTTATGGTACAAAGGCCCTGAAGGAGAATTCAACTGGGCAGACTACGGAAAGATGTACGGCCCTATTCATAAAATGACTGCGGATAAAATCAACAGACTAAATCTTTCCCAAAGTGGCCCCAAGGCTACCATGGGTGTTGATATTTTCGGCAAACCAGATGAAGATCGAAATGAAAAAAATCCGAGTACCAGCGGCATACGATGAATTGACCGGTCGAGGCTGTAGTATACCCACGTCCGGCCATACAGTACGGCGACGGCAAAAAAGAGAAGTAGACGGATATCGTATACATAGTGATGCATTCACTATAACAGAGAAGTTGCGCGAAGCTGCAAGCACAAGCATAATGTAGAAAGTATGAGCGCGACATCCAAACAGCATATCGGTGCCTGGCCGGCGAAGTCCGGAGTGTCTTTTCGGGTATGGGCGCCATTTGCCACGGCAGTCGGAGTCGTGGGGTCATTCAATGCATGGATGGAACAGCCGATGGCGAGCGAGGGTGATGGATACTGGTCGGTGTTTGTTCGTGGTGCGCGGCCGGGTCAAGAGTATAAATACGTGATTACTAATGGCGCAAACACGTATGTCCGCAACGATCCCCGGGCACTTCATTTTACAACGACTTCGGGTAATTCGGTTATCGCCAGCACCTCCTTCGACTGGGGCGATGATGCATTCGTGCCGCCGCCCGTTGAACGGCAAGTTATCTATGAGCTGCATGTCGGTACTTTTAACCGGCCGGATGCGGCGACCGGTGGCACCTTTCAGGGAGTGGTCGATAAGCTTGATTATTTGCAAAAGCTTGGCGTGAATATGGTCGAAGTGATGCCTGTCAGCAGTATGCTGATGGATCGGGGCTGGGGCTACGCCATCGATTATCTGTATGCTATCGAAAGTTTGTACGGTGGCCGGTACGGGTTTTTGCAATTTGTGCGAGCTGCGCATGCCCGGGGTATCGGAGTGATCGTGGATGTGGTGTATAACCACTTTGGACCGGACGAGAAGCTCGATCTGTGGCAATTTGATGGCTGGCAGTCCGGAACACCGAATGGTGGCATTTATTTTTATAACGATTGGCGCGCTGAGACACCATGGGGCAATACGCGGCCGGACTTCGGCCGCGTGGAGGTGCAGCAATATATTCTGGATAATGTCCGGATGTGGCTGCACGACTGCCGGGTTGATGGTCTGCGCGTCGATTCGACCATCTATATCCGCAATGCCAAGGGCCTTAATAATAATGTGGCAACTGATCTGCCTGATGGCTGGCTACTGATGCAGAAGATCAATTCCCTGGCTCGCAAGATTAATCCGGCGGCCCTGATGATTGGTGAGGATGTGGCCGATAATGAATACATCACGCGGCCGGTATCGGATGGTGGAGCAGGTTTTGGGGCACAGTGGGAGCTGGGGCTGCCGCACGCTTTGCGTGCGGCTCTGAAGAGTGACGATCCAGCGCGGATCGATTTGACTGAGCTGTGCGGCGAACTGGTTCGCCGCTATAACGCGGATGCGTTTCAGCGGATTATTTATACTGATTCGCATGATAGCGCGGCGAATGGTGCGTCACGGTTAAGTGAAACGATTGCGCCCGGCAAATCCGATGGACTATTTGCATGCAAACAGTCATTGCTGGCCGCTGCCCTACTGCTCACCATGCCTGGAATACCGATGTTATTTCAGGGGCAGGAATGCATGGTTGGCGGCTCGTTTAATGACTGGGAGGCGGTCGACTGGCGTTTGGCTGAGCGGCACGCCGGCATCGTAACCGCCTACCAACACCTGATTGCGCTGCGGCGCAACATGCATGCGGTCAGCAACGGGCTGACCGGCCAAGGCATGAATTTGATGCATGTGGATCAGGACAATAAAGTAATTGCCTATCACCGCTGGAATACTGGTGGCGCATGCGATGATGTGGTGGTAATTGTGAATTTCGCCGACCGTCATCATGCCGAGTATATACTCGGGATGCCGCGCAATGGCGCCTGGAAGATCCGCTTCAATAGCACCTGGGAGGGCTATGGTTCTGATTTTGGGGCTATCGAAGTGCCGGAAGTGATCGTTGAGAATGGCGCTGGTACGCTCGTGTTGCCGCCAAGTTCAGCCTTGATTCTTTCCCAGGATTAATACCAAGCGTTCCTCTACCGGGGCGGCAGGTAGTTGAGGGGATTGACGAGCGTGCCGTTGATGCGGATTTCCAAATGGACATGTGGACCGGTTGAGGCGCCGGTAGAACCTTCGAGACCGAGCGTGCTGTTTTGATCGACGATCTGTCCCACAGCCACCGCTGTTGAATACATATGTCCGTACGTGGAGGTCATACCATTACCGTGATCGACGACCACGTGGTTGCCAAGACTTACATTTGAATGAACCACCTCAATTACTGTACCTGGTTTGATGGGGCGGATAGGTGTGACGCCCGATCTGTATCCGTCACTAATGTCAATGCCGGTGTGAGTCGCTTGATACGGCCAGTGTGGGACGCCGAAGAGTGTGGTAATTGTGCCGTGTATTGGCCATGCCAGGGCGCTTGATGCGGCTGTTGCCGGGGTGGCAGTCGCAGCTGGTTGGGCGCTGGCGATTGCCGTGCGACCGTTAAGCGCGGCTGATGTGATTGGTGTAATGACGGGCACGCTTGCCACTTGCGCGGTAGGCCGCAGTACGGCAACGATAGCCGGTGAGTTATTAACACTATGAGCAACAAAGCCAACACCGCGACTGCTATATGTGAAACTGCCTGTTATGCTGTATGCCATGTAATTCGCATATATTTTGAATAATGTATACGAACCGTACAGAGCGAAGTGGTATGCACCTTTGAACACTCGTCCTGTGTTCGCAAAGCCTTTCGTAATCCTGGTGGCGGTAGCGTGCAATGCGGCTTCAGCGCCCAAGAGCGAAGAATCGAGTGCGGCGTCTGCCTGATTGGCGGCACGCGTCAAGCCGTCGGCGACTGCGTTAGGACCCTGGTAGGTCAGGACATCTGAAGCGGTGTTCTTGCCGGTATCCCCGGAAACGACCGAAGTGCTGGTACGCAAAATCGCCGATAGCAACAGGATAAGAAGTAGAGAGGCTATGACGGCAAAGATACCGCCAAACACGAATCGAAGTTTATATATAAAAGCGTGACTATGTTCCATATGCGCGTCCCACCTTGTGATATATATCACGTTACAGAGTGATTATACACACAATTTGCAGGAAATGCATGCATAAGCGGTAATATGTTTATTGAAGAACGGTAGCCGCTTGGTGATTTATGGGATTAGGCCCGGGATTATTAGAGACAGTTCCGTCGGATTTCCTCTAATTTCTGAGTGAGTCTTGCCGTCTGTTTGGGACTTTCGGTCGGCATAATGGCCGTTGCGACATACTCTGCTCGCTCGATAGCCTCCTCGAGTACTCGTTCTCCACCCGGTGCCAGTGATATGTAGCGAATTCGGGCGTCTCTGGGGTCGGCTGAGCGGCTGACCATGCCGATTTTTTCGAGTGGTGGGATGAGGCGCGTAACTCCGGAAGGGGTGAGGCCGATAAGGTCAGCGAGCTCGGAGGGGCGGAGTTTTTGTCCGGGCATGGCATAAAGCATATAAAGTAGTATGAAATCTGTAAATCCAACTGACGATCCCATGTGGTCGAACTTTCGAGAAATAATGGTATGTGTTTTGGAAAACTGTAAGAAGAACTGCAACTGTTCAGATAGCTGCAAGCGTTTGCTAGATATTTGATATATATTTGACATATCAAATATATATCAAATATCAGCGCATCATGTCAATGACAATCTGTTCTAGAGATTAGGCCGCTTATAGCTCGATATGGAGTGTGGGTACATCCTCGAGCGGCCGATAATTGGTGAACCGCGTAATGCCGGTCGGTATGTCATCTTTGGTTTCAATGCTCGTTTGGCATGCGAACTGACAATTGGCGCAGGTTTTGCCAAGCCAGGAAAGGACGTTCCATCCAGTGTGATGATTATTCGCTTCCGCTTGTCTAGTAGCGATGTATTCTTGTGCTGCTGCAATTAGAGGGATTGCGGTTTCGCACTCATCGAGTCGTTCTCCGCCGGCGCAGATGTCGGATGGTTTGAAGCTTTGAGCATACCCCTTTTGATCTAACCGTTGTTGTTGGCGTCTGGTTTCAAGAGCTTTTAGTGCTTCTTCGCCCTCGTGACTTGCGATAACCCATTCGCTAAGCCGAAGGACTTCCCTCATTGATTCGGCCGTGCTGGCAGCACTAGGGTAGCCAGAGATGGGCCCACCAAGGGCATCAAAAATTGCTGTACCAATAGTAGAGTAGGCGCCGGCTTGATAATACGTGCCATCACCTCGTGGCATCGGGGGAGTTTGTGACATTGCAAGAATGGCTGAAGGGCCATGCATGGGATCTTCAATAGCAAACTCAGGATTCGTGGGATCCTGGATAGTTTGATCATAAGGATTGAAGGGATTTTCATCGGTAGCCATATACATATTATAACATAAAATGTTAAAATTTAGTTACCAAGGCTGAGGAGTTACAACAATCTGTACTTGGAGGGCCACTGTCTTGCGGATAGCAACTATAATTCAAGGTGATAGGTACCTAAAGATTGCGGATTTCACAAAAGCATAAGCCTCATGGTAAGCTTCATAAATGGCGAGACCACACTGTAAAAAGTGTGGTCTCTGAGTTTGTAGTTACTACGAAGCTTTATGTTTCGTTGCATCTACAAGGGTGAAGGTAGGTCTGTGACCTTTATTAGGCGGTACTCGCTCACCCTTAGTAAGAGTGACTTCTCGCCTAGTCCCAGTTGGTCTGTATTGACCAGATTTTGGGGCCTTCATGCCGGTCTTTGTAGTGACTTTAGGCATTTTGCGTATCCTTTCTGAGTGCTTATTTGCACCCTGCTTTGTAGTGCTAAACACCTCGAAAGGTACAGCCTATATTATACGCCGCAAATATTAGCTGCTAAAGTGATAGCTGATGTATTTTTGACTAATCTTGCTAGACGACTGCCAGCGTTAGTTGTTTTGCTGGTGCTTTTATTGGATTATGCAATAACGAGCCTACCTGTTTCGTATAAGAGGCAGGTATAGCTTCTCCTATCACTTCACGTAATATGTAATCCGGGAACAAATTGCCCGTATCTTTTTCAACCCAATTTATGTCAAAAGGGTCCACGCCTTGCAATACAGCGCATTCAAAGAGTGATAACACTCTATTTTGTTCAGGGTGAAGATTTACTGATGATGAAGCGAATGCGGAGCGTGTTGTTACCGTGTGTGCGGGCTTATTCCATGTCATGCGCTTGTATGAGGTATCAAATCCTTTGATTAGCCTATAAGTACCGTCAACTTTTTTTGAAGGCTTAGGGAGCAGTGCGCTACATGCTTGGCAATAGACGTCATTGTCGCCACTTGTTACACCACAAGCAATGCAAGTGTTGTTATAGAAGGCTGATTTACCTTCGGGTGTGTTAGCGACCCAAGAGTACAAATCTTTACGGAATACCTGAACCTTATGGAGGGGGTGATAGTCTTCGCATGCTGCATGATTGCTATCAATTGCGTCTAATTTTGGTAGCTCACCTATAGCCTGCTTGAGAGTTTTTACAGGGCTTTTCGCAGGGAAATAGTCCAAGTCATCGTCATAGTACTCCTCTGCAACATAAATGCCAATTAGTCTTTTTCGTGCTTGTGGAATGCCGTAGTTATCAAAGTTCGTAATCTTTAGTTTACCTTTGTAGCCCATGGACGTCAGTCTCTCGTCAAAATACGCTGCATAAGTTATCGGGCTCCCATCGATCACGAGTAAAGCATTCAAAGCCTGCGTCACGTTTTCAAAAAATACAAACTTTGGATGAAGTTTTTCGATAATGTTGAAGCAAGGTTCAACAAGGTAGTTTCTTTCGTCTAAAAGCTCTCTCTTGCCGTCAGCAACTGCCTTTAGGAGACTATTTATACCATTTTGCGACATACCTTGGCAGGGGGGTGTGAGTGATACCAATAAATCATCATTACCCACTAGAACTTTAGCTGCTTTGATTATGTCTTTTTGTACTATGCGTATATCACCCGCAATGATTTTGGCGTCAGGGTGAATATTTGAAGCAAAATCTAGGCGGCGCTCATCCAAATCACTCAATAGGACCACTTCTAGGCCTGATTCTTTGAAGCCTAAATCACCAATTCCCCCACACGAAAATAGGCTTACAACTTTCAGAATTTGACCTCACCACTCTTGGCAGCTGAATAGAGATCAGAAAGGCGAACATCATAACCCATATCTGAAGTTATTTTGTCCAATTCATCCATCCAAGCTTTTTCTGAATTTTCAAAGTTAGGAATCTTTTTTTGCCATGCGTTTGATAGCAAAACTTCATCAGCTTGCGAAAGTGCAGTAGAAACGAGCATTGCTAACCTGCAAAGTTCCTTTGTGATTTGGGGCAGTCTGTAGTCTTTGTTGCGATAGCTTATTGTGACTTGGCCACCCGCAGTAAAGTTATCTCTAAGATTAGCCGTAACAACACCATACCTAGCGGCAAGAAAGGCGGGTACTTTTTCAAACTTTTTACTACTATTAGTAAATACTTCTGGAAAACGAACAAATATATCAGCTTTTATTGCATCTTTATCGGCAGCATCTAATGACACAAAGTTTTTGATAACGGGGCTTAGGGGCGCTTCTCGCTCAATATCATCGTCAATCCACCACAAGCCTTCACCTTCCTTTAGCTGTTGGCTATAGTATGTTCGAATCTGCGTGACTGGATTCTTTGATTTTCTTATGGTGTCGTAGTCAGTCCCCATTTTGCTGAAGATAGAATCCTCAGCTTTGAGTAACATATCAATTTGATAGCGTGGATAGTGAGTAACAGCTATGCCCTTTAGGCACTCTTCATAATTCCTGAATAATATGTCAGGTGATCCACCGAGTTTGCCAAAAAACATATATATTTTTTCCACCGTCTTGACACGAGAAGACTCAAGAACGCTGTTACCAATTGATGTCCAATCATCTTTTTTGGTAGCCTTGACCTCTATTCCAAACAGTTCTGAGGCTATAATGTCAGGGAACTCTCTATCGTCTGTGTGACGCAGTTTTCCTTTGAACGGTGTGTCATTGGCGTGTATAACGGCATTTTCAAATACAATGAGTTCAAAATCATTGCCTGATAGCGAGGATGGTGACGCAATTGTTTCCAACTGCTCGAGTACACTATCTTTGGTTTGCTGTAACAGGCTTTCGAATGCTAGCCTGTCTTCCGTCTTTTCGTCCAGATAAATCATTATTCAACATCTCCTTTAGTGCATTAGCTAAGTGCCACCCAAATATCGGTGCGACTGCATTACCGACTTGACGGTATGCATCTGTGGTTGATTGCACAAACACAAAGTCATCTGGGAATGATTGTATACGAGCAGCCTCCCTTGCGGAAAGCCTTCTAGGTAAATTGTAATGGAATTCTATGTTGCCATGATGCTCAGCACGCATAGTAGGGCCAGGTCTGTCCGCCTTTGTAATGGTATTACCTTGTGATCCAGGAAACAGTTTTGCCTTTGAGTAACCAGAATTTGGCATACATGAATGCTTTTTATCATCTTCAAGATCACCCAGTGCCTCTTTTAGAGTCATCCATGGTTTTAGCTTCGGGTCTAGGCCATTACTATGTGTAGCCTTAGGCCAAATTACTTTGTCACCCACATCTTTGCGAATGCCGATAATTATCACCCTCTCTCTTGTTTGGGGGACCCCAAAGTCTGCCGTATGATGAAGTTTGTACTCAACGTGATAGCCTAGTTTCTCGAAGTCGCTAACCATAGTTCTTATGCCGAGCCCGTTTTCCCAGCTCAGAAGGCCTTTTACGTTCTCTGCAAGAAAAATCTTTGGTTTCACCTGTTTTACCACCTCAGCCATACTCAGATAAAGTTGACCACGTTTGACGGTTAGACCTTGTCTTTTGCCTGCAAGGCTAAAATCCTGGCAGGGGAAGCCACCCACAACTATATCGGCCTTGGGGATCTCTAGTTTATGCTCTAAAACTTTCGTTATGTCATCGCATACAACTTCGGTCTTAGGGAAGTTGAGTTCCATTGTCTTGCAGGCTTTTGCGTTGATATCATTAGCCCAAATTACGTGGAATGGTTGTTTGGCGAACTTCTTGCCGAGTGATGTAAAGTTGCCTTCGAGACCCAAATCAAGACCGCCACACCCCGAAAATAGGGAAACGACACTGTAAGTTTTATTTGTACCCAATGCACAATCTCCTTTTTATTGTTTCTATGCTTATGATTATAACGTAAGCGCGGTAAATTTCGCGAGATTGTTGTCGTTATTAGTACAAATATTCGTTATTCATAAGAAGTTATGTTACATATTTTCGACAATACGCCTTAGTTCAAGGTTACTCATATTTTGATAATTATTAGTTACTGGTATGTTTGAGTTGCGTCTGAGGCTAAATTCGCTAGCCCGTTTTCTTTCTAAGTACCATTTGCTCATTTTGACATCGCCATTGCGAATTGCCTGAGCAACTACATGCCGAGCCCGTATGGTCACGTATAGCCTAGCCCTCTCCATTCTGTCCATAAATTCTTTATCAGCTTCCATGTGCTTATAAAAAGCAGAGCGTGACACACCAGATAAAGAACAAGCCTCTTTTACGGTACAATCCATAGCAAGAGCCTGTTCCAATTTATAGACAGTATCTTGGCTGAACACCGTAGGCCTTCCCTTGGTTAGCGAGGCTATAGTCATGGCCTAATTATAGCCCAGATAAATAGTGATACTGTGAATGGTTATTGGATTACAATCGCTACTTGGCGCTAACAGTATCATAAGTAACTTCAATCTCACGAGCATTCTTGCTCGTCACCATATACTGTTCGTTATCCAGCCCACCGTCATAAAGCACGGTCATAATAAATGTCTTGCGGAATGTCGGTATTGAATACTGTGCAAATGGGTTTCCCTTTGTCTTATTCCAGAGTTGTTGCCACTTATACTTTGTGGTTTGTGATGATTTCTTGAAGTTTATTACGTGGATAGTGTTGTATGGTATCTGCACAAAGCTGTCACCAACAAAGATCATACGTTTGTTTGTTAGCAGGAGTTGTCCTGTAGCAACCACTTGGAACTTTTTGCCAGCAACAGACTCGCCACCGCCGACACCAACGCCAACTGCACCAATACCAAGCCCTACGCCTGCGCCCTTTGTCTTGAAGGAAGCTACATTGCCTGCACGGTACGCCTTGAACTCGGCGTATACCTGTTCATCGGCTTCTAGTTTGACTGCTGCTGTTGGCTGTATCGCTTGCAAGGTATTCACTGGGCTTCCTTCCGTTGTTAGTTGCCACAGTGTCTCTGAATAACAAAAAGGACACCGTGAAGGTGTCTAAGCCTTTATCACGAGCAGGTTTTAGCCTACCGTTTATCACGGTGCCCATTTTTAGCTAAAACCAACTATAAATAGCGGGCTACTCGTGATATTTGCTTAGACCTTCTTATTATAGCAAAACAACCGTGTGTAATTGTTGGTCTTTATCTGCATTGCTAAAATGGATGTATGAATGTGGATGACAATGAGAAGCTTAGTTTGAAGGCTCAAAAGGCATGGCAGTTTACTGAACTGCTATTGGCGCGCACTGACTTCCAAAAAGACGTAGAGAAGTTCAGGGACAAATGGAAGTGCCCGTGGGAGCAACCAGGTGCCGAGCTTCCAGACGAAGAAGCCCAGCGCAAATGGAAAGATGAACGTGGTCTTGCTATGGCAGAAGTATTCATCTCCTCAGGCAAATATAATTTAGATGCATACGCCTGGTTTCCTCTACTCAGCTATATCGACAATGGGTCAACAAGCTTACCCTTTATGGGAGTAATGCCTGTAGTGAACCGTGTCACTGATGATGCAAGAGGCATCTCATGGTATGAGATGCGCTTCTATGACCACACGACTGAGGAAGAAGTACGTTCAGCATTCAATACATACAAAGCTGCGTACATAAAGGACAGGCGCAGGCAGCTCATTCCTGACCTAAAGCTAAAGAAAATGAAACGTGCGTACGAACTTAGAAAAGGTGGCCTGCCGTGGAAGCAGGTTGCGGATATTGTCAACGCAGAACTAGGAGGCACACTTGCCTATAATGATGTACGTAAGTTGGTCAAGCAATATGAAGACCACCATGCCGGTAGCCCGTTTTTTACTCGTGATATTTAGGTGATACTCGAGCCCTCGTAAGTCCTACCATTGTACGTATGAATATTACGTCAATGAGTATGGAAGCCTATGTTACGCAAGATTTGCCACTGGCAGCAACCCTTGTAGTGCTCGGTCATCACTTGATTGACATTGAGCGAACCAACCCTCGTAGGGCTGGTTTTTGTTTTACTAACTCCCAGCAGCTTCAAGAGCTTGTTAGACGGTTCCAAACGGGACAACTAGCTATTGAGCCGCATGCATACTTTGACGCCATCAGGCACGTAAAGAGTAGGCTGTACGGAGATTAGTATGGTTACTCCTGTTGATGTCGGTAAGTTCCAGCGAGCATATAGTAAGCGCTTTGGCATAAATCTTGACCAGTACGAAGCCAGGACTAAGCTGGAGTTACTTGTACGCCAGATGGAAATTATTTACCAGCCTATTGAGCGACCAATAACTGAGTATGTAAATGAGAAGCACCATGAGCAAAGCAAGCCCAAGTCAGAAGCGAATACAGGACTTATTTAGTACTCGCCCAGTGCTGTATGTACCTGGGCTTGCTATCGTTTTCGGCGTGAATGAAGCTATATTGATTAGTCAACTACTCTACTGGCGAGGCAAAGGCCATAGGCCCGACCAATCATTCTATAAGACGCACGAGGAACTGTACCTGGAGACAGGCCTCACTCGTGACAAGCAAGACCGTGCTATAAAGAAGTTCAAGCAATTAGGGGTGCTCACGACTAAGAATAAGGGGGTTCCACAAAAACGCCACTTCTATATAGATGTAGATAAGTTGGCTATCGTGATAACTGAACTGCTGAAAACTGACAAGTCCAGGGGGCTAAAACTCGCAGCAGGAAATGCTGTTTTCCAGCAAACTATTACAGAGATTAGACAAAAGACTACTGCAAAAAGTACCTCAAAGAATACATTAGTAGCGACCTCCCATAATCCTCACTCCACTGAATCGCTGGCGGATCTAGTAAATAGACACGTCTTGGATATCTATGATATGGAATAGCATCTATTTCAAGAAAGCATTCTAGTATAAAATTATGAGGAGATATAATGAGAGCTACTAACAACCTACGGTACATAGCGTACGTACGCAAATCAGAAGAGCGCAAGGAACGCCAAGAGCTCTCTCAACAATCACAAAAAAAGGAAATAAGGCGAACATTCCCCGACCTGAACATAGTAGAGTGGCTGGAGTTCGAGAGCATGAGTGCATTCAAGCCCGGACGACCTATATTCAATCAAATGATCCAGATGATAAGGGATGGAAAAGCCGACGGTATCGTAGCTTGGCATCCAAATAGGCTTTCACGCAACGAAATTGACAGCTCTACAATCACCTACATGTTGCGCAACGAGCTAAAGGACTTGAAGTTTTGCTCGTTCAACTTTGACAACACCGCTGAGGGCATAATGATGCTCCAAATGGTCATGAACCAATCACAGTATGAAAGCTCTAAGCAGGGGCGCGATGTACGACGTGGTATGAAGGAAAAAGCTGAGGGTGGTGAGCGACCTGGGCAAGTAGCCCAAGGTTACATGAAGGTGCCAGTACTGGACGAGCAAGGTATGCCTCAACTGCGGTCAAAGGACAACAAAGTCATTATGCGTACCGACAGTGACCCAGACAGGTACGACCTGGTAAGAAAAATGTGGAGGATGTTATTGTCCGGTAACTACAATGCTGCCCAAATATGGAAGATTGCCACGGAGGAGTGGCAATATATCACTCGAGTAAACGGCAAGATTGGTGGCAAGCCAATGTCCAAGAGCATGATATACAAGATATTCAACAACCCATTCTATGCGGGCTACGTACCGCACAATGGCGAGCTGTATAAAGGCAACCACAAACCGATGATTACTCTTGATGACTTTGACTATGCACAGACTCTACTAGGCGACAAGGGTAAACCTCGTCAGGGTGCATACGATTATGCATTCTCTGGCCTTATAAAGTGCGGCGAGTGTGGTTGTAGTATTGTCGGCAAGACCAATACTAAGTTCGTAAAGCGCGACAATAAGATGGCCGTGTACGTCCACTACTATTGCACCCGCAAAAGTGAGACACGACACTGTACCCAGAATAAATACACCCGAGTAGAAAGACTGCATGAGCAGATTGATGCCGAACTTGCAAAATACACTATTTTACCCGAGTTTAGAGACATTACCCTTGCGGTACTACGTCGCAATAACAAGATAGAGGCCAAAGACCGCACTAGCACGTATAAAATGCAGCAGCACACCCGCGAACAGCTACAAGAACGCTTGGATAAGCTTGTCGACATGCGTACACGTGACCTACTCGATGACGACGAATACGCTCAACAGCGTAATCGTATAAAGGCCGAGATGTTGCGTACAGATGATGGCCTGCGGAACACCGAGCAACGTGCAGACGAGTGGCTTGAGCTCACTGAGAAGGCATTTGATTTCGCAACTTATGCACGGGCACGATTCGCTAACGGCACGCTCATGGACAAGAGAGACATACTCAGGACTTTGGGGCAGAACTTGACACTCAAAGACGGAAAATTGGAAATAACACCTAACGAATGGTTGGTTTGCCTTGCTGAAGCCTACCCTGAGCACGAAGCAGCCTACAGGAGGGTTAGAACTAACAAAAAAGCCTCCGCCAAGGAGTTGGAGGAAGCTTTTTCGTCTGTAAACAAATCTTGGAGGGCCAGGAGGGACTTGAACCCTCGACACCCTGCTTAAGAGGCAGGTGCTCTAACCAGCTGAGCTACTGGCCCATGTTTTAAGATAAAAGTGCGACTGTGGCTGGCTCAGCTGGTTAGAGCACCGGAGTGCTCACATGAATTGCGTTTCACGCAGCGCTGAGCTACTGGCCCACAAATAACCTGAATATAGTAGCACCTCACCTCTGTTTTTGCAAACACAACAGTTACATGTTTGGATTTTTGCTTTGGAGGAACTTAAAACATGCTAGTATAAAG
>JBDHUK010000023.1:0-13465 GCA_039809165.1 Saccharimonadales bacterium (SeqCode) | reverse complement strand
GTAATTGGTGTATTCATATAACCGTAGGGGCGCTTGCGCCAACGCTGTGTGAATGGCACGGCCATGTAATCTTTGATCACCCTTCCGTTATGCACAATACTCTTGAGTCCGGCTTTGCCCATGGCGGCAGCCAGTTTGACTTGCTCTTCGGTACTGTCGAGATAGCCCTGAAGCACCGGCTGCGGCTGCGAGGAGGACGGCAGTATCGCAGGACTTGCAGAGGTCTCGATGCTCGTCACGGCACTCACCGGACTGACATCAATGGCGCTCTGGCGACGGTCTTCTCCTTGCATCGCCATCAGTACACCCGGAGGAGTGTTTTTGGAGAATTCCTGTTGTTGCAGTTGGGTCATTACAAAGTGATTTCGTAGCTCCATCACCTTGTGTTGGGTGTGTTTGAAGAGTTTGCGCAGCCGAGTAGCGTTAAAGCTGGTAAATCGTATTTCGCGGTTGGGTGTGTATATTCGAATCGTCGAATCCATCAGCCGGGCCGCAAAATCAAGTTCGGTAATCATATCGAAGCGAATATCTTTGAGCGTCAGGTACTTGGGCTTTTGGTCAACCAGTAGCACCCGAAAATCCGTCGTTACCAGTAGCCCGAAGCCGGCATCGTATTGGCCGTTGACTGCAGCATATATCGTCTCGCCAGGAAGGAGAATTTCGCACAATTCGCGCACCTCCGATCGCCCCCAACCCCGTATCGGACAGCTCGCTTGTTTGAGTTGTTCGTCTATGGCAGCTAATGTGACCATCGTGACCTCCTTTCGTCAGTAAGCTCATCATAGTACTGGTGCTCACAAATTGCAGTTAGGTGGCTCACACGCCGCCTCGAATAAATATCACAATTTTGCCGATTTTCTTCCTTGTCCGGTGACTTTTGATACGAAATATGCGATAATATCGACACAATGCTTTCAACGATACAGCAAACCGAAGAATTACTGGCGATCTTCCGGGATCACGGCAGCAAATACACCTACAGAAAGGGCGAGTTTATTATTCGTCCCGGCGAAGCCCCTTCCGGGGTCTTTTTTATAGAATCAGGCCTTGTTAAGGCCTACGATATCACCAAATACGGCGAGGAAAACATGCTTATCATCCGGCGCGAAGGCGAGATGTTCCCCCTGATCTGGGCCATCACCGGCCAGGAACGCCGAGTCATTTACGAGGCGATTGCGCCCACGACCGTCTGGGAAATTTCTCGCGACAGCTTCCTATCCCATGTGCGCGAGAATCCCGAATCGTTTGCGCCTTTGCTCGATATGACACTTGAGATGTATCGCATCCACTCCGAGCGCATCCTCAATCTGGAATACCGTTCCGTTCGTGAACGACTCATCTCTTTCCTCCTCACCATGTCAAACCGCTTCGGCAAGAAAACCCCCGACGGGCTGCTTATCAACGTCCCACTCCGTCATCAGGATATCGCCAGCTCCATCAACGCCAGCCGCGAGACTACCACGCGCGAGCTCACTGCTCTGGAACGCAAAGAACTCCTGGTCAACCGCCAATCAATGATTACTTTGATTGATTTGGAGCGTCTGCATGGTCATCTACAGTAAATCGCCGGCGTGCCGGTAATCGCACTTGGGCATGTTGCCGCAAGCGCCGGAAAAATGCTCGTGCTCCACCGTGCGCCCACTGAGTACTCTGTGGTAGTGACTCGTCGCTCTTGGCCGCAGTTGCGGCCGGCTCGCCGGCCCATGCCGGCTCGGCATTGTCATGTGGCGGACGCCAGTCCGCCACGATTCGGGATACCGTCTTGAGTACCAACTCGTGTCTAGGAACATCTTGCGTGTCGTAGTAATGGTCAGTTGAAATATAATCCTCAAGCACATTCAGACAATACAGGTCATCGGCCAATACGTGCATCCGGTCGACCGCCTGCACACTAGCAAAGGGTGCGACCATGACTACACCCCTGCTTGACACCGGTTTGAGGTATTGCATAGCCAAGTCCAGAGTAAAACCACCGTTCAGACCGTCCGACACCAAAATGACATATCTGCCGGTCAGCATATCCTCACGTATAAGATCACCTCCCCCTGAATCGCGGTGCAGGCGATGGAGGCGCTCCAGCTTCTGCTGTTCAATATGGCCCCGATACTCGCCGACCATCTCATCGATCTCGCCATCAGAATAGGCGTGGTTATAGCTAAAAGAGCCATCCGAAGTAATGCCTGCCAGTGCCACCGTTTCGCGCGGCAGCAAAATCTCATCCGACAACATCATGCACAGCGGCGCATGCAAGGCGAGCGCAATTTGCGAGCCAACGACCACACCACCATCGGACAAGGCCACGACTGCGCAGTCTTTGCCGGCATATTTACGTGTCATCTGAGCCGCCAGCATCCGCCCAGCTTGCATCCGGCTTGCAAAATACATGTGCTTATTTTAACACTTTTAGTACGTAGAACCGCTCTAGGTTGCCCCTGGCGCCACTTATTTCCGAATCAGCCTTATCGGCTATCTTAAAATGCCGGCCGGCCCATGCCTCGAAGTCTTTGAGAATATCCCGGCGCATCTTATCGTTCTTGATAACGCCTTTATGCTTGAGGTGGATGGCTCCAGCTTCAAACTGCGGCTTCACCATGGCCACAATGTCGGTTTTTTGTGTGCACAATGTCATTACAAAAGGCAGAATCTCTCGGAGACTGACAAATGAAACATCAGCCACTACGATATCAATTGCCTGGCCGGACAGGTGTTCTGGCCCGAAGTCACGGATATCGGTCTGCTCATGCAACTCAATGCGCGGATCGTCGCGTAGGCTTGGATGGAGCTGGTCGCGTCCCACCTCCACCGCGATCGAGCGTATCGCACCATGCTGCAGCGCATAATCAGTAAAGCCACCTGTCGAACTCCCAACATCCAGAATTGTCTTGCCCCTAAAGTCGACCCCAAGTATCTTGGCAACTGATGCCAGCTTGAGCGCCGCCCGGGACACATACTGCTCGGCAGCCGTCAGCCGAATGTTATCAGTATCGCTGGCTTGGCTGCCCGGTTTTGTTATCACCTCGCCATTCACCTGCACCCAGCCCAGCTTGATATAGCTTTCGGCCTGTGAACGCGTGGCTACCAGACCACGATGAGCCATTTCGACATCCAGCCGCTGCTTCATGGCTACAATACAAAAGCCCCGACCGCCATAGCCCCAGCCACCAAGGCAGCACGCCGCCAATTACGTTTCGATTTTTCTTCCCGGTTTAATTCGTTGGATGCCATATGCCCCCTATCGCCTAATGAGTTCAAATACCTGATACACTTCGCACGTTTTGGCGTCCAGCATTTTGACAAGATGAAAATCATTGAGCAAGATATGCTCACCGGCCGTCGAATGACGGCCGTCAGCCCGGTGCCGAGTAACATGCGCCCGATATTCTTTGCCGGTAAAGCGGCTTTCGTGCAATTCGATATCGGCTCGCTCAAGCGTGGCTAGCAAATACTTGTGCAGCTCTCGCACCGGTTGCTGATTCTTGATAAAATTTGCTTGCCGATGGCCCGGGCCGCTCACGTCTTCAACGCCTCCGACCGTCAGGTTCATATTCTCAAGTTCTGCAGCCAGGCGGTCAAGCGAGCGCATTACCGCCTCTTCATCTTTGGTCTGGAACCACGGCACTAGCGTAATGTGCAACGGCCAGTGACTGCGTGCAAACGTCCAGCCTTCGAGTTGCTTTTCGACAAAGTGCACCAGAGTCAACGCGCCGGGCTGAATTTTGCGGCTGGTAGTCGTAGGGGCAGGAGCGGCGCTGATTTGTGCTTCGGCTGTCATAATCATCCGCTAAAGTCGGCCAGCTAGGCCTTTACCCGTTCACGGTAGGCCCCGTTCGTCGTATCGACCGACACGAGATCACCCTGTTTGATAAAGGCCGGCACGCGAATTGTAATACCCGTCTCAAGCGTCGCGTCTTTGGTGATCGCGCTGCTGGTGTCACCTTTGACTGCATCTTCGGCATACGTCACGAGCAATGGTACATTTTTGGGAAGCTCGACATTGATCGGATTGCCATCAAAAAACTGCAGGCTGACTTCATCGCCTTCTTTCAGGAATCCGGCGCCATCACCGACGAGGTCAGCCCCGATCTCAAACTGCTCGAAGGTGTCATTGTTCATAAAGTAGAACGTACTGCCGTCACTGTACAGATATTGCACCGTCTGGTTGCTGACGTCGGCGCGGTCAAGTTGCTCGTTACCCTTGAAGGTCTTTTCGAGCACCTTGCCGTCGATCAGGCTCTTGATACGCACATTGACGATCGAACCGCCGCGGCCCATCACTTTCTGGTTATAATCCACCACCCGATATGGCGTACCATCCAGCTGGAATAACACGCCCTTTTTGAGTTCTGTGATACTGAGTGCCATGTAAAGTTCTCCTGTTTCCATTGGCGAAACGACAAATGCGCCCTTGTAATAATCTAATTATATTTTACACCAATTCAGCCTGAATCGTATCGATTTGTGCCGACAGGTCAATCACATCGATCGATCCGAAGACGCCCGACTCACTTGCCTTCAAAATATCCGCACGCAGCGCTTCATAGCGCTTCAGCCCACTCCGGGCATGCGTATCCATCTCGGACTTATTGTCGGCCATTTCCCAATCACGCACATCCAGCCGGGCATCGTTGCTCGTCAGCTTGATGCGGTTGAGCGTTTTGCCCGTTTCGCGGCCAATAATATCAACATCCAGGGCCGTGATCAGCCCGTTGATCTGCATATGCAGCCGTGAAGCCAGTGTAAGTGTCGAAACTGCCATACTCTTATTTTAACCTACGGCAATCGTTTACTTGTCAGTCTTAGTAATTGGGGTCAACCGAAGTATCTAAATACTCGGTCGCAAGCGGATCGACCTCTGCAACCGACCGGGCTGCCTGATTTACCCTCGCCCAATACATATCTCCGACCTCGACCGCACCATTCTTCAATATCTGCAAACTGCTCGTCGGAACTGGTACCGGAGGATTGAATGGTTCGCCATATGCGAACTGATCAAAGGCCCCATAACCATTGTATGAAATCCCATCAAAGGTAAGCCAACTTACTCCATCGGGGTCGTCAACAAAAGCAACACTGCCGATATCTATGGCCTCCCACCGCTCACCGCGACCTGCCATGCTCAACTCCTACAATTTTAGGTTACTAATTAGTTGCAACAAATGGCAGCAATGCAATATGACGAGCGCGCTTGATAGCGGTGCTCAGGCGGCGTTGCTGTGATTCGGTTAGGCCGGTCTTCTTGCGAGTCTCGATCTGTCCGTACGCGTTTACGTAGCGCTGCAGGGTCTTGAAATCCTTGTAGTCAAAAAAGGCTACATCGGTGCGGTGTTTAAAAATCTTTGCCATAATTATTCCTTATCATATTATTATAGTAATTTTATCGTATTTCGTCAAATTTACAGTGGCTCAGCACCCGGGAGATACTCACCGATTAAATCAATCGTACCCGAACGAAGATTAGGGGACATGTAACGGAATACATCACCTGGATTAAGCACCGATGCGATACCCTTGATCGCAAGCAGGTTGTCAACGGCAATCCCAAATGCACAATATTGTCCTTCAGGTAAAAAATGCCAGAATATACCCGTTTCTTGTTCGTGGATCGTACACGGAAACAATTGCGCGACAGGGCGTGGTCGCTCACCGGTTATGATAACCTCGGTGACAACCACCCCTTTGGGAAACTCTTCGATCTTTTTCATCTGCTAACCTTCCGAATCTTCAACAAGCTTTTTGAGGAGATGCAGTGCAAGAAAGAATCGAGCACTGCAGTGAGCCGTATCTAGATACGATGAACGAAGCGCGGAGTTTCTGCCGCAGCAATGCGCTCTGGAAATCGCCTGCTAGAATGGGATGTCGTCGAGATTGATCGGCTCATCGCTTACATCCTCGATAACTGCATCCTTTTTCTTGCTGGCGTTTGAAGTGCTTGAGCTGCGTGAGCTGCCGCCACTGTAGTCCCCACCGTCATCACCACCACGGCCGTCGACAAATGTCATTTCGGTAACTAAGACTTCAAGCTTGGAGCGTTTTTGACCATCCTGCTCCCAACTGCGACTTTGCAAACGGCCTTGGATACACAGATTTCGGCCCTTACCCACGTACTTGGCGATGGTCTCACCAAGCTGAGCCCAGGCGACGCAATCGACGAAATCGGTTGATTCGACAAGATCGCCCGTTCTAGGGTCTTTGTAGGACCGGTTAAGTGCCAGTGAAAAACTGCATACCGACTGGCCGGATGGCGTTTGCCGTAGTTCCGGGTCTCTGGTTAGTCGGCCTAATAGTATGACTGTATTGACACTTCGTGCCATGGTGTTACCCCCTTTGGTTAGCTATTACCCTCACCCTACCGTCAGGCACCGGGCGTCGTCAAGCACTTGCGACTATTTTACAACTTCGCCATTACGCATGCGGCTGACGCGGCCATTAATCTTCTTCTTTGCCGCCGTCACTGTCGTCAGTCGACTCGCCGCGCTTGGCAGCTTGCTCGGCCTTGAGTGCTTTTGCAGCCTCGGCCTTGGCAATCGCTTTGAGATCAGGCCTGGTGATCAGGAAACGGATCACTTCGTCGGTGATGTTCAGCGTGCTTTCGACTTTGCGGACACTCTCCGGCGGAAAATCTACGGTGTAGATGATATAGATGGCCGACTCGCACTTTTTGATAGTGTAAGCCAGTTTGCGTTTACCCCAGTTGTCGGTGTTCGTAATCTTACCGCCGTTGTCGGTGAAGATCTTTTCGACACGTGAAGTCGCCTTTTCAAGGTCAACTTCAAGGTCCGGGTGATACAAGACAGCAACTTCATACTGATTGGTCGTTGAAGCCATGGATACTCCTTTGGTTACTGCCCGTGCGCCCTTTCGCATACGAAGGCCACGAGCTGAGTTAATAATCAGTTTAGTTTAGCAGGATTACCTCTGTTAGTCAAGGAATACCCTCCATCCCGAGTGCGACGAATCATGGATAACGGCCAAGTGCAAAGGCGGCATCGGCCTGTTTCGCACCAAACAAAACCCCGGCTCACAGGTGAGCCGGGGTTTGACTTTTCGACCGAGATACACTCGCGCAAATGCGACAAGCAGGGGGTCCTCGGCGGAAGACTTTGTCTCCCAAAAGAGTGTTTGTTTCCACTTCAATAGTACCGCTCCATTATGCTTATGGCAAGAGTGTTATGGGCAGAATCGCCCTGCTCTCAACGACCTAAAAAGGATTGACATCTTTTGACGGATCTACTACAAGATGATATTCTAAGCTTACGATTGGAGACCCTAGATTTGCGCAATCAGCCGGGATATGGCGAACCATCATATCCGACAACCCCACGATTATCAGATGATCCACCACCGGAGCTCACGCGGCGAACGTTCCTCAAGGCCACATTGACTGGTGCAGCAACGGTTGGCGCGGCCTGGGCTGTCAACAAATATCTCGATCCGCTCGGCCTATCAGGCACTACTACACTCCCCGGCAATCCACCTCCCCAGCTTCAAGCCGGCAAATCAGGCACTGGTTCAAACCCCAGTGCTCCGCCCACACCAGACAACACTAATTTTGTCGAGCAGCCGTTCTATATTGGGCCGGACACCTCACAGTTCAATGGCAAGGTTCTCAATTACGGAAAACTCGCCAGTCAGGGCGTTGCTTTCGCCTTTGCGCGTATCGGCTACTGGAATAATACCAGCGGACGCACCGACGACGCATTATTCGCCAAAAGTCGCGCGGCCATGCACGACGCTGGCCTATTACCGGGATACTATTACTTCTACGTACACGGCGACCCCAAACGACAAGCCAAACACTGTTACGAAACGCTCATGGATACCGATCCTAATCATGGACAAGCCGGCAAAAACAAACTAAAAGGTTTGTTGGCGCTAGATCTGGAGCACGCTCCCACGGATAACTCCGACCCCACCCTGCGCGAAGCCCAGGTATGGCGTAATGAAATGGCCAACTATTTTCCCGATCATCCTATTTTTACATACACCTACACAAGTTATTGGAATTCTAAGTTAGGAGCTCGCGACGCATTACCCAACTCTCAGCTTTGGTGGGCTCGGCCGCTTCCCGACAAAGGCAACCCCTACGCAATTGCACGCAAGATAGCTAAACCCGGCACCGCCAACGATCCGTACATGAGCCAACAATTCAGAATGAAAGGATATGAGGCGTACCTCATCAGGCAATACACTTTCGATGGACATTTACCCGGACACAAGGGGCGGATCGATTTTAACATCAGCTTCGCCAAATGGGCCAAACTACTCGAAGTGGCGCGCATGGATGTCTCGGATGTCCGTACTCCCACCAAGCTCGCCGCCAAGCCCTAAGCACTCTGTTTAGCAGTTGGTGTTTTATTGTACGAGGAAGGTACTGCGCGGCGGCTGTGGTGCGGCGCCCTGATCATCGTCATCGTTACCACCATCATCACCGCCGCCAAACACTTGATCCAAATTCGAAACGAGCACTTCACGCGGCCGGGCACCGTCGGCCTGGCCGATAATACCCTGTTCTTCCATCTCCTCCATCAGCCGGGCCGCCCGGCCATAGCCGATACGCAACCGCCGCTGTAGCAGACTGGTGCTGGCTTTTTTGTTCTCGATGACTACGCGCACCGCATCCCGGAACATGTCGCCGTCAGCATCATTGCCACCGCCGGCACCACCCTCAGGCACCAGGCCGCCCTTGCCATTGAGCTGCACCGGTTGACTGACGATTTCCATGTCATAGGCCGGCGGCCGCTGCATTTTAATGAAGTCAGTCACCTTGCCGGTTTCGTCGTCGCTAATAAATGCCGCCTGAATACGCTTGGGTTTATTCATGCCGCTTGTCAGCAGCAGCATATCACCCATGCCCAGCAACTTCTCGGCACCCATCTGGTCAATGATGGTACGTGAGTCAACCTGGCTGGCCACCGTAAACGCAATACGCGCCGGCACGTTGGCCTTGATAAGGCCAGTAATGACATCCACGCTCGGACGCTGAGTGGCCAGCACCAGGTGAATACCGGCGGCGCGCGCCTTTTGCGCGAGCCGCACGATGAGCGCTTCGACGTCGCGCGCCGCCATCATCATCAGATCGGCGAGCTCATCAATAACAATAACGATATACGGCATGCCCTCTTCTTTTTTGAGGGTATTGTACTCACCGATATTGCGCTTGCCTACTTCGGCCATGGTACGCAACCGGCGCTCCATTTCGGCCACCGCCCATTTGAGGGCGCTGATGCATTTTTCCGGCTCATTGATGACCGGACACAACAGGTGCGGCATATCATTGTAGGGAGCCATTTCAACCTGCTTAGGATCGACGAGGATCAGCTTAAGGTCGGACGGCGAATTGTGGTACAGCAGGCTCGTCAGGAACGTATTGATCATCACCGACTTACCGGAACCGGTCTGACCAGCGACCAACAGGTGCGGCATCTTGGCCAGATCTTCCATGATCGGGTTGTTGGCGATATCACGGCCGATAACGAAGCTGAGCGGCTTGTCACGCACCTCGCTCCACTTGGCTGACTTGAGCAGGCTGGCAACCGGTACGGTGGCCGGCTTTTTGTTTGGCACCTCGATACCTACTGCCTGTTGGCCAGGGATTGGCGCTTCCATGCGAATGGCGTGAGCGGCCAGGTCAAGCGCCAGGTTATTTTCGAGTGCCGTAATCTTGGCCAGTTTAACGTTACTTGGTGGTTTGAGCGTGTATTGCGTCACCCGGGGGCCGATGTTAGCACCCAGCATCTCCACGTCGATATTGAAGTTGGCGAAAGTATTGTGAATCTTGGCAGCATTACCGTTGATATCACCACCATCCGGCTTTTCTTCTTTTTGATTGAGTAACGTCAGGGGCGGCAGCTGCCAATTGGGATCGCTGGCCAAGGTCAGCGCGTCCTGGCTGGCTGCAGCGGCGGCCTGAGCCGGAGTACCCATACGAACGGCACTGTTCTTGAGACCGCCAAACACGCGTTTGGGCGGCTCCGCTGGCGGCTCGGCCGCCGCCGCGCCCTCGTTAATCTTGAAGCCGGCTGGCGCATCGATCTTACCCCTCTTTTTGAGGGCAATCAGATCGGTATCGCGCTTATTCTCACGAGACTCGGGACGAGCGTTACGGAACGATTCCCAGATCACGCTAATCGGAATATTGAGCGCATAGAACGCCGCCGGAATAATCGCCACTACGAATACAATGCCAGCCGGAATGCGGTCCAGGCTCGACAGTACGAAACCGCCAAGCGCGTTGCCGATTGCGCCGCCCTGGCCGCCTGACCATATTTTCTCGCCGGTCATAGTAAGGCCGGCCGCCGTGGCCGTGGCCACGTTAATAAGGCTGGCTATCATGAATAACGCAAGCCACAAGCAAAACAGTCGTGGAAACTGGAGCTTGTGGTCCTCGTGCATAAATTTGACCACTCCCCAATATACCAATACAGCCGGCAGCACATAGGCTGCCGCACCAAGCACTTGGCGCGCTGCGCTAAATAGCGATTCGGGCAGTGCACCACCCGTACCAAAACCGCCAAGAAGCACAAACAGAGCAATCAAAATCAGCGCAACCGCACCTGCGTATTGCAGAAACGGCGATGGTTGCTTGGGGGGCGGCGCTTTGCCCCTGCCCTTACCTTTTTTCTTTTTTGCCATAACTGTTTTATTATACCCCGGGATTTTTTAGGGGTCTAGCAGGTGCTGAATCCACGGGATGCTATGTTTGTTTGTATGTGATTTATCATAAGCATATTATAGCAATATATAACGCTTACGTCAATACCTATCTCTGTAGCTGTTCTCACGGGCAAGGAAATCTATGCTTTGTTCTGATTAGCGTCATCCGAAGATGGAGCCGTTGGCTGTATGATCGTTGGCGTGGGTTGGGCTGGAGCGACACCTGCCACCGGTTTTGAGCCATTATAATCCAAATCGTCATTTTGGCCGTGCACCGATGGCGACGTGACCTGTTTCGGTTGATACGTGGTGGTCTCCGTCGCAGCCTGCGGAGCAGGTGGTGCGACTACGGTCGGGGCAGCTGCGATCGAGGCGTTAGACTCACCTGACGCCGCCGGATCGCCCGGAGTCACTACAACCGGATCAGCCATCACCGGCAAGGCATCGGACTGACTGCGGTCTGTCGGCGCTGAGCCACCGATTTGCATACCAGTGACATCAACCGGAACTCGTGTCTTGGCAACCGCGAATCGAGGAATTACCAATTTCCAAAGCAAGAAAGCACACACTACGAGTATGGCGATCAGTGCCGCCGCGCTCGGCGCGTACTGCCGCATGACATACGATAGGGTCACTTTGTTTTTCACGACCAGTAATTCTGAATTGGTATCGACCGTGCCGTTCGTAAAGTAAGTCTTGATGACCATAGTATATTGGCCATTGCGAAGTTTTTTTGTATCAAAGTTATAGGTAAAGGGTTCTGATTTTTTAGTGGCAATCAGTTTTTTATCGAGATAGTATTCGACCTTGCTGATAGTGCTGACGCCATCGGAAGCAGTGGTGGTTGCCGGAGCAAGCGTGACTTCGCCTTTCAATTCGGTTGCCACATTACCGTTATACGTAGTAACGGACGCCGAGCTGCCGGCCTTGGTGGTTATTTTTAGGCTTTGGGAGGGTGTTGTAATTGTCTTTGGCGAAGTATTATTGCTTCCGGCCGAATCGGACGCGCCAGAAGCACTCAGCGTGTAACTTGCGCCCGTCGAAGCAGCCAAGTCAAGGATATTCGCCCCACTTCCCGAAGTATCATAGGCCGCAGATCCACTATTCAATGTCAGTGCTGCCGTACCATTATTCGCCAGTACTTTAAAGTTAACAGTTGCAACGGTATTTTCACCCTGTTTGCCGTCGCCACCGCCGGCGATGCCACGAATAATATCGATGGTGCCATTTGCGTTTTTGGTACGCTGCTGCGTTGTGTATGCGCCGCCCTCGGTGACATCCACGAATTGTAATTTGTCAGTCGGATAACCTACCACCGCCTCGACCGTTGAGGTGGCTGTCGTGAAGCTGTTGAGCTTAACCGTCGCCGCAATCGTACTGCCCACGGCATAATTTCCGCTTGCCGGAGATATATATAATACTGGCTTGCCGTTGGATGATGGTGGACTCGGCGGCGGAGGTGTTGGCGTCGGATTGGGAGCAGTGCTGCCACCCGTGAACGCATAACTGCCGTTACCAACGCTCTGTAGCATATCCTTATTGTCAGTACTGCGAACTAAAAGTGAGTATGCCCTGTCAATCGTAATAGCTCCCGTCCCAGAAGATCCGATCACCTTAAAATTAACAGTCACGATTGCCTGATCGCCGGTCTGAGGGGTACTGGCATTGGCTCGGCCTATGCGCACAACACCAGGAGTGTTAGTGCTCGTGGCGGCTATAACCGGAAAGGCGCCTCCTTCTACAAGATCGACGTATTGCAGTTGGTTGCTATCGTAATTCAGTGAGGCCTGCACGCTATTGACCGGATCGGTCCCACTATTTTCGCGCACCGTTACGGAAACAGTCGAGCCAGTAGTCAATGTCGCTGAACTAGGGTTTACGTATATTGAAGCTGCTGCGGCCGCATGGCTCTCACGGTACGTCTTTATACCCAAATAACTGATCGCGCAAACAAGTACAATGCCAATTACCAACGAAATTATCGAACCAATATTCCACCTGTGTTTTGAGACCTTTCGAGCCATAATTCTTCCATGCACCTCTTATTACGCTTATGGTAGCACAAAACGGAAGCGGACGCACTACCGGCTTTCCGGATAGGTTCAGCGACGAGTGGATGAACCGTTGGGTGCCACCACTGTCGGTGGTGCCGCAACTGGTACCTCTGGCACAATCTCATTGTTGGTTGTAGGAGCCACATTATCACCGCCCGAAACAACATAGTCACCACCATTATCCATCGAGCCATTGCCGTAGTAGTTATCCGGTCCCTTGCTTTTGCGGCGGATGATGACTATTGCCACCGTCACTCCAATAATAAGCACGAACAGGATGAGCAGCCATGCGTATTTTTGCATCCATAAGCGGATCTGTGACCAGCCAAATGGATTCTTGACGACTAATTTCTGGCTGACCGACTTGGTTTGGCCATTTTTGTAGTAGGTCTTGGTTGTCATCGTATACGTACCATTGAGATACTTTGTCGTATCGAGCTTATAGGTGTAGGGTGAAGTCTTGACGGTAGCCACTAACTTCCCGTTCAAAAAATATTCGATACGGTCAATACCATCAGGCTGTACCGGCAGTGGTCCGACCTCAATCGGAGTCGTGACTTCGACGACGTCATTATCGACAAGTGCGACGGAATCATCGCTCCCCGTTGGGGTAACCGATGTCACCTTGGGCTGTGGCGCTTTTGGAGCCGACTTAGGAGCCGGCGTGACCGGCTGGGGTGTGACCGGAACCGACGCTGTAGTGAGCGCGAAACTCTTGCCCTGGCTGCCCTGAGCAACATTCGTCCGGTTGTCGGTCG
>JBDHUK010000022.1:0-13906 GCA_039809165.1 Saccharimonadales bacterium (SeqCode) | reverse complement strand
CCTGACAGATGATCCGGCCTTGATCGACGAACACGTGATAGCCGCTGATATTGTCAAAAGCACACGTGCGCTGGCTAAGCGCCAGCGCACGTGGTTTCGGCGCAACAAAAGTATTCACTGGCTTGCCACCGAAGATAGAACGGCGGAGGCCGTTGATTTAGTGACAACATTTTTGCATACCAGACTATCGTAAGTGAAGTAGTTTTTGGTACAATGAAGTTATGATTGAACAGCTGTTTGGTAGTAAGACCCGGGTGAAGCTGTTGCAGTTATTTTACGGCAATCCGAACCGTTCATTTTATGTGCGCGAAATTACACGCAAAATTGACGAACAGATCAATTCGGTGCGCCGCGAGCTCGCGAATTTGCTCAGCGTCGGGATTATCGTATCAGATACGACTAACAATAAGTTGTACTATGAGGTAAATCAGGGTTACGAGTTTTATGCACCTCTGCAGGAGATCTTCGGCGGCGGTGTCAAAAATCCTTCACTCCGAAGTGCTAAGCCGGTAGCAGGCGTAGCCGTGCCATCTTCTCCTGCGACTGCCAACGACTTTACTGATAGCGCTGGTATTAAATCACTGGGGAATGTCGAAATTGCTGTGTATACCGGTCAGTTCACTCGTGATGAGAGCACCGGTGTCGACGTGTTCCTGGTTGGCGATATCAACCAGGCTAAGCTGGCCAAGTTTATGGCTGATCTGGAATCAAAAGAAGGCAAGGAGCTTCGCTATACTATGCTCAGCCTTAATGATTTTCATTATCGCCAGCAGATAAACGATCGTTTTGTATCAAATGTCATCCGTGCCAAAAAACAGGTTCTGATCGACAAACATAATTCACTGAAAGGATAGGGCTATGGATGTGCAATTTTTTGGAGCAAACTGTATCGTTTTGAGTGCCAAGGGAGTGCGAGTTGTAATCGATGATAATCTAAGCGCGCTTGGCGGCAAGAGCGTTACGAAAACTGGCGACATCGCGTTGTTTACAAGCCTGTTAACAAAGACGAAGGCAGTGGCGGAGCCGAAATTGGTCATCGATCATGCCGGTGAGTACGAGGTGTCGGACGTCTCCGTCTATGGTATCCCGGCGCGTGGGCATATGGATGAAGAGGGCCGGCAGACGGCAACGATGTACAAGCTCATGTACAAAGAGCTGGGGATTTTTGTACCTGGTCATATCTACCCCGAATTAAATGACGACCAGCTGGAAAGTATCGGGATGGTGGACGTGATGTTTGTTCCGGTCGGTGGTAATGGTTACACACTCGATCCGGTGGGCGCACTCAAAGTGATAAAGAAGATTGAGCCCAAGATTGTCGTGCCGACATATTATGACGCCAAGGGCTTGAGTTTTGAAGTGCCGGCTCAGACGCTTGAGCAGGCGATTACCGGTCTTAGCATGGAAGTCAAAGAGACGGTTCCGTTGTTGAAGCTCAAGGCTGGTGAGATGAGTGATGTTACGCAGTTAGTCGTGGTCGAAAGGCAATAGTAGTAAGCCGATAGACTCCGTCAGGACATCGTAGGCTACTTGGTGTCTTTGTAGACTACTTAGTGTTGGTCGGGGACGTGATAATGCCCTTCTTTTTGAGAGTTCGCAGCGCCTGAGTGCTGATCTTCATGGTGACTTTTTTGCCGCCGATGACTACGGTTTTGGTCTGAAGATTGGGCTTCCAGACTTTTTTGGTGTGACGCTGGGAGAAGCTAACGTTGTTGCCGTATTGCTTGCCCTTGCCGGTTAGTTCGCAGATATTCATAGCAGTCCTTACGAATTTATATTGTATTCAAGGTGTTATTTTACAGGGCTCTGAGAATTTCGTCAAGGTCAACGGACGGGTTACGGGAGCGCCTCAATGACTTGGTGATACTATAGGGCTAGTTTGAACAAAATAAGCTCTATTTTACTGTAAAGTAGTACTATAGGGCTAGTTTGTGAATGAAGTCCGGCAACATGATCTGCTATAATGAACGATGAGATGTTTGGCGAAATAACACTGCTTCAGATTGTAATTATTATTGGTGTGCTGCTGGTATCGATGTCGGTGCATGAGGCAATGCATGCCTTTGTAGGGCTGAAGCTGGGCGACGATACTGCGGCCGAAGAGGGTCGGGTAAGCTTGAATCCCCTCAAACATATCGACCCGTTCCTGACGATTGTTCTGCCGGTGATAACCTTGATCCTGGTAGGGGCGCCAGTGTTGGCGGCCAAGCCGGTTCCGTTTAACCCCGAACGTGTCAAATGGGACGAGTTTGGTGCGGCACTGATCGCGGCTGCTGGGCCGATATCGAACTTTGCCCTGGCCCTGCTTGGGGCGGTCGTGGTGCGATTGCTGGGGCTGGACATATTGATGTCGCCGGACCTGTTTGGACAGATTCTACAGATTTTTATTATTTTGAACGTTGGTCTGTTCATTTTTAACTTGATTCCGATTCCGCCGCTCGATGGTTCCCGGGTGTTGTATGCCTTTGCGCCAGAGCCGCTGCAGCGCGTCATGGCCCAGCTCGAACCCTTTGGTTTCTTTATCGTCATTGGTATTGTGGCGGTTGGCGGATTCAGCTTTATTAGCAAACTTAATACCGGTGTTTTGCAATTCTTGTTGTAATAAATACTCATGGATTTAGCCCCAATATGCAAAGATGGGCGCCTGGGCTATAATAGATATATGGTTAGGTAGGACTACTATAGTGGTCGATCTGCCGGCAAATGATTATCTGAATACTAATCATTAGGGAGCCTAATATTTGTACTGGCCCTGGCCGGTACGTGAAGGCACCCACCTGGGTCTTCTCAGGTTAATCACGCCGGCAGCCTAACCATCTATAAACTGTTATGCTAATGGACGCTAAAGGACTTGCACTGAGGCGATAATCCGCTTGATATCGTCTTGATACGGGTCGAGCCCGAAACGAGTGAGTGACTCCTGGGCGGCCGCCGAATTACTGATGTTGATACTGCTATAGTCCTGACTGATCGTAATGATGTAAGCCTGGGAATCGTGTTCAATCCCGGCCACATATACGCTTCCGCTTGGCAGATTGCCGCGTGCACCGAAGTCACAGACTGCAATTTTTCGATCAAGCTGGACATTCTGAATGTCAAAAACCTTTACGAGACCAGTACAGCTTCTGATGCTGTTATAGCCATTCGAGGAGGCATGTGCGATGGAGAGCGTCAAGGGAAACGCACCATCGTTTGAAACTCGGGAGATAAGTTGTTTTTGGCCTGATTCAAGTGTGGTGACACTATGTTTGCTATAAAATTGCAGTTTGAATTTCGAGCCAGTAGAATTAGCGTACGAGACCGTCCTGAATTCACTAAAAGCAATGACTCCGGTAAGGCTAAGGACGGTAAACAGGACAACTATTGCTCCTATGGTGGAGCTTGCAATGAGGATAATCTTCTTGGTGCTTGGGCGAGGAACGTTGGCTGACTGGCTAAGGCCGAGCTGACTGGCTGACACCCCGACTTGTATCTGGTCGGTGGACGGAGGAGGTGTCGGTTCGGCCTGGGGATCGTTTTGCACGGAGTTCCTTATTCTGTGAATTCAAAGTATACAGAAATATAATGCTTAAGCTCTATAAATATTGTAGCCGGTAGCTGTGTGTATTGCAATGGATTCCCGATCGTATGGAGGGGTATGAAGGATTGGTGGGGCGATCGGAAGTGTTAGATGGAATATTTTTGTCCTACCATTATACGGGCGCTTTACGTTCATGTATCATATTACTTATGGATGTCACATTGTGGCAAAAGGCCGGTATGCTGCGCCTTGCTCATAATCTGAAGGTCATTGATGCGATCCATGCGGCATCGGCGCTGCATTCAGGGGGATGTTTATGGACGAACGGGTAGATATTTTACAACCTCCACTGTTCAGGGCAACAGGCGAGATTAAGGGCCGCGAGCAAGCATATCGTGATGGCGACTGGATTGGCACATTTAATCTATGGATTGTCGCCAAAGACCCAGAACCGACCATTATTTATCAACAGCGAAGCCCACAATCGACATGGGCGCCGAACTTACTTGATGTAACCGCTGGCGGACACTTTCGGGCTGGCGAAAAAATGACTGATGGCTTGCGAGAAGTTGATGAAGAATTGGGCAAGCATTACGCGCCCGAGAATGTGATGTACCTTGGCCGTAAACTGTACGTCGGCTTTAATACGAACGGCACGTCACACAACAATATTATCGATGTTTATATGATTGAGGATAACGCTCCGCTGGACTCTTATGTTCTCGAAAAGGCCGAGGTATACGCATTGTGCGCCTGTCCAATTAAGGAGCTGCTGAAAGCGCACCGCGATCCAACATATAGCTTTGAGGTAGAGGCCCTTACTGCGGATGGTGATGTGGTTGCCGTCAGAGTCAATAAGGGGTCATTCCCTGAGAATTGGGACGATTATCATTACAAGATTGCCGTACTGGCCGACAGATATTTCAGGGGTGAGCAGAACCTTTTGTATTAGTGTGACGTTATTGTGTCACTTGGTCGGGGTGACAGGACTTGAACCTGCGACCTCACGGCCCCCAGCCGTACGCGCTACCAACTGCGCCACACCCCGATGTGTGTTTCTGGTATAGTGTAACAGAGTTATTGGAAGAATTGTATATTGCGCGATTGGCTAGTTGGTCTCGGCTGGCGGCAGGAGTGAGTCATGTGTGCTGATTACCGTACCATGGCAATCGCTGCTCGTGAAGATGCTTTCATTGCATAGTGTGCCGGCGGCCACGGCTTCTTGTCTCCAAGTTGGTAGTGCGGCAGCGATGAGATCATGCTCGCTTATACTTGATGATGTGTCGTATGTGGGCATAGTAGTGGCGCCCGGGCGTTTGGTAAGCGGAATAGCGTGGATGCTCTGACTGGCCTGTACCGCTTCAGTACTGGTGGTATTTTCAAGAAAAATCGAGGAGCCGAATTGGCAATTTTGGCAGGCAAGCCTAATTGCCAGGCAGCTAATAACACCGCTATAGGTAAATGTGGTGGTCTGTTCTGCTACTGCTGCTTTGAGCTTTGCGATCTGGTGGTCTATAAAATTCATGTGGTAAATATAAACTCGAAATATTTATTTGTCAACTGGTAGTTTCGCGGATATAATAAGTAATGGCCAGAGTATCGGCTAATCGCCCAGCACCTTTCTTGTCGTAATGTACAATGTTGTAATTTGCGACTGGGGAAGTGCTGGGAGGAAAGTCCGGGCAGCATAGGGCGTGACAGTCGCTAACGGCGACCGGGAGTGATCCTAGGGAAAGTGCCACAGAAACGAAACTACCCCAGCACCTTTGAATGTAATCTTGACGGCAATTTGCGAACAGCTTATTCATCTGTATTGTAATAATCGTCTCGCATTGTATGTAGGGGCGCTGGGGTAAAGGTGAAACGAGCGAGGTAAGAGCTCGCAACGCTCCATGGCGACATAGAGTGTAGGTAAACCCTGTCTGCTGCAAGGAGATGGATTCTTTGAGCTTACTGCTCGAAGTGCCCACTGAGGATTCGTCGCAAGAACCGCTTGAGCCTTTCAGCAATGATCGGCCTAGATAGATGATTAGCCCTCAGCCTCCTTATGGAGCCGCCGTATGGCGAGCTTGTAAGGACGGCATGGGGACAGAACCCGGCTTATAGATACTCTGGCCCTGGATATAAAATAGCCTCGCATAATGCGAGGCTATTTTATGTGTTCAAGACCGCGAAATGAGCAAAATAACAGAGTAAAACGTGTTATTTAGTTGCAGCTTTTACAACGGTAGTAAAAGCCTTGGGCTCGCTGACTGCCAGCTCTGCAAGGACTTTGCGGTTGAGATTAATACCGGCTTTGTCGAGTGCGGCGATGAGCTGGCTGTAGGTTGTGCCGTTTTCGCGTGCGGCGGCATTGATGCGTGTGTTCCACAAGGTGCGGAAGGTGCGTTTGCGATTGCGACGATCACGGTATGCATATTGTAGTGATTTGGTTACAGCCTGCTTGCCGCGTTTGATACTGGCGCGGTTGGGGTGGCTGAAGCCCTTGGTTGCCGAGCGGATTTTCTGGTGTTTGGCGTGGCTAGTAACGCCTCGTTTGACGCGCATGGGTTAGGCTCCTAACTTCTTCTTAAGCGTACGCGTGTTTGCGCCCATGAGGGTCTGCAAACCGGCGAGCCGGCGCTTGCGAGCGCCGCTCTTTTTGGACATAAAGTGATTTCGATTGGGGCTGCCAGCACGGACTTTGCCGTTTTTGGTGAGCCGGACGCGGTCTTTGGTGCCGCTGTGGGTCTTGAGCTTGGGCATACATTACTCCTTACGTTGCTGTGTATTTGATGGCTGTGCGGCGAACAATGGCTGCTAGACGCTGGCAACGCGTGTGACGTCGTCATCGGCAGGGTTTGTATCGGCCGCTGATTGTTTGTGTGGGTCAACTTCCGGGTGATTACCGGTATGCTCGATACCCTTCGAGCGCTTGGCGACCTCTTTCTGGCGAGAGCCGCTAGCTCTGATGACGAAGCTCAGTTGCTTGCCGGCTAGCTGGGGTGCTTGGTCGACCACGATGGAGTCGCCGAAATCATTGATGACCTTGTCGGCCAATTTGAATCCGAGATCCTTGTGGGCGAGTTCGCGTCCGCGGAAGAAAGCTGTGATTTTAACTTTGTGTCCGGCATCCAGGAAGCCGTCGACTTTTTTCATTTTAACACCGAGATCGTGATCGCTGATCTTGAGGCCGAAGCGCATTTGTTTCATTTCCAGGGATTTGGCGGCCTTTTTGTTCTTTTGGGCCTGCTTAGTCCGCTGGTAATTGAATTTGCCCCAGTCGACAATTTTGGCGACCGGAGGTTTGGCGTCGGGTGAGATCTCGACAAGGTCAAGGCCTGCATCCTCGGCGGCACGAAGGGCTTCTGTACGAGACATAATGCCGAGCTGCGAGCCGTCCTCACCAATTACTCGAAGCTGTGGTGCCCGAATGTCCGAGTTCAGGCGAGTGAACTTGCTGATACGAATATCTCCTATGGGTGTTAATAACGAATCTATTCTACCAGATGAGGCAACAGTGGTCAACGTTTACAAATCCGAACGTAAGAGCTAGCCGTCGTCAGGCGCGCCATCGGAATTGCAAAGCCTCGGTAATATGATGACTGGTAATGTCCGCAGAATTGTCCAGATCGGCGATTGTCCGAGCCACCTTGACGGTCCGTATGTAGGCTCTCGCAGATAGCATAAGCGATTTGGCCGCACGTGTTAGTACCTGCTTGGCTTCCGGATTGATATGGGCATGTCGCGCAATATCTCGATTGGTCATAGTGCTGTTGAGGGTGTCGGTGCTATGATAACGTCCAATTTGTATGTTCCGGGCTTGTTGGACGCGTTCGCGGCGTACTCGCGTATCCTGTTGAATTGCAGTCGGAGCGGCGGTAGTTAACATATTAGCGTAATCGACCTGGTGAACGTTGCTGTAGAGATCAATGCGGTCGAGTATTGGGCCGGATAATTTGCTGCGATATAGCTGCACCTGGGCCAAGCCGCAAATGCAAGGTTTGCCGCCATCCCCAATGCCGTAATAGCCGCAGGGACATGGATTGGCGGTTGCCGCCAGGATGAAATGTGCCGGATACGTGACGCTGTCACGAGCCCGGGCAATCGTAATGCTGTGGTCTTCGAGCGGTTGGCGCAGAGCCTCGATGGTGGTTCGACTGAATTCGGGTAGTTCATCCAGGAAAAGTACGCCACGATGGGCTAGACTGATTTCTCCGGGGCGCTGCAATGTGCCGCCACCGATGATGGCCGCCTGGCTGGCGGTGTGATGCGGCGATCGAAAGGGCCGTTCGTGGATGATCTTATCGTATGTTTTGCTTGCCAGACTGTGCAGGTGGGTGGTTTCGAGCATTTCCTCGACGGATAGTGGCGGCAGAATACTCTGAAGTGCCCGGGACAGCATGCTTTTGCCGGTACCTGGTGGTCCACTGAGTAATATATTATGTCCGCCGGCAGCCGCAATTTCCAAGCCGCGTTTGGCCTGGACCTGGCCAATGATATCGGCGAAATGAACGGTATTGAGTGTCCAGGTATCGGCGGCATGCGCCACTTCGTGCAGCGTATTGGTAACTGGGAGGTCGGTGATGAGAGCCTCGGCGGAATCATCGGCGCTTAGAATGCCGACGAGGTCGGACAGGTTTGCCAGGGGTACGAGTGTGACGTCGGGAATTAGCCGGGCTTGTTCTAGATTGCCAAGCGGAATATAGAAAGTAGTGATATCATGCCTGCGACCAGCCAGGATCTTGCCGATGATGCCTCGCACTGGCCGGACACTACCATCAAGTCCAAGTTCGCCCATTAATGCTTCGTCTCGCCGGAGTGGCCGCAGTGACGCGGTGGGGTGGTCGGCGAGAGACGGGGTATTGAGTAAAATGGCGGCGGCAATCGGCAGGTCGAAGCTGCTGCTGTCCTTGGGGATATCTGCTGGTGCGAGGTTGACAATGATTCGTTTGCGCGGCATCTTGAGCCCGGTGCTCGCAAAGGCGCCTCGGACTCGTTCCCGGGCTTCGTCAATGGCGCGATTGGCAAATCCGACGACGATGATATTTGGAAGGCTGTTGGTCATGTGACACTCAATACGGACGATGAGGCCCTGTGTTCCGTAATCAATAAGGCTTTGAACGAAAGTTTTCATGCCGCCAATTGTTAGCAGATGCTGCGTATGGAATGCAAATTTTGCGAGCCGCTTTCTGCGGAAAATTGAGCTCTGCATTGATCGGCTTGCGAAGCAAGGATGTGCCGAAAGTGTAGGAAATTTTACGTCAAAGAAGCAGGTGAATGGGCCGCATCTCGCGAGTATTAAAAACCCACCAGATGATCGGTGGGTTCTTGGAGTTTTTGGTTTTTAGTATTTAAGGTGAGTACATTTGTGTTGGAGTTTTGGTGGGATGAGGACTTGCGAGAAATCCTCATCCCTTTTGTTTCGTCGTTTTTGTGTTTGAGCACTTTTTTTATTCAAGTGCTATGCCTATCTTATAAATTGTTGTTAGCAGTGTCAACAACAATTTTGCTAATGTTTTAAGAATCCTGTGCATAACTCGGAAGTCCGACTTCAGGGCCAGGAAACTGAACACTATCCAGGTGGGCGATATGAGCTTGGTGCGAGCACGAAACGATATATGATTTTGTGTTTGATGGATATCCACGAGTACAGCATAGAGGCAATATCATTTGAAAACGATTGAAGATCTAACTATGTGTTCGGTTCGCGCTCGCGAGTTTTGTAATTATAAGCATGAGGGCTATTGACATTTTGGCTCAAGTGCGCTAGTATGAAACATGTAAGCACAAAACAAAAACAACAAAAACATAAACAATTTTTTGTACTTACATCTCGGCACTTTGGGAAGGCCAACAGCAGGGCACAAACTCTTTTGTGGCTCGGGACAATAAAAATGTTCCACGAATTCCGATCAATCTTTGATGGAATCCCCATGGCCGATTTCGCTCAAACTACCTTACCGGTAGAATGAGCGGTCAGTCAGCCTCGCAGCGGTAAGCGCTATAATAGTTTAATAAATAGGAGCGCATTTACCGCCGAGGCACCTAGCCTCTTCTTGTAGCGCCGCCCTTACAGGCGGCGCTTTTTGCTAAGGCCTTGACCACGGACCGAATTTATTAACATAGACGGAAAGAGTATACTATATGAGATATGGATAACGAACAGGTTCCGACTGTTGATGATCGGACGAATCGTCCGGTGGGACGTCGGGCAGCCCTGAAGCCTGCGATCGCTGTGCTTGCAGGATTGTTATTTTTTAGCTTTGTGTCACCTACGGCCGTACCGCTCGTTATGTTGGTGGTCGGCTTTATCATGCTCGGAGTGTTACTGTATGGATCCTTGAAGATTTTATTACTTATTACGGGTTTGAACGAGCGGTTGCGAGTCTCGCGACGGCGCGCTATCGTGCTGCTTGGCGTCTGTCTGCCGCTCCTGCTTATAATGTTGCAGTCGATCGGACAGCTGACTATCCGGGACATTGTGACGCTCGGTGGGTTGTTCGTGGTGGGGGTATTTTACATATTGCGCTTTGAAAGGCGTGTGAACTGATGTTTCAACAAACGAGAGATAGTTGTATAATAAACCTCAGATGAATCCGCAAGAGCCAACGGACCAAGGGACGCCTGTGCCTCAGCCACCGCAGAGTGTGGCCTCTGTTCAGGTTGGGCAAGGCCCGGTGCCGCAGGCACCGCCGCCACCGATGGCAGCGGCCACGACACAAACGACAGCGCAACCTATCGATACGTCCTCGCCAGGGCAGGCGGCTGATGTGGACGTCATAGAGATGGAGTGGATTAATCAGGCAAAACAAATTATCGCTGCGACACGCGACGACCCCCACAAGCAGGTGCAACAGCTCAATAAGCTCAAGGCTGACTATATGCAGAAGCGCTATAACAAAACGATAAAAGTGCCGGAATCCTGACAGTATGATAATATTTTTGACGATCCTGGCTCTTATAGTAGTAGCGGCGGCGATTTTTGGCCCGATTATTTATAATGCGTACCGCAAGCGTTACCGAGAGCTCAAGGATTATGAGCGTGCCCTCAAGATGGTGCCCCTTCTTATTCATTTACCGCCGCCCAGTGAGGATACTGAGGTGGGAGGGCGCGACGTACGCGACGTCACTGACGAGAATATCTCCAAGGCGACGGTTATCTATAATATAATTGCCAGCACGCTCCAAAAGGGCTTCAAATCGCGGTTTTATGGCCAACGTCATTTTGGATTTGAGATCATCGGTTCTCAAGGGTTCGTGTATTTCTATGCCGCGGTACCGGTGACGTTAGCTGATGTTGTCAAGCAAGCTGTGATTAGCGCCTATCCGACAGCTCGTCTCGAAGAAGCGACTGAACACAATATTTTTAGTCAAGTTGGTAAGTTGTCAGGAACGGTCGGTGGTGAACTGGTACTTAAAAATGACTTTGCCTATCCGATCGCCACATATCAGGATTTAAAGCGTGATGCCATGCAGTCACTACTCAACTCGCTATCGACGCTCGAAAAAGAGGATGGTGCCGGCATTCAGATCCTGATGCGTCCGGCTGACCCAGGTTGGCGCAAGGAAGCATCCACACTGGCCGGCAATAAGCGTAAGGGCAAAGATAAGAAGAGCGGTGCTGAGGCTGCCTGGCAGTTCGTGAAGATGTTCGTTATGGCTGCCAGTAAACCTCCCGAAGAGAAGGGTGGCGACAAGGACAAGCCCAAAGAGTTGTCGGCGCTTGAGCAGTCGGTATTTGATTCTATTGATGAAAAAACGCGCCATCCCGGCTATGAGGTAACGATTCGGTTGGTGGCCAGCTCTAACGTGTCGACTCGGGCCCAAGCGATCTTAAATAATATTGTAGCCACATTTGCGCTTTTTGACGCGCCCGGCAAAAACGGTTTTAAATTCAATGCCGCCAAAGATGTTGACGCGCTTGTTACGGGGTATATCATGCGATTCTTCCCGGATCAAAAGAAAAAGAATATCTTGAACGCCGTGGAGCTTGCTTCGGTCTTCCATTTTCCAGATCAACGCAGTATTCCGACTACGCAGTTGACGCGGCAGATGAGCAAGCAAGTTGACGCCCCACGCAATATGCCTGACGATGGATTGCTGCTGGGCTACAATCTGTTTCGTGGCGCCAAAAAGCCAATTAGACTCAGCCTGGGTGATCGCCAGCGGCATATGTACGCCGTCGGTCAGACTGGTACGGGTAAGTCGACATTTCTGGAGAACCTGGCAATCCAGGACATGATAAACGGCGATGGGTTCGCGTTTATCGATCCTCATGGTGATACGGCCGAAAAACTCCTCAGCCTGGTCCCCAAAGAGCGTACTGAAGATGTGATTTATTTCTCACCGGCCGATATGGATTATCCGATGGGGCTTAACCTGTTCGAGTATAGCGATGTCGATCAGAAGGATTTCCTGATCCAGGAAACTCTGAACATGCTCCAAAAATTGTACGACCCGACCCATCAGGGCATCATGGGGCCGCGCTACGAGCATATCTTCCGAAATGCGGCACTGGCGGTGATGGCCGATCCGAACGGAGGCACGTTTGTTGATATTCCCAAATTATTCCGGGACCCTCAATTCCTCAAACAGAAGCTGCAGCATGTTACCGACCAGACGGTGCTCGATTTCTGGCTCAAGGAATACCCAGCCTCTCAACGCTCCAATGATGCCGGCGAGGTGACGGCGTGGTTTGTGAGCAAGTTCGGCGCCTTTTTGAGCAACGCCATGATGCGTAATATTATCGGCCAAACCAAGAGTGCTTTTGACCTTCGTGAAATTATGGACAACAAGAAAATCCTGCTCGTGAACCTCAGTAAGGGCCGCACCGGTGATCTGAACTCCAAGCTGCTCGGTATGATCTTCGTGATGAAATTTCAGGCGGCGGCGATGTCCCGGGCAAATATTCCGGAGAGTGAGCGCCAGGATTTCTGCCTGTATGTTGATGAGTTCCAGAACTTTTCGACCGACTCGTTTGCGACGATTATGTCCGAAGCTCGCAAGTACCACCTGAACCTGATCGTGGCCAACCAGTTTACGACGCAGCTGACTCCGGAGATTCGCGACGCGGTATTCGGTAACATGGGTACGGTGGTATCGTTCCGTATCGGCCAGCAGGATGTGGAATCGCTTGCTAAATATTTTCAGCCCGCTTTCGATGATAGCGATCTGCTCAGGATTCCGAGCTATAACGCCATTATGCGAACGTTGGTCGGCGGCGTGCCGACGCCGCCGTTTAGTATGTCGACATTGCCGCCGCTTGGCGATCCGAATCCCAAGCTGGCTGGAATTCTCAAGCAGCTGAGCGCTGCCAAGTATGGCCACCCCAAGGCGGAAGTCGAAAAAGAGATCTTTGCGCGTATGGCGGTACAGCCGTCGCCGGCGCCCGGCATGGGCGGCGGTTTTGGGCAGCCCGGCGGCATGCCGGGTGGTGGCAGCATGGGAATGCCGGCAGGGGCTGGCTATGGTGCCCAGCAGGGCGCCGGGTACGGCACGGGTGGCGCTGGTGCACCGGGCGGTATGCCTGGCCAGCCGGCGGCGCAGACCGGATGGGGCAGTGCCGGCGTCATGGCGACGCCCGGCGGAGTCGCTGCCGGCGGTGCCTCGCCGCCGCGGCCGGCGGCTGCCGTGGGCTCTCCATCGGTGACGCCACAGTATGCACCGCAAGCTTCCGGCGTGTCGCCGGGCTTGGCGCCAGCCCGGCAGTCATCTCAGCCGACGCAGATGCAGCGGCCACCTCAAACGTCGTTCCTGGACGATTGGCTGTCAACGCGAAGTATGGCACCGCCATCTCATAGGCCGCAGTCGATTGGCCAGCTGCCGGCAGCGCCAGTGGCTCAGGCTGACAGCCGGCCTGCATCATCAGTGCACGCTCCTACACTCTCGGCCGTTATTGCGCCCGATCCGAACGCTCCGCGACCAGCTTCGGGGTCTGCCGCTCCATCGTCGGCAGAACAGTCAACGGTAGCTGATCAGGCCGCCCGGCCCGAATCAATTCCACGAACGGCTGCTATGCCGATCTCGACAGATAATTCCGTTGAACCGACTACCGAACAGTCCGGCGCGGAAGCGCAAGCATTGCCCGAGATAAAGGATAATCCCGATCTCGTCATCAAAAGAGCCAAAGACAAGGAGCCTTCCAAGCAAACCGTCGACGTGGCGGCCGGTGATATCTTGCCCGAGCACATGAAGAAGAAGCCTGAAAAAGTGGATGGAGCGCAAGTTGAGGCGATTGTGAATGCCGCTACTCAGCCGACAGGTGATACGATTGAAATTGACGAAAATGGCACGCTTATCAGCAAGCAGGCGGCCGACGGTTGACCTCATACGCGTCGCCCGGTGGGCTTGGAGTCCGGAAGAGATCAGGAGCTCTGGCTCCCGGGCACTAACGGGGGCGAGAGT
>JBDHUK010000021.1:0-14005 GCA_039809165.1 Saccharimonadales bacterium (SeqCode) | reverse complement strand
TCGAGCTCGGCTAACGAGATCTTCTCTATGATTTTCACAGCTCATCCTCACTGAGTAACGGAAAAATGTCGAGAGCAACCTCCTCGTACGGGTGGGCGGCTTTGAGCGCAGAGACAATCACCTTGGCATCACTGCGCAAACATACGAATTCGATCCGAGCCTCTTGCACAACCTCAAGCCGCCCTGGCTCACCTACGTAGGGATTGGCTACGGCCGAGGGCATAAACCGGCCTTCGCCGACAGTCGTAAAACTACAGGCTGCATATTCGCCAATCCGGCCGCCTCCGGCAGCAGCAATTGCTCCGCGAACAGCTTCGGCTTCAGCAAGTGGTACGAACGTCACGATTTTTACCATTGTACTCATTGATTGGTATTATAGCGCTCCGGAGATAAAACCGTAAGAGATCGACAGAACATCTAATTGACAAAGCATTTGCTCTGTCACCAGATCTCCGGCGAGTAGTTTCTAGGCTACACTGTGGGAGATTTTTTGTTATTTCCGCCTCCTCTCAAACACCGACATAAAGTCCTTGCGACCAGATCGTTTATCTTCTTTGACCTGTACACAAAATCCATACCCGTCTTTGGTAACGCCATAAAAACGATGAAGCATAATACTTATGAGAACTGTCTTAAAAAGTCGAGCTTGGCGGACTCGAAGTGCCGGACATCCTCAATACCATACTTCATCATCACCAGACGATCGATACCGCCGCCCCAGGCAAAGCCCGTGTAGACGGCCGGGTCGATACCGGCGGCCTTCAGTACATTCGGGTGGATCATGCCGCAGCCCAGCAGTTCAATCCAGCCCTCGCCCGAGCAGACCTTACACGATGGGTCTCGCTGTTCGCAGAACGGGCAACTGAGCGCAAATTCAAATGACGGCTCGGTAAACGGAAAATAAAACGGATTGATCCTGACGTTGAGTTCTTTTTCGTAATATGACTCGAGGAAGCTCTTGAGTGTTGCCACCAGCATACCTGCGTGAACGCCTTTTGCGACATATATACCCTCGTGCTGATAAAAGGTGTGCTCGTGCCGGGCATCGAGGTCCTCGTTGCGGAATACGCGGTCAGGTACCACGACAGCGATAGCTTCGCCCGTTTCGAGACGGTCACGGCGCTCGGCGAGTACTCTGTTTTGCATCGTGCTCGTATGGGCCGGGGCTATCAGCGGATCACCGTCTTTATCAGTTTGGACGGTCATAAACGTGTCATAGTCGTCGCGCGCTGGGTGGCCCTTGGGGAAGTTAAGGGTCTCGAACATGTGGTACTGGTCGTCGATTTCGCGGGACTCCGATATCTCAAAGCCCATGCGCGCGAAAATATCGCTCAGGCGAGCGATTTCTGCTGCCAGCGGATGAATTGAGCCCTGTGTGGACGGTAGGAGCGCCGGCCGCGCCGCATTTACATCAAACGGTGCCGTCACATCCAGTGGCGGCAACGCTTCAGCAACCTCTTGGTGCGCTTGTATGAGCGCCGTGAACTCTTGCTTGAGCTGGTTCAGCTCAGCACCGAACGCGGCCTTTTGATCGTTCGGTAATGTGGGAATTTCGGCGTAAAGCGCCTTCAGCTCGACGGCTTTCATGATATCGCTTTTAACTTCAAGCGAATCGAACCGTGATCTCATGAGCTCGGCAACCTCGGCAATGCGTGGATTTTGATATGACATTACGATAGTAAATTATACCAGTTCACGCTCGAATTCACAGCTCTACAATGAACGTACCAGTGTTAGACTTGAGCCTTTGGAGGCAATCGCCACTTCTCCTCCGTACGCAGTGATGATTCGGAGATCCTCTTGGAGCAAAGGCACATCCGCCGTTGCCTCATCGATCGTGGCCGGCCGCATAGGAGCCAGCTTGAACGCCGGAACCCCAAAATCGTTTGCCAGCCGCCTCTCTGCGTCACAGCCCAGCGAGATACCAGTATCGACAAGTTGAATAAACCGCCGCACCGGTTCCGGCTGCACTCGCTGGCCACGCAACGTTCGAGCATATGAATCTACAAACCGGTAATACTCCGGACGCCGATCATCAAGAGAAGCCGTCTTACTGGACATAAGCTCAACATCAACACCGTCACGAGCGAGCCCTTCTTCGAGCTCATGTTCTAACCCCACCAGTCCTTGCAGCGTGTGCCCTGTCATATCTTCCAGATTCGTCACCCCTATGACCAACGCCCAGAACTTCATGAATTCCGTCTGATTCCAACCGGTATTGCCCAGGTCCACCGGAAGGATAACATCCTTGGCTTCAACATCACCCTTGCGCTCGAGTTGTGCGATCATCAACTGCGCCGTCCGCGTATTGGCAGCTATCACATCCCCTATCGTCAGCGGCGTTATTCTTAGCACATCATTCGCCGGTGAAGCAGCCATTCGCCGAGCATGGCCACCGGTCGTAATTGATGTGCTTGCATATGCCAAGGTATGTCTGAGTCCGAGCGTTCCGAGTTCTTGCCGAAGCACCACGAACGCCTCAAATGGTTCAAGTCCCTTCTGTTTTACCTCGTGCGTCAGCTCCGACAACACGCCGGCAATCGAAAAACGCTCATGGGTATATTCGGGGACTTCCATCACAGTACACCAGATTATACTCCCATCGCCCGATCATCGCCATCGTAGTACTACCATCAAACCGGCCGTGCTACACTAGGACAATATAAGAGAACCGACTATGCCCACATTTTCTTTTGATGCAGTCAGCGAATACGACAAAGCCGAAATGAACAACGTTCTCGATCAAACCGAGCGCGAAATTGCCTCACGGTATGATTTCAAGGGTACGCCGGCCGCCATCGAGTGGCTCAACACCGACAAAACCGGCATCAAAGTCACCGGCAACGGCGACTGGCAGATCGACTCCATCCTCGATATCTTCCGCAAAAAGCTGGCGGCTCGCGGCCAAAGCCAAAAAGTACTCGACCTCAGCCACGAATCCGTGGTTAGCAATCTCAAAACCACCAAAGAAGTTCCCTTCAAAAAGGGCCTTGACCAGGACAAAGCCAAGAAAGTTACCGCCTGCGTCCGCGAACACTACCCCAAGGTCAAGCCGCTCATCCAAGGCGACCTCGTTCGCGTCACCAGCTCCAGCAAAGACGACCTGCAAGCCGTCATGCAACTACTCCGCGCCCAGGATTTTGATTTTCCGATCAGCTTCACTAATTACCGCTAGCTCTGGACATAACGCTAGATGATCAGATCCGGTGAATCAAACTTCGTGCCAAACAATCCCCACTCGTTCAGGCGGATGATGCAAGTAGTGCTTAATTATGCCATCGGACACGGATGGCCCTGCGACATCAAGGATTCCCCTCCCGGTAGTCATCCACCATATGATGTTCAACGTGGGAGCACATCGCCAACAGTACCTCGTCTCCGAACAATTCCCTCCTCTAAGCGAGCAGTTGGCTTCATCAACAGGCCAGAGGCTGAAACCAGCGGACCCATGGTCTCAATCACCCTTCTCGGGGAAGATAGTATAGGCCGTTACAACCAGCTCGGCGCCGTCTACATCGGACCGGGAGATATGCTCATTGGAGAGCCCACCGCCACATTCTACGAGCTACATCAGAGCGGCGTAGTTACCCGAATAATCTATAACACCTTCCGAGCGCAGTACGGCGGTTTGGAGCGCGTCGAAGATCATCAGCTCGAGGAGCTCGCGGACGATTTCCGATATTTGAGTCCCGAATTTCGATAACGCCGACTATCGTATACTGGAGACATGCATGCCTCATCCAGTCACGACCGGAAACGTAAACGCATCCAACATCAAATCCGCGCCTACTACAAAGCCGGCAAGCAGGCCAAAATGTATCATGGCACCACCAACTCCACCCGGCCGGCCGACCCCGGCCTCGCCCGGGTGGATGTCAGTGATCTCACCGATATCATCGAGATCAACACCGATGAAATGTTCGTCGTAGTCGAGCCCAACGTCCCACTCGACAAGCTCGTGACCGCCACCACCGCCCGAGGCGTTGTGCCGCCCATGATCGCCGAATTTCCGGGCATTACGGTCGGCGGTGCCATTCAGGGCGGCTCAGGCGAAAGCAGTTCGCACATATACGGACTCTTCAGCGATACCTGCCTGGAGTACGAAGTCGTTCTTGGCAACGGCGACGTTGTCACGTGCAGTCCAACCGAACGCCCCGACCTCTTTGGCGGACTCGCGTGTGCTTTTGGTTCTCTGGGCGCGCTGACCCTGGTCAAACTCAAACTTGTTCCGGCTGCAACATACGTCGAGATGACCTATCATCCTGTACGTTCAATCGATGACATGACCACAAAAATCAGCACGCTCGCAGCTACAAGAGTCGATTTTGTCGATGGAATCATGTACTCCCCGGAGTATGGAGTCGTTATCGAAGGCAAGTACACCGATACACCTTCATCGGAGATTGTCCGATTCAGCCGATGGTGGGACGAGTGGTTTTATCTACACGTCCAGCGTGCGATGCGCGGCCAAAACCGTAGTCTCCATAAGGCCACGCCGCTCGCCGACTATCTGTTTCGTTATGACCGGGGCGCCTTCTGGGTGGCCAAGTACGGTTTCGGCCGCGTACCCTTCAACCGCTTCACGCGTCTATTGTTTGCCGGTATTTTCAAGACCAGGACGCTCTTCAAGCTCGTACATGCCTCGGGATATGCCTACGTGTATTACACCCAGGATATTTGCCTGCCCGTCAAATCGGTCGCCGCCTTTATGGCCTACAATGACCGAGCACTCGCCATCTACCCCCTCTGGATTTGTCCGCTGCAGCCTACTGTCGACAAGCTCGCGCCGACCCACCTGGACACAGACCTGGTTATCAACGTAGGCATCTGGGGAGCCGCCAAACCAGCGACCGATGATTTTACCATTCGTAACCGTGACCTCGAACGAGTCGTACAGTCGCTGGGCGGCCGCAAAGTACTATACGCTCACACTTACTACACGCCCGAGGAATTCTGGAGCATCTACGACCGGGACTGGTATAGCCGCATGCGAGAGCGTTATCATGCCACCACCGTATTTCCTGATATATTCGCCAAAACAAAGACGCGTCCTCTGAATTTCAGGCCTTCAAAACTCCGCGGTATTCGTGGCCTTATCGACAAAAATTGAATAATTGTGTTATAATAGTAGTATGAACTCCCTTGCACCGAACCATTCGGAATTCCAGCCGAATGATCCCCATCTGTTCCGTGAGGCCATGCGCCGCATAGTAGGCTACGCCGCCCAATATGGCAAGCCAGTGAGCATCGTCGATCGCCCCGGTCAAAACCCTCCATATACGCCTTGCTTCCCGTCACGCCAGTTCCAATCTCCCCATGCCTCGCAGCCGCCATACACTATTGACGGCATACCTCTTCCCGAACGTGAATCATGGGAAAATGGCCGGCTCGCAGTCGGCTTCATAACCACCCTTAACGATACTTCCGAAAAGCTCGCCGTCGCACTAACACTCGCCGAGGGCATCGCAGCGCGCTATGGCCGATTAGCCTCATTTACGATAGGCCGCGATCAGCATGATGATGCCGGCAATCTCGCATACGAGCTGCGCCTCAATGGCGCCGTCACCGCAGCACCGACTCACGGAGTGGGATCATACGGCGAACCTCGCGGCCTAAGCAACCATGAACTCGGTGATGTCATAAGCGAACTGAGATCCTTACGGCAAATAAGCTAGCGACCAACATGAACACCCCAAGCCCTCAAGTACGTTATACTAGCTAGCATATGCACGATAGCACAGTGCCCAAAATGTCCAATACCGATACAGAAGGTGAGGAACGAGTTGGCTCGTCTCCAACTCCCCTTGTCGAACAGTGCCGTTCCGTGCTTGCAAACAATGACCGGGATGGCCAGTATACCGTCCCGGGTGCCAAACTCTACCCCCATCAGTGGCTCTGGGACAGCTGTTTTATTGCCATCGGGCTGCGTCATATCGACACCAAACGCGCGCAGGCCGAGATTCTCAGCCTGCTGCGTAGCCAATGGAGCAATGGTATGTTGCCCAACATTATTTTTAACGACGAGGCGAGATATGCATGCGACCGTAATGCCTGGCGTAGCTGGCTTAATCCGATGAGTCCCGATAACGTCACGACGAGTGGCATCACTCAGCCGCCCATGCTTGCCGAGGCCATCAAACGTATTGGCGACAGCCTGTCAGCCGGCGATCGCCACGCTTGGTACCGCCAAGTCTTGCCGGCATTGCAGGCCTATCATGAGTGGCTCTACAACGAACGCGACCCTCACGACGAAGGCCTGGTATTGCAAATCCATCCCTGGGAGGTCGGCATGGACAACACGCCGGCATGGACCGAATATTTGCATCAGCATCAGCTGCCATGGTGGATTCGTGGACTCCAAAAAGCCCATCTCATCAAGTTTGTCGAGCTTTTTAGACGCGACACTCAGACTATCCCCGTTGACGAACGCTTCGAGACGGTTGAAATCCTCACCCTGTTCGATACTCAGCGTCGCTTACGCCGTAAATCTTACAACGCCAACACCATCCTAAACCATTCACTTTTCCTGATTGAAGATGTCGCTTTCAACGCGATTTTTATTCGAGCTAACGCCATCTTGTGCGATATCGCCGCTGAGCTGAAACACGAGCTGCCAGCCTCACTCCTGAAACATATAAAACAATCCAAAGAGGCCTTCAACAAGCTCTGGGACCCCGAAACCGGCCAATACTATTCACGCGATTTCATCACTCACAAACTGCTCAAAGAAACCAGCGTTGGCACCTTGCTCAGCCTGTACGCCGGTTGCATCAACAAAGATCACGCCGCCAAAATGGTCAAACTCATCGAAAATGACCAGCAGTACGGAACGGCCTATCCGCTGCCATCAGTCGCCGCCAACTCCCGGCATTTTCAGCCGATGCGCTACTGGCAAGGCCCGACCTGGCTTAATATCAACTGGTTGGTTATTGACGGCTTGCATCGTTATGGGTTTGATGATCACGCCAATGCCCTCACTGAACTGAGTCTGGAGCTCGTAGAAAAATCGGGCTGCGCCGAGTACTTCGACCCGATCACCGGAGAGCCGCTTGGGGCCGACAACTTCAGCTGGACGGCCGCTTTGGCCCTCGACTTATACAAACAAATCCGCCACTGAATACACGCAAAGAATAGGGACAGACCACAGAATCCCTGATACCGGTGGGGGCATCTCTGCACGCTCCTCAGCAAGCTTTGGGTGGCTTCACAGAGGTAAGCGTATTCGCGAACATGTCCTGAGCCACGTCAACCGCCTGTTTGCTGGTGGCTGCAAACTGGGTATTACTCAGTTGACCCTTGCCGGTGAATCCATCGAGCTGCCACTGCACATAATGGAATTCATCTCCATAGAGTTCATCCCCGTCGAGGTGTTGTTTTGGGCAGAATGCCTCGCCAGTCCAATGTTGCTCGTCCTTGTCAAATCCAAAATGGACTTCATAATCCACGTCGTTGCTCTCGGAGCTAGCGCTCATCGAAACGTCACTAATCAAGTCTATATTCGGTTCGAGGGTTACCGGGCCGTTACCCGGGTCGACGGTCTGCTCCATAGAGAACTCAATATCCGCGCCTTGCTCATTGGTATATGTTTTGGAAAATTCCACGAGATTCGTAGACGATGTATAGTTTATGCCCCACTGACCGTCGCTCCTATAGTTCGCGATGGCCAAGCCAACGATTTTTGTGTGCATATCCGCGATTGCACCATCTCGCTTCACGGCCGCCTTGTGACGCAAAGTTACCGGCGCAACCGTCCTTGATGCTTCCGTACCACCATTACCGGTATCTGACACGTCATTCTCGCCGCTACAACCGGCCACAAGACCACATACCAGCATACTGGCCGCTAGTCCGGCACGCAGCCCGAATTGTCGATTACCTCTTCTCTCAGACATTATTTGTATGTTATATCACACTCGTCAATGTTATGGAAATAGTCATCAACAGTTGCTGAACATTACCTCAGGCGCCTTACCGTCAATAATGAGTTGGGCGTTCCTTCGAGCGTCGTCGGTCGCCCGGGTAAGCTCAGTGTCGGAAATTGATACCTCGTCATATGCTTCCGGATTTTGCCCAAGTGCTAGCAAACGTGCTTTTTTGTCCGAGAGATCATCGTAAACGCACGTTTCTCATCCAGTCCACCAGTCAAAGCCATCATTGAAGCTTACTGCAAACGTCGTGCCGTCCTTTTGGTGCTCTTCGGATTCAAGGGTCACACTTATTCCCTTTATCCGCCCTTGGATATCTTCGGCCGTTCGCATAGATGCACCCCCGGTTTGAGGGATTGAAACAACTGCCCGAAGTTCGCCATAGCGTGCATTTTCTCCGTACGTTCGGCGTGTCAGAACAACCTCGCCATCATCAATCAACGATTCAAAATCAGTATCCCAAGCACCTGTATTATTCAAAAAATCATTCGCAGCCAGCACGCCTAGTTGGTCGCGAGCAATCACTCGCAATTGGTCACTCCGGGTTTGCGTATTAGGGCTCGGAGGGGCCAGATCATCCGGTCGATCGAGGTCTCCGGAACAGGCCGTGTTGGATGCCAACACCAGCGCTGCCAGGCTAAGACCAAGCACACTAGGAAGCCGTCGGATATTCGCATTCATCATGATACATATCATACAACAACTAACTTATAAAGTCAAGACTCATCTTAAGCATGAGCGTCTCGTTGAATGTAATGCAAGACAGTTTAGTTCCCTAGGGATTAGTGTCATTGGCGGCTGCGCTCGCTGATGCTTTGTCGGCCAGAAGCTGCGCCTTATTCAGCTTGCCTTCAAGTGTCCGGCTTTTGCGGCTGGCATCGTCAATCGTATTAGTAGCTTGTACGAGTTTTTCCCGTGTCTTGTCAAGCAAGTCGCCGAACTTGCCAAACTCGCCGCGGATCACTGTCAGAGTTTCCCACACTTGGCTGGTTTGCTCGGCGATTGCCAGCGTCCGGAATCCTAGTTGGAAGCTATTAAGGAGTGCCGCAATAGTGGTCGGCCCGGCAATAATCACCCGGAACTGCGATTGGATTTGCTCGGACAGCCCAGGAGTACGAACCACGGCCGCATACATCCCCTCGGTTGGCACATAGAGCACGGCGAAGTCAGTAGTTCGCGGCGGCGCGATGTATTTTTCCTTGATTGATTTTGCTTCCAGCTTGATACGTGCAATCAACGCCTTTTGTTCGGCCGCCGCTGCCGTGAGATCGCCCACCTCCTCGGCCGCTACCAACCGTTGGTAATCTTCGAGCGGAAACTTGGCATCAATCGGTAGATAGATGAAGCCATCTTTAGAGCCCTTGTCCGGCAGTTTGATTGCGAAGTCAACCACATCCCGGCTGCCTTCGCGCAGCGTGACTTGTTTGACGTAGTGATCCTTGATAAAAATCTGTTCGAGGAGATTCTCGAGTTGAACCTCACCCCATGTGCCACGGGTCTTTACATTAGTGAGTACTCGCTTGAAATCACTCACATCCGTTGCCAGGTTTTGCATCTCGCCCAGGCCTTTATGCACCTGTTCGAGCCGTTCGCTAACCTGCTTGAAGGATTCGCCCAGCCGCTTTTCTAGTGTAGATTGCAGTTTTTCATCAACCGTAGCGCGCATTTTTTCGAGTTTTTCGGCATTGTCCTTCTGGATACTCTCCAAGCGGACTTCAACAGTACGACGCATGAGTTCCATTTGACGATCGAGCGCTTCACGTGACTGGTGCATATTTTGCCCAAGCTCCGTCCGCAAATCACGCGCCGATTCGGCTGATTCACGACGTGAGCTCGCGAACTCTTCACGGAGCGCGGAATCCAAGCCTGCACCACCGCGCCGTGATACCAGATACAGCAACAGTCCGACATTCAGAACCCCAAGCCCCACCACAACGTATTCCATATGTATATATTGTACGCTACTCGATGAATCCGTGGGCAATCGAGATCGATAACCCGACAATCACTACCCCGACTAACACCAGCAACGGCCGAATATCCCACAGCTCTCGCCCATGACTTTGTTCATGCACTGTTGGTATGATGTCGCTCAGCGCAATGTAGAGCAAAAATCCTGCGCTGAGTCCAAGCAATACTCCAGTTGGAAGGCGATCGGCGCTGCCTAGCGCAAACGTGATAACGGCCGCTACTACTGTCGCAAACGCGCTCGCCAGATTTGCAAGCAACACCTTACTTCGAGCCATGCCCTTAGCAAGCAACAACCCAAAGTCGCCAATTTCCTGAGGAATCTCGTGAGCAGCAATAGCAATGGTAGTCACGATACCGGTCGGAATACTAATAAGAAAGGCAGCCGCAATAGCTACGCCATCCAACGCATTATGCAAAGTATCGCCTGCGATAATGAGACTCACTGCCGGATCCTTAGTCTTGGCGTCATGCTGATGATGGTGATGGAACCACCTGAGAAAACGTTCCGCGTAAAAAAACAGCAGAATCCCCACCAGCGCGCTCATCAGTACCGTCATGGGTGCCGATTCTTCAACTCCCTCATGCAGAAGGTCCAAAAAGACCGCCGCCAACAACGCACCAGCCGCCAAAGGCGTAGCGTATTCCGCGAGCAATTGCGCTGATTTCTGGCGGCTTAACAGCAGGATTCCACCGATGAGTGAAAACACTCCGCCCACAAGAGAAAAGAATATAACGTGTCCAAAATTTGCCATGCTCACAGTATGCTTGCCAGTTCAGCAAATTGCAAATCTCTTGCAATTTGCTGAACTTTTGCAACTACATAGCAACTCAGAGCCATCAAAATCTTCAAAATCATTTAAAAAGGCCTGGGAAGCCCAAGCCTTTGTAGTGGAAGCCTCACACTTCCTACCAAGTATTGTATGCCTACCCATCGCGGATTTCAAGAATGATATGTATCACAAATTAGCTTAAAATATAAGGGATGCCTCTCAAAACAGACAGTTTTTTGGACCGATTTATCCACCGCTTTCTCGGCCGTCCCTACCAGCTCCACGTAATTGACCATGGTGGAAATGGGCCGGTAATTATCTTTCTGCATGGTCTCGCCTCGTCATCGGCCAATTGGCACTATTTGATACCCCTGCTCCAAAAATCTCACCGCTGCCTCAGCATTGACCTCCTTGGCTTTGGCGAATCACCCAAACCGCACTGGTCCGAATATACGCTCGAAGAACACCTCTACTCAATAGAGTGCACTATCAAAAAGCTACGTCTCAGACAGTCGTTTACTCTAGTCGGCCACTCATTAGGCAGCTTGTTGGCAACGCGTTACGCCCGGCTGCACGTCGCACAGGTTGGACGACTGGTCTTACTCAGCCCACCCATCTATGCACCACTCTATACTATTACCAATCGTGCTGCCCGGCAACGCACATCCTTCTACCTAAAAGCCTACAAATTCCTGCGCACCTATCCACGCATCAACCCGGACAATATCACCAAGCTCACCAGGCTGTTTCCACAACTCAAATTCATGACACTCAACCGTCAGACCTGGACACCCTTCATCAGATCTCTCGAAAACTGTATCGAAAACCAAACCCTTATCGACGACCTGCGTCATACTACCATGCCAGTCGATATATTTTATGGCAGTCTTGACGAGGTCGTCGTCCCTTATAATGTTCGACAGTTAGCTTCGGTACGTGACGTCAGCCTTCACCCACTGAACGTCCAACACGCCGTCACTCGCCGCTACGCCCAAGCTATCGCCCGGTTTCTCCGCGATACTCCTACCACTTTTGTTCGCTGACAGACACATCAACACACGCTATACTAATAAGTATAAATCGAACACAGGCTGGGAGGCACAAAACATGGGGTTTGTAATAGTAATAATCATTCTGCTCGTGATTATCTTGTCCGGGCTTTATATTGTCCGGCAGCAGACTTCGGCAGTCATTGAACGCTTCGGCCGCTTCCATCGCACCGCCAGCGCCGGCCTGAACATCAAAATTCCTCTTATTGACCATATCGCCGGCCGTATCAGCCTGCGTATTCAACAGCTTGACGTTCGCGTCGAAACCAAGACCAAGGACAATGTATTCGTCTTTTGCGTCGTTAGCGTCCAATATTATGTGTTGCCGAACAAAGTTATCGATGCCTTCTACAAACTCCAAGACCCTCAGGGACAGATAACATCATTTGTGTTCGACACCGTTCGCGCCCGAGTGCCATCAATGATCCTCGACGATCTCTTTGAGAAAAAGGATGATATCGCCCAGGCCGTCAAAAACGAGCTCGACGCTGTTATGGATGACTTCGGCTACGGTATTATCAAAGCGCTGGTAACTGATATCGATCCGGATGCGAAGGTCAAAGCCAGCATGAACGAGATCAATGCCGCGCAGCGCTTGCGCGAAGCGGCCATTCAACAAGCCGAGGCGGATAAAATCCGCGTCGTCAAAGCTGCTGAAGGCGAAGCCGAAAGCAAAGCCCTCCAAGGCCAGGGTATCGCCAACCAGCGCAAAGCTATCATTGACGGGCTCAAGGAATCGGTCGAGAACTTCAGTTCTTCTGTCGGTGGCACGTCCGCACACGATGTTATGAACCTCGTGCTTATGACCCAATACTTCGATACCCTCAAGGAGATCGGCGCCGCTGGCAAGGGCAATACTATTCTCATCCCTCACTCCCCTGGGGGCATGGGTGATATTAGCGAACAGATGCGCAATGCCATCATCACCGCCAACGAAGTAACCCAGAAGAAATCCACCTCCTGACGTTCGCACACCGTGGCAGCATATGTTGACAGCGCGTTGTTGTAATATTTACCAGCATCACCCCCTTTAGGGGGTTTTGTTTTATGCCCGATTTTTTGTTTGACAATGTATTTTTGGGCCGCTTATACCTAATGGCCATGAACAACTTACAAACCACCCTATTCACCAACCATAAACGACTCGAAGGCGTCGGAGCACTTTGCTGCCTCGGACGTGTCCACACCGAACTCTGGACAGCCCGGCATGAAGCCGAACTCACTCGTCACGAGTTAGCTGAACGAGCCGCCCTCACCTACGTTCAAATTCGCTCCATCGAGCTCGGCAAGCGCTGGCCGACCATCCTAGAGGCACTGCGTCTCGCTGCTGCTCTTGATTGCGGCGTCGAAAAACTATTCGGCCTCGCTCCATCGGATATTCGCAAATCATCCTCCGACATTGCCAAATAACTCATTTATTGAGGTGGCCACTGTCCGGAAGGCACATGCGGCCACCTCAAATGGCTCGAGCGCTCGAGCGTCTCGTCAGGCCGCAGCCTTTACTGCGATCTCATGTGCCTCGTCGGACACTTCGCACTTTGAGCCAAGATCGTCACAATGTTAACAGATCAGAAAATGTGAGCATCTCATCACCGCGGTGCAAGTTTTACTTTTCCAACCATAAGCAGAGAGGATTATAACCATATGCGCAACTATATATACCGGCCACGAACCGACACAACGCGCAATTTTGACAGGCGCATTACGCCCGTCCCCAAACATCAGCGCACTCGACTGAGCAATTGGGTATGGGCGACGCGCCAAGCCCAACATCTCACTCAAGATCAACTGGCCGAAAGGGCCGGCGTCAGCCGGCGCACCATTCACGCTATTGAGACCAACAAGCAATGGCCGACCCTCATCGTCGCGCTCAAGCTTGCACACGCCCTCAATGCCGAGGTCGAAACTCTCTTTATGTTGCGTCAAGCAATTTGTTGTGAACGTCACATCGCACAAGCCTCTCGGGAAGCCGGCGAGATCATCTAGCTCTCCGTCAGCAATCCACTATCTATCATCCGCAGAACCTACGACACGCACGCCGACCGAACACCCATGATGAATTCATCACTTTTTGTACGCCGTTAGGGTTGTGACGATCTCGGCGCAAAGTGCGATACGTCCAGGAAGACATGCAGAAAGTCAGGCTTCTGAGCCTGCCCCGACCTCGACGGCCATTATGACCGGCCAGTCCGCCTGCAGCCCAAGGCCCCAAAACTCACGAAACTTGCGCGGCTAGCAAGGACGTGTTATTTTATTCACATTCTATGGCCTATATTGAACCTTATCCCTC
>JBDHUK010000020.1:0-14092 GCA_039809165.1 Saccharimonadales bacterium (SeqCode) | reverse complement strand
TCCGTGAAGCCGCCCCCAATCAGCCACTCAGTGTGTATATCGGCCGCGAGAATCCGATCGGCCGCAGTGCGGGCTGCAGTCTTGTGATCAGTCGCTTCCGTAGTCCATTTAGCGATCGGAGTTATATTGGCACGCTTGGTCCGACGCGGCAATCATATAAAGATGTCATGGCGCTGGTGCGCCATGCCGGCGAAGAACTGGAGGAGGTACTCTATGCCTAGCAAAAAACACATTACCAACGACGAACAGCCAAATGAGGAAGTACTGGTTCTGCAACAGCAGATAGCCGACCTGGCCCAGCAGAATGCTGATCTGACAGAGGCGCTCCAGCGAGAGCGTGCTGATGTTACCAATGTTCGCCGCCGTCACGACGAACAGCTCGCGAGCCTCCGGACTGCCGTCAAGGCTAATGTGGTTCGCGACCTGCTGCCGATTATTGACAACTTCGAGCGTGCGCTCAAACACGTGCCCACGGAGCTTCAGGACAATGACTATGTCAAGGGTGTCCAGGCTGTTGTCAAACAATTCGAGAAGACACTAGCTGATATTGGGGTGGAGCGAATCGCTACCGTGGATGCGCCGTTTGATCCGCGTTATCACGAGGCGGTATCTATGGAAGATGGCGATGGTACGACTGAAATCGTCGGTGAAGAGCTCCAGGCCGGTTATAAGATCGGCGATGAGGTCGTCCGTCATGCGACGGTTCGTGTCAAGCTGGTATAATAAGCATATACCAAACAAGCTGCCCCGTATATAGGGGCAGCTTGAAAATACCTCGGGGGGGGGTACACTAAAAGCATGACCAGATTGCCTACGCCTGGATCTGATGACGATACATGGGGTGCTATTCTCAACGACTTTTTGGGGCAGGCCCACAATGCTGACGGCAGCCTAAAGCTATCTGCGGTCAGTGCTGCCGGATCGTATATAAAGCCGTCTTCCGGAATTCCGCAGACTGATCTGAGCGCCCCTGTCCAGTCCAGTCTTGCCAGCGCGAGCAGCGCCGTCCAATCCGTGAACGCCAAAACGGGCTCAAATATAACTTTGACGGCAACAGATATCGGCGCGCCAACGCATCTGGCGGATCTGTCCGACGTCAATGCTACTGGCGCAACCGATGCACAGGTGCTCGCATTTGACTCTGGCAGTGGAGCATGGTCAGCGGCTACGGTTAGCTCCAGTACTGTGAATGATGCTTCTACAACCACTAAGGGTATTGTGCAGCTGGCCGGTGATATTGGTGGCGGTAACAATCCGGCTGCGCCGACCATCAGTAGCGGTGCGATTACGAATGCGAAAGTATCTGCCAGTGCCGCGATCGCCAAAAGCAAACTGGCGCCCCTCGATATTGTCGATGCCGATGTGAACGCTATTTCAGAAGGCAAAATTACGAACCTTACGTCGGATCTCGCAGCTACAGAAAAGTCGGCCAATAAAGGGGCGGCATCCGGTTATGCACCACTTGATGGGTCGAGTAAGATCCCTGTGGCGAATTTGCCTGTGGGGGCTACAAGTGGTACGGTCGCTGCCGGTAACGACTCCCGTTTCAGTAGTTCGCTCCAGGCCGATCAGACGTTTACCGTAAAACCAACTGCCTCGCAGCTCAAACGGTCACTCAACTACACGATCGCAACCACGGACCCGAACATCATTTCCATCAGCAACAATGGAACCGAAAAGATGTGGCTTAATGAGTGGGGCGCCTTGCGCGGTACAAGCCCGTATGCATGGGGTGACGCGCTGGTGCGGTGTATACGATCAACCGGAGATGGTATCACCTCGGGAAACGCTATCGAAGTGCAAGACAGGCGCGTATCCCCGTCGGTAAATATGTTCGCCGTCCGATGGAACGACGGCGCTATCTTGCGCAACGGCACCGCGGTTCAGAGCGTGTATGTGTTGGAATCGACACAGACTGAGGTCGATATTCCGGCTAATTTACCTATAGGAACCGTTATTATCAAGAAGACGGTATAATGGCGACGATTTTTTCCTGGGACGGCGGCGCATTCCCGGCAGTAGTTGGCACGACCCCGACATTGTCGGGCGATGATGCTGTATTCCCGACTGGTTCTACTACCTCGGCATTCCAGTGGGACGTCACGGCCGTGGCCGCATTCACGGTACGATTTTACGTGACGATGCCGGCCTCGTGGCCATCGTTGAGTGGTTCGATTTTTATGGCGCAGACTCTGGCAAATGATCATATCGCGCGTCTCAATCTCGCCGGTGTCGGCGCTCCCGGGCAGGTGCGGTTTTTTCGGCTCTCTGGCGTCGCAGGTCAAAGTTCTCCCTCCAGTACGGTTGCAACGGCGACTCGATACCGGTTTGAATATCAGGTAGACAATGCCAATTCGACCCTACGTGGCGCGGTGTTTGCGATGGGCACTAATGCTCCACTTTTTGATACAGGTTTGCTGACCGGACAGACGATGGGTAGTGATCCGGCTCGTTTTAGTATTGGCCGGCTTTCTGTCACGGCTGATTTAGGGGATTTGCACATCGGTCATATAGCTGCCGTTGATACCGTGGGGTCGTGGATCGGGCCTGATGCTTCTGATACCGTGGCCGGACCGAGCTCGCTCCCCATATCCTGGGACGGCGGCGCATTTCCTGCTGTGGTGGGCGCGGCACCTGCTCTGTCCGGTAGTGACGTAGTGTTCCCGACGGGCTCTGTTATTTCGGCATTTCAGTGGGCAACGACTGATACAGCGGCGCTTAGCATGCGGTTTTATTTTGAAACTCCGGCAAGTTGGGCTTCGCTAGCATCTGAAATACTCAGTACCTATCATGATAATACGAAGTTGGCTGGTATATCGCTGACAGGCTCGTTTTCGCCGGGGCAACTCCGGTTTATACTTGGGGCAACAACAATTGCCAACACCCCACCAGATACTTTGGCATTGGCCACCCGGTACCGGGTTGAGTGCCAGGTAGACAATGCCAATTCGACCCTACGTGGCGCGGTCTTTGCGATGGGCACTGACACGCCAGTCTATGATACGGGGCTTATGACCTCGCAGGCTATCGGGGGCGACGTGAACGCAGTGCTGATCGGTCGTACATATGCCGTCAGCGATCTGGCCGACCTCAAAGTCGGACATATCTACTGTAGGGGTAATGCCGGCGCATGGATCGGACGTCATAATTCTGATACGCTTGCAGAGACAGAGACGGTGCTGTTTTCCTGGGACGGTGGCGCATTCCCGAGTGTGGTCGGAGATGCACCGACGTTATCAGGATCGGATGCAGTCTTTCCATCCGGTAGTACTTCGTCCGCATTGCGTTGGGATGTAGCACCAACTGCTGATTATACCGTGCGGTTTTACGCGACAATGCCAACCGCCTGGGCTTCTTCCTCGGGGAGTATGTTTATGGCGCAGACGACTAATGGTGCTGCCAATGTAGCTCGTCTCAACATCAGCGGTACGGCTGCTCCCGGGCAGGCTCGGTTCTTGCGCTTGGCCAGTCTCGCTGGGCAGAACTCCCCTTCCAATACGCTTATAACAACAACACGGTACCGGTTTGAGTATCAGGTGAGCAACACGAATGCCACGCTTCGTGGCGCGGTCTTTGCGATGGGTTCTGATGTCTCATTGTATGATACGGGTTTGCTGACAGGTCAGACGCTCGGTTATAATTCGGTAAGGTTTCTGTTTGGTCAGGTTATGATGCCGGCTGACTTTGGCTCGTTATCTATTGGTCACATCAAGGCTATCGCAGGCGTCGGCACGTGGGTCGGCCGTCACAGTTCGGACACATTAGTAACGTATACTCCGGAACTGCTTGGTGTATGGAACGGCAGTTCTGTGACACCGGCAGAGATTCTGGGCGTATGGGATGGATCGTCAGTGATTGACGCGGAAATCATGAAAATAGTGTAGGAGATGTCGGATATGTCAAAGCGAAAAACCATGATACGGTTCGGACGGCGTAGGTCGCAGATCGTGCTCCTGATATTGTGCGTAGTGTTCGCTGCGGTCGGCGTATTTCTGTTCTCTCAGTCGCGAGCAGCAACCCCCTTCTTGGCAGTGGAGCCGGAAAAAGGCTCTATCCAATCGGCCAAGGTTATAACTGATACGGCTGCTTCGGGTGGCTCGGCAGTGCAGTTTACTGGCAAGGATTGCGCGCTCACGAGTCAGCTGTATTCAAATTGTGGCGTACTATGGGGATTTTACCATCCCGGCAATGCCGATGTCCGTTTCATGGAAGCCAATACCGGTCGTCAGTTTGATATTGTTCGCCGCTACTACTCACTGGCCCAGACACCATCCAAGGCTACGGGTACATGGAATTGGCCGAGCGCGACAGACCAGGAGCTCATGGCTGGTGGCCGCATACTGCATATCACGCTGTCGGCAAAAGTATTTGGAGGCTCCGCACCAACGTCGATTGACGGTCAGACTATACCAGCGCCCAATTGGTCTATGCCGAGCGAGAACCCCGGTACGTGGTATGGGTACATGCAGGTGGCATCCGGTGCTATTGATCCGCTTATTATCAAAGTCGCCAAACACATCAAGAGTTCTCCGTACCGATTTATTATCGATTTTACGAACGAGGGTATGGATACGACGAATGCCGCGTTTGGGGCAACGGGTACGCCTGCTCGTGATGCCTTGAACGTGCAGTTTGCCCAGGCGTTCCGTCACATGAGAGACGTGTTCGATGCGCAAGGTGTGACTAACGTGCAGTGGTCGTGGACGGTTGGTGGGTTTGATACTGACAAAACTTACAGAGATTCGTATCCGGGCGACAAGTACGTCGACTGGATTATGTGGGACCCGTACAATCAGTATGCCAATAGCTGGAAGACGCCATATGATACCTTCGCACGGTTTTATAACCGGCTCGAAAACGGCATGCTTGATCCGGTGAGTACGCAGTCCAAAAACAAACTATGGGGACTGGCCGAGTATGGCTGCATGGATGATCCACGCCGTCCGGCGTGGATGCAGGATGTACCGGCCGCACTTCAGCGGCTGCCGAAGATCAAAGCTGTCGAATACTTTAATTCCGGCACCTGGGGCGCATTCAGTGATCAGCCGACTATTACCGCATTCGGTGCGGCCGGCAAGAATCCCTACCTCAATCCGCTCAACAGGTGACGGTGACCCTCCCATCGAAACCGGATGACACCCCAGGAATAATCTGAGTTGGCACTCTTGACATGTGAGTGCCAACTCAGCTATGATAGAATTGTTTTAGCACTCTGATATGCTACATGCCAACTTATCAAGCAAAAGGAGAACATCATTATGGGTAAAATCATCGGAATCGATCTCGGTACAACCAACTCGGCTATGGCTGTCATGCAGTCCGGCAAGCCGGAAATTATCGCCAACTCAGAGGGCGCGCGCACCACGCCATCTGTCGTGGCTGTTAACAAGAACGGCGAGCGCCTGGTAGGCCAGGTCGCTCGCCGCCAGCAGGTGACCAACAGTAAAAACACTATCTATGAAGTCAAGCGCCTGATCGGCCGCAGCTTTAACGACAAAGAAGTCCAGCGCGATCTGAAGCTGATGGGCTACGAAATCGTTAAGTCCGGCAATGGCGTCAAGGTCAAAATGGGCGACAAAGAGTACAGCCCCGAAGAGGTCAGCGCCATGATTCTCGGCAAACTCAAGGCGGATGCCGAGAGCTTCCTGGGCGACACCGTGTCCGAAGCGGTCATCACTGTCCCGGCGTATTTTGATGACTCTCAGCGTCAGGCCACCAAAGACGCCGGTAAGATTGCCGGTCTTGAGGTCAAGCGCATTATTAACGAGCCGACCGCGGCCGCATTGGCCTATGGCCTCGACAAAGCCGACAAAAAGGACGAAAAGATTGCCGTCTACGACCTCGGTGGCGGCACTTTCGACGTGTCTATCCTGGAGCTCGGCGATGGTGTGTTTGAAGTCAAATCGACTAACGGTGATACCCACCTGGGTGGTGCCGACTTTGACCGCACCATCGTTAACTACTTCGTGGACGAGTTCAAAAAAGAGCACGGCATTGATATCAGCAACGACAAGGCAGCCATGCAACGCCTGCGTGACGAAGCTGAAAAGGCCAAGATCGAGCTCAGCACGGCCCAGGAAGTTGATGTCAATCTGCCGTTCCTGACCGCTGACGCCGATGGTCCGAAGCACTTCGAGCACAAGCTGACTCGCGCCAAACTTGAGAGCCTGGTGTCCGACTTGATTGCCAAGACGGCCACCCCTTGCGAGAAGGCCCTCAAAGACGCTGGCCTGAAGGCCAGCGACATCGACGCCGTGGTACTGGTCGGTGGCATGACCCGTATGCCGGCCGTCCAGGAACAGGTCAAGAAGATTTTTGGCAAGGACCCGATGAAGGGCGTGAACCCCGATGAAGTGGTAGCTGTCGGTGCTGCTATCCAGGGTGGTGTGCTACAGGGTGATGTCAAGGATGTCCTGTTGCTGGACGTAACTCCACTGAGCCTCGGTATCGAGACGATGGGCGGCGTCATGACCAAGCTCATCGAACGCAACACCACGATCCCAACCAGCAAATCCGAAGTCTTTAGTACTGCCGCTGATAACCAGCCGCAGGTGGAGATCCACGTCGGCCAAGGCGAGCGCGACATGATCGACGGCAACAAGAGTCTCGGCCGCTTCGTGCTCGATGGCATCCCACCAGCCCCTCGTGGTATTCCACAGATCGAAGTGACCTTCAACATCGACGCCAACGGCATCCTGCATGTCAGTGCCAAGGACAAGGGCACCGGCAAGGAACAGAGCATCACCATCCAGGGTAGCGGCAATCTCGACAAAACGGAAGTCGAAAAGATGGCCAAAGACGCCGAAGCTCATGCCGAAGAAGACAAGCAGCGCAAAGAGACGATCGAAGCTCGCAATGTGCTCGATAGCGCCGTGTACCAGGCGCAAAAACTCAAGAACGATAATGGCGACAAACTGAGCGATGATGACAAGAAAGCCCTGGATGATGCTGTCGAAGCAGCTCAGAAGGTTGTCAAGGACGAAAAGGCTTCCAAAGAAGATCTCGAAAAGGCTGCCAAGGAGCTGAACGATATACTGATGCCGATCGGCGCCAAAATGTACGAGCAAGCCGCAAAAGAAGACGCTGCCAAGTCGGGTGATGCTGATGAGGGCGAATCAACTGCCAAGCGTACTGACAAGGCGGATGACAAAAAATCCGGCAAGTCCAAAGGCGGCGATACCGTCGAAGGCGAAGTGGTTGATGAGAAATAGTGCAATTTATTGTACAATTGCATTACTATGACCGAAAACTTACCCTCACCTGAAAGAACCGAGTTAGAACACCAGATTGTACGTGGGCTCTTCCGTATCAAAGGCTTCATGGACGAGCACTACAAAGAGCAGCTTACCGGTCAATCCAGCGCGGCAATTAGTGTTACTCGCGATGGTATAGGGAATATATTATTGCAAAAGTATGGTGCGCTTTGGTCTTTACGGGTTAATGACGAGAATGTTCGCGGCTTCAGTGATAGCGTTGAGATCACGCTGTCAGACCACGGGATATCGGGCCAGCCACCGGGCGGAGAACTGACCAAGATGGTTGGCCGGGAGCCAGCCGCCGAAATGACGGGTGAACCTCCGATTTTTACTCCTGACGATCTAGAGCTGGTTGACTCGATATCCCAGAGTCTTGGTCTTATACCCACCGATACATGTCCATAGACTGCTACAATATAAACAACACCAAACAAAATAGATAGGAAGTGCGCGTGCACGTATTCATCGACGGCGAAAACCTCAGACACCGGTTAGTGGAGGTCTTGTTTCAGGAAAAATTAATCCGCGATAGAGATGATGTCTATTCGGTGGATATCAGGCATCTCGTTGCACAGGCACTACGTCAGGAACCGACGATTATCCGTTATTACACGACTAATATCGTTGAGCCGGATTTTGAAATACCGGAGCTCTTGACGCACAAGATACACTCTATTATGGAAGCGCATAGCCACTGGACTGCCATGCTTGAGCGCCAACATATAGAAGTAGTGAGGGCCGGTAATCTCAAGGTCAAGCAGAGTAACCGATGCTATCATTGTGGTCGTCGCACAATGGTTCTACAAGAAAAAGGCGTGGATGTTCGCTTGGCGGCCGAGATAGTCATGGCGGCGACGCGTGACAAAGTTCGTGATATTGTGGTGCTCAGTAGTGATGCTGATATGATTCCGGCGCTCGACATAGCCCGGAAGAGCGGCGCCCGGATTTCGTATATGTGTTTTGAAGAAGAGGTTAACGAAGCTATCGTCAAGGCGACCGATGTATTGGTGTCCTATAACCGAGAGCAGTTGACGCGTGACTTTCAGGGCCGCCACGAAAGTCATCATCTCCCGAAGTATCACCAACATGCACAGCATTTGTCGTCACGGGATGAGCACGTCCACACCGTAAAAGTATAGCCTGGCACTCTTGACATACGAGTGCTAGTTTTCTAAGCTAGTAAAGATAGAGAGCGTAAACCATGGCAACCAAGCGAGATTACTACGAGATACTCGGTATCGGCAAGTCAGCCAGTGCCGATGAAATAAAGAAGGCCTTTCGCAAGGCCGCCATTGAACACCACCCTGATCGTGGCGGCGACGAGACCAAGTTCAAAGAAATCAACGAAGCCTACGAGGTCCTGAAGGACCCGAGCAAGCGCCAGCGCTATGACCAGTTCGGGCACGCTGGCGTCGGAGGAAACGGCGGCGGCAATCCCTTTGAAGGTTTTGGTGGTTTTAATGGCCAGGGCGGTCAAAACGTTAATTTTGACTTTGGCGACCTGGGACTCGGCGATATCTTTAACAGCTTCTTCGGGGGCGGCGGCCAGGGCCGCCGCCAACCGTCGCGAGGGCGCGACGTCGAAACCCAGGTCGAGATCAGTTTTGAACAGGCAGTGTTCGGGACTGAGGTTGAGCTGAATCTCAATCTTGAAGATACCTGTGAGCACTGCAAAGGTACGACCGTCGAACCTGGCTACGAACTCAAGACATGCGATCAGTGTAGTGGCTCAGGTCAGGTGGTGAGCGTGACCCGGACGGTGTTCGGTAATATCCAGCAGGCCAGTGTCTGCCCGAAATGCCAGGGCCGCGGTAAAATCCCTGAAAGGGTCTGCTCGGTTTGTGGCGGCAAGGGCACGCAAGCCAAGCGTCAGGCAGTCAAGATGAAAATCCCGGCCGGCATTGATGATGGCGCGACCGTTCGATTACGTGAGCACGGCGAAGCGGTTGCGAACGGTCCAAAGGGCGACTTGTACGTAAATATTCGCGTCAAACCGCACAAACAATTTACGCGCGAGGGTGAGCTGATTTTAAGCAGTGAGCATGTCGATATGGCGGCGGCGGCGCTCGGTACTGAGATCGAAGTTGCGACTGTTGACGGTCCGGTGCGTATGAAGGTGCCGGCCGGTACGCAATCTGGCAGTGATTTCAAGCTTAGCGGCCATGGCGTGCCTCGATTACGCGGCGGTCGTTCGGCTGGCGAGGGTGACCGGGGCGCTCACATCGTCACAATACTCGTCGATACTCCGACCAAGCTGAGCAAGCGTCAACAGGAGCTTTTAGAAGAGTTCCAAAGTGGTGCCACACAGTCTGGCGGCAAGCGTAAATTTTGGGGCTGATCCGGGGCCGTCTAGCCGAGGTACACTTGCATAAATGTTACAAGTGTGTTATAATGCGTTTATGAGAAGTTCAATACGATATGGAAATGAGGCCGATATTCTACAAGTAGTATCCAGGCTTGATTTTAAATTTCAAAGAAACCATCCGGATTATGATTTTGAAGGCCTGAGGGCCGTAGGAAGTACGGTTCTGTCATTCTCGGCCTCAGTTGGGGACATCCCAGATATGCCTGCATTCGACACTGTTTTAGGCAATCTTGGTGTTCAAATAAACCAACTACCGAGTTTAGAGCATAATGACCCTACAGTTATGCTGTCTGGCGCACAGGCTGCGATATTCGGTGAAAATGCACGTCTTCTGCCGTCCGTAATCAAAACTGTCGAAGTAACAAATCCTGAGGAGATTGACCTTGATCGCTTGAAGGCGTTAGCTCGGGGATTATTCGGGCTTGCTGACTCGTTTGGTGCTGAAAATGACGGAATCTATTTTTTTGATCATTCGGTGTATCCGGAGGGTAATCTAATCGCAGCTCACTCATAATGAGAGGTGGCGGCGCAACCCTCTAATATAAACTTGTGGATATGAAAACGAAACAAGTACTCGTGCTATTCAGCTATAGAAGCCATAAGCGTCGTTACATCGAGATGCTATTTGAGCGTCTGCGCGAGGCGGCCAAAGGACGAGCGCTCGAACTGCATCGCGGCGCCCTGAGTGATATGCAGATATGTGTCGTGGATAATCAGCTGAGTATTCGGGAGAGCCTGACCGGCAAAGATATTGCCGGTGTTGACCTGGTATATTTTGAACTTTGGTACAAAGCGCCCGAACAGGCGCTGGCTGTTGCGCTGTATGCCGATCGCGCCGGTGTTCCGTTTTTTAGCCGCGAGCTACTGACGGCAATGCCGCTTACGAAGGTTGGTGAAATCGCCAAGCTGGCTGATGCCGGTATCTCGTTGCCACGTACGTTTACGAGCAGTAATCGTATACTACGCGACGTTTTCAGAAATCACCCTCCACTTCATTTTCCGCTAGTGGTTAAGGCCGCTGATGGCTATGGAGGTCATAATAATTTTCTGGCCCAAAACTACCAGGAATTTGAGCATATTCTTGACGAGCATAAAGATTTACGGTTTGTCGTGCAGGAGTTTATACCGAACGATCGTGATTACCGCTGTCTCGTGATGGGCGGCGAGATCGTGCTCGTACTAGAGCGTTCTCGAGCCGCTGATGCTCATACGCATGTAAACAACACGTCGCAGGGCGGCGAAGGCGTGGTTATTCCAGTGGATAGCTTGCCCCATGTTGCTCGTGAGGACGTTCTGCGAGCCGCCGCGCGGCTGGGCCGCAGCGAATTTGCCGGGGTTGATCTGATCATCGACAAAAACAATGGGCAGCACTATATTCTTGAGGTGAATCAAACGCCGCAAATCGAGATCGGTGCCGAAGTGAACCACAAAATGTCTGCGTTGCTTGACTATTTTGAGCAGAGAGTGGGCGGCGTATAGCCATGAAGGCTCGCAAGAAAGTTGTTTTTGTGGTTACTACCGAGGGCAAACCCGGCAGTAACCGGTACGATGGATTCGCATCCAAACTCCAGGCAGTGGGTTGTTTGCCGGACGCCGATATAACTACCGTCGCGCTTGAGAACCTGGCGTACTGGATCGACGAGAACGGCACGGCTGGCGTCACGGACCTGGTAAGCGGCATCGATATTGGCGATGCCGATTTTGTGTACCTAAAAACCTGGGAGGCTATGCCGGAAGAGGCGGCTGCGCTGGCGATTTATTTGCAGCGTCGTGGGGTTGCTTTTATTGACGAGCTACCACTTGGTATGGGTGTGTCCAAGCTGGCGAGTGCTTTCCGAATGTGGAGCAGCGGACTGCCCGTGCCAGCGACGCTCTATGTGCGCAACCCCGGCAAGCTGCTTGAAGCGGTCCGGGACCGGTATGGGGCATTTCTTGGAGAGCGGTTTATCGTCAAGGATATTGTGGGTGCCAAGGGCAAGCATAATTTTTTGATTAACGCTGAAGAATTAGCGCCACTGCTGGCCGAGCACGCCGACCTGCGGTTTGTGTGTCAAAAGTATATTCCAAACGATGGCGATTATCGTCTCGGGTATTATATCGATGGTGTTGGTTTTGTGATCAAGCGAGTGGGCAGCGGTCAGAGCCATTTGAACAATATCTCAGCCGGCGGCAGCGCTCAGTATATTCCATCAGATGAGATTCCGGCCGGACTGGCGAATCTGGCACGGGATGCCGCCCGTGCCGCAAGACTACAGATTGCTGGTGTTGATATTCTGATAGATATCCGGACTGGCAAACCGTACATTCTTGAGGTTAATCAGGGCTCACAGATCGTCTCCGGCGCCCACACGACAGAGAACAAAGCGGCGTTTGCCCAGGCAATGAACCGTAAGGCAAAAAACCTGAGCGGAAACCGCAAAAAATCCCAGCGCAACATCATTGGCCGCCGCGCGTATGTCTCGGTGCCGGCTCTGGATATCCAGAGGGCGGTTGCAAAAATTGATACAGGCGCCTATACTTCTACGGTTCACGCTGAGCATATTCGTATCGAGAGAACGGTGGACAGCAAGGACGAACTGGTGTTTGATATCGTCGCATCCCCGAAAATGCCGCTGAACAACCCGGGCAAACACACGAAACGCATCAAGGACTTTTTTATACAGGAGATCAGAAGTTCAAACGGGCTTCCTGAAATGCGTTACAGCTTCAAGACAGAGGTGATCGTCCAGGGAATAGCGTGCCCAGTGGTGGTTACCTTGAGTGACCGATCTACGATGAAAAATCCCATCCTGATCGGCCGTCGTGTCCTGAAAGATCGTTTTGTGGTTGATGTGGCGTTAGATGAGGATGACATATAATCTCCTTAAGTATAGAGTGAGAGAATGAGGACGCGAGTATGAGAATTGCAATTTTATCGAAAGGGCCTGCGAACTACACCACAAAGCGTTTGAGGCAAGTGGCGCGTGAGCGCGGTCACGAGGTACGCGTTATCAATTATGCCGAGTGTTATATGACGATGGAGCGAAGCAAACCAGTCATATACTACAAGGGGGAGGCGTTGCCGCGGTTCGACGCGATTATCCCGAGGATTGCTTCCAGTTATACCAAATACGGCACGGCGGTGGCACGCCAGTTTGAAATGCAAGGGAGCTTTACGACGGCGAGCTCTATCGCTATCAGCCGCTCGCGCGACAAGTTGCGGAGTTACCAGATTATGGCACGCCAGGACGTGGGCATCCCCAAGACGGTATTTGCTCGTGAAACCGCTAACCTCGATGAGGTCGTTGAACTCGCTGGCGGTGCGCCGGTAATTATCAAGGTTGCCCGGGGTACGCATGGCAACGGCGTCGTACTTGCCGAAACCAAAAAAGCTGCCGTGGCGGTAATGCAGGCCTTCTACGTCGAAGGTGTAAACTTTATGGTTCAGGAATTTGTCAAGGAGTCGGCTGGTACCGACATCCGGGTGCTCGTGGTGGGCGGCCGGGTGGTTGCAAGTATCGAACGCGTTAGTCTCGATGATGATTTTCGTTCTAACACTCACCAGGGCGGCATTGGCAAAGCGGTGAAGTTGACTCCCGAAGAGGAGAAGATGGCCGTCAAGGCAGCCAAAGCCATGAATTTGCCGGTATGCGGCGTGGATATGATGCGTTCCAAAGACGGCTCCAAAGTGCTTGAAGTCAACTCTTCTGCCAGTATCAAAACACCTGAACAGGTGACAAAGCGCGATGTTGCGACTAAAATTATTGAATATGTCGAGCGAACCGCCAAAGCCAAACCCCGAAAAGATAAAGTCGGTGCCTGAAGCAGGGCGTGCTCGCCCTCGCATCCGAGCGGTGGGGCTGTTCGTACTTGCGCTTGTGATCATTGCGCTTATCGCCATAGGTATAGCGCTGCTCGTTGGCCGGCCGTCAACGTCAACAAAAACCATTACCCTGGGACAAGGTGCGTCGGCGCAGTCATACGTGCTGGAGCGCGTCACGAGCGCCGACGCTTTGGAGCGCGGCCTGAGCGGCCGCGCCGGTCTTGGCGCGAACAGCGGCATGCTGTTCGACTATGGCAGCGCTAATCAGCGCTGCATTTGGATGAAGGACATGAAATTCAATATCGATGTTATCTGGTTAAACACAGAAGGCCGCATCGTTAGCGCGGTTGCCAAGATGACACCGTCCAGTTATCCTCAAACCTACTGCGCGCAAGCCTCCCAAGTTATCGAATTGCCAGAGGGAACGATAAAAGCCCAGGGCCTGCGTCCCGGCCAAACCCTCGATATCTAAAGACATAACATCTAAACCTGCCCACGCTCAGGCTCGGCACCGTAGGTTAGGGCGATTCAGAATGTTATGTCTTAGACCCCGATATGGGGTGAGTCTAAGCGGTTATGGTATAGTAAGCGTAGGTATGGATCCGCAAATTATGCTTATAGTCATCCTGGCGGCGCCGGTGGTGGCGTTGTTTATACTGCGCGTGAATG
>JBDHUK010000019.1:0-15288 GCA_039809165.1 Saccharimonadales bacterium (SeqCode) | reverse complement strand
CAGATGGCTCGCGTTATTATCCGAAGCCTGCTGGCCGCGAGCGAGCAATGCGAGCGCCGCTAACGCAGGTTCAGTAATCGGGTGCCGCTCCGAGATCGAAAAATTCTTCAAGCGTCAGAATACCCGTGCGATGCAGCTCGGTAGCCAGCGCCTCGCCGACATACCGAAAATGCCATGCTTCGGTGCGGTACCCGGTTACTGATTGCTTGCCCGGCGGATAGCGCATGATAAACCCGTATTCATGCGCATGGGCGGCAACCCATTTGCCTTCGGCGGTTTCGCCGAAACAATCCTCAATACTACAGCCGCCTCCGGCAATATCGACTGCCAGGCCGGTCTGGTGCTCGCTGTAGCCGGGCCGGGCGCTCTGAGTGTCGGCGACCGCTTGGCCGTTGGCTTGGACTTCCCTGCCGTAGACTGCTACCTGCGTGTCGTATGACCGATAGGCACTGGCGGCGGTAATGGTGTGACCGGTATTTTTGGCCGCGGCAATCATACTGTTAAGCGCGGCGGCTGCTTCGCTGCGCATATACTGGCCGCCCGGCAAGATTACCAGATCGGCAGGCGCATACGCTTTGGGTGATAATGGCCGTTGCTTATTTACCACGACCCAGATGCTGCTCGGATCATCGGTTGAGAACTGCGATTTGTTGAAGCCTGTTGCGTCCGGGGTTCTTGTGGCTTCAGCGCTTGTACCTTTCGACGCTGTTTTGGTTTGTTTGATGTTTTTGGAAGACGGCGCCGATCCATGGACAAGCCACAGTAGTGGCAAGCCAACAATAACCAGGGCGCATATGATAGCGAGGATAATACGGCGTTTTTGTTTCATGTAAACTTAGTATACGCTTTATTGTCGATGACTTAAAAATGCGTTACAGTCATATTGATATGGCTGACAAAACAAAACGCAACCCGGCGGATTATATCGTACCACTCGCAATCAATGGACTTGAAGGACGCATGCTCCACATACCCATGGAGTCTAATGGCAAAAAGCGTGAGCTGTTGTTCGTGTACGGCCATCATTCTACGCTTGAACGGTGGTGGGGGCTCATGGAAGTGTTCGCGCAGTTCGGAAGTGTGACTATGCCTGATTTGCCCGGCTTCGGTGGTATGGATAGTTTTTATAAGATCGGCCAGAAGCCGACTATTGATAACCTGGCGGACTATCTGGCGGCGTTTATCAAATGGCGTTACCGGCGTAAAAAGGTAGTCATTGCCGGTATGAGTTTTGGGTTCGTGATCGTGACGAGGATGCTGCAACGCTATCCTGAGCTGACATCAAAGGTCGAGCTGCTCATTAGCTTGGTGGGTTTTGCGCATCATCAGGATTTCCTGTTTTCACCTGCGAGAATGCGTATATACCGTATAGGTACGGTCATACTGTCTCAGAAGCCGGTAGCCTGGATAATCCGGCATATTTTTCTGACGGCCCCAGTGCTCCGGCTTGCTTACTCGCATACCTATAGCGGCAAGCACAAGTTCAAACAGATTACTGACAAAACAGAGTTTGACGCTATGATGGGTGTCGAAATCAAACTATGGCAGGCCAATGACGTCAGCACGCATTGGTCGACGGCGCATCAGTTTTTGATGGTCGACAATTGCAAGGTACGTGTTGACCTGCCCGTGTGGCATGTATCTACCGCTCATGATCATTATTTTGATAATACGATGGTAGAACAGCACTTTCGGGTGATTTTTAATGATTTTTATGGCGCGGCAATTGATGTTCCCAATCACGCGCCCAGCGTGGTGGCCGATGCTGAAATGGCTGAACCGTTCATGCCGGAGAGTTTGCGCCAGGCGCTGCATGAGCTGCCCTGAATCCCGGGCCGACCCTCGGTGATAATCACCCATGATATACTGAGTTCATGAAGATCGGCCTTATTTGTCCGTATAATATTACCAAAGGCGGTGGCGTACAAGAGATTGTCAGGGCTATGTACAAAGAGCTGTCAGGACGTGGTCATGAGGTGCGGATTATTACGCCCGAGCCCCGGGAAATGGCCGATGAGTTTCGTACGGAGGAAATGATTTTTGTGGGTGGCGCGGCCGATTTTAGGTCGCCACTAGCCACTACGGCGCAGATTTCGGCAGCCAAAGACATGGCGCTGATCGACGAGATGCTTGGCCGTGAAAACTTTGATATTTTACATTTTCACGAGCCATGGGTTCCGATGTTGAGCCGGCAGATCCTGAGTCGGTCCGAGGCTATAAATATAGCCACCTTTCACGCCAAGCTTCCCGAAACAGTCATGAGCCGGACACTCGCCACGGTAGTGGCCCCCTATACTGCGGCTGTACTGCGGCACCTTGATTGCTTGACGGCGGTGTCAATGGCGGCAGCCGAGTATGTGCGCAGTATGACAGATGCGCCGGTAGAGATTATCCCCAATGGTATCGATTTGTCGGATTTTAAGCCGCCGGCCTCGTTTGCCGATATTCATAAGCCGGTAAAAACAATCCTGTTTCTTGGCCGCTTGGAGCGCCGCAAGGGCGTCATTCATCTGCTGCGCGCATACCAAAAACTTGTCGAAACCTGCTCCGATGTGGAGCTGGTGATTGCCGGGGACGGGCCGGATCGCCGCAAGCTCGAGTACAAGGTCGAAGAATTAGAACTTCCGAATGTTACGTTTTTGGGGTATGTATCCGATGCCCAAAAGCATCAGCTGCTCCGGTCCGCGGACCTGTTTTGCGCCCCTGCTCTGTACGGCGAAAGTTTCGGGATCGTGTTACTAGAGGCTATGGCCAGCGGTTTGGTGACGGTGGCTGGCAATAATCCGGGGTATGCTTCGGTAATGCAAGAGCTCGGCTCGATTTCACTCGTCAATCCCAAAGAGCCGGCTGAGTTTGCGAGACGGATGGATGTCATGTTGCACGACGAGGGTCTTCGTCGGCTGTGGCGTAAATGGGGTTTATCCTATGTCAAGCAATTCAATTATCCGGCAATCGTTGATGAATACGAACGAGTCTATAGAACGGCGCACAAAGCTGCCACGCCCGTAGCCGAGCTTGTATAACTCACATGATATGAGGGGGCGACGCACACAGTGAAAATTGGTTTTGTTCTTGACGACACGCTCGACAGTACTGACGGCGTGCAGCAATATATCTTGACACTTGGGGCCTGGCTGCGCCGGGAAGGCCACGAGGTGCATTATCTGGTTGGTCAGACCTCTCGGACCGATATTCCCCACATTCATAGCTTGAGCCGGAATGTTGGCGTGCGCTTCAATGGCAACCGTATGTCCATGCCTTTGCCGACTTCGGCGCACCGTATCCGGGAGCTCCTGGCAGCCGAGCAGTTTGATGTGCTGCATGTCCAGGTGCCGTACAGTCCATTTTTGGCCGGTCGGATTATACGGCTCGCACCGCCGTCTACGGCGGTGATTGGCACATTTCATATCGCACCGCACCGAAGTGCGGTGCGATATGCGACGCGGCTGCTCGCCGCGGCATCCCGGCGCTCGCTCGCTCGTTTTAACGGGATGTTGAGCGTTAGCAGCGCCGCTCGGGATTTCGGCCTTGATACGTACGGCATCGAGAGCCGGATATTGCCAAACGTGGTGGACGTCGGCCGGTTCGCACACGCCCGGCCGATAGTCATGGGCGGTGAAGGCCCGGTTATTGTGTTTCTGGGCCGCTTGGTACCGCGCAAGGGCTGTCGGATGTTACTGGAGGCCATCAAAGACATCGTAATGACCGATCCGGAGCGTAAACTCCGGGTTGTTATCTGCGGCCGCGGTCCACTCGAGACCGAACTCAAAGAATATGCACACGCAAGCGGTATTGATCATTGCGTACAATTCGCCGGCTATATTAGCGAGGCTGACAAGCCGGGCTATCTGCGCGCTGCTGATGTGGCTGTGTTTCCAAGCAGTGGCGGCGAAAGCTTCGGTATCGTTTTACTCGAAGCCATGGCTGCCGGCCATCCGGTTGTTCTCGGCGCCGACAACGAGGGCTATAGGACGGTGCTCGCGCCTCATTCCGATCAGCTTTTTGCTGTAAACGATGCCCGGGCCTTATCTCTTAAGATACGTTCCTATCTTGATGATGTGGAAGCTGTAGCTTCGGCCCGGGCCTGGCAGTCCGGCTACATCGAGGAGTTTGACGTCGCGGCCGTAGGCCGGCAACTAATCGAAGTGTATCGGACGTCCAGCATAAGCCTGCGCCATAAATGACGCCTGGATTACGGGCTTAATTCGTGAGACAATACAGTCATGTTCACGTTATTTAACCGCGGCGGTAAAGATATCCCTGCCGTCGAAGTTACGGTCAGCACGCGAACCGTGCTGAGGCTTATTGGTTTGGCGGTCGCGACGCTCTTGCTTATTATGGCAGTCAAGGTTGCTGCTGGCGCGCTGATATTGATCTTCACGGCATTCTTTTTGGCGCTGGCACTCAATCATCCGGTGCACTGGATCGCCGCACATCTGCCCGGCAAGCTCAAAGGACAGCGTACCGTAGCTACGACGATCTCGTTCGTGATTGTAGTGTTGTTGTTCGCCGGCTTCGTGGCCAGTATCGCACCGCCGCTTGTCAAGCAGACTCAGACTTTTGTCAGCTCCGTGCCTGGCCTTGTGGGTGACCTGCACGACCAGAATACCGATCTCGGCCGTTTTATACGCACCTACAACCTTGAGGGCCAGCTTGATTCGTTGTCCAACGAGCTGACTGAGCGCCTGAAAGGCGCCGGCGGTGCGGCGTTCGCCACTGTCGGCAAAGTTGGCAGCAGTATCATCGCGATGCTTACTATTTTGGTAATGACATTTATGATGCTTATCGAGGGTCCGAGATTGCTGAGGTTTTTCCGTGAGCTCGTACCCGAGCCCAAGCGCCAACATACTCAAAAACTAGCCATGGACATGTATCGGGTTGTGCGAGGCTTTATCAATGGTCAGGTGACTTTGGCGGCCTTCGCGGCAATTCTGATCGTGCCGGTGCTTTTTATCATGGATGTTAGTTATCCAATCGCGCTCATGGTCGTGATTTTTATTTGCGGTCTCATTCCGATGGTTGGACATACCATCGGCGCGACTATTGTGACGATCGTAGCACTCTTCACTTCTCCTCTGTCGGCAATCGTGGTGCTTGCGTACTACATACTATACCAACAGATCGAGAATTATTTGGTACAACCGCGTATTCAGGCTAACTCTACTGATATGTCGCCGCTGCTTGTATTTATTGCGGTTGTTGTTGGCATAAACTTCGGTGGGCTTGCTGGCGGTCTCTTCGCTATCCCGGTGGCTGGCTGTATCCGTATTCTTGTGCTTGATTTTTTGGCGAACCGCGGCTATCTTAATAGAGACGCCGCTCCGGTCGTTGCGGAAACGATCAAAAAAAGCAAAAGCTCTACCGCGACCAAGACCAAATAGGTCCGAGATCTGTGTCGCGTACTATAATATTCTGACTGGCGAGCACATCCCGGAGCTCATCTGATTTCTTCCAGTCTTTGGCCACACGTGCGTTCTGGCGTTCGGTGATCAATCGTTTCTGTTCCAGGCTAATGTCGGGCACGACGGCCAGGTTAAGTCCGAATGCCTTGTCAAGCCATTCGAGAAGCCCGATGAAGCTGGCTTGTGTTTCCGGGCCGATGCCATCTGTGTCAATGATTCCTTCCAACTGACTGAGCGTGGCTAGTGCACTTGGGGTGTCCAAATCTTCTGACAAAGCGTTTTGGATGGCAGTGCGAAGCGCGTCAAGCTGTCCGGTTTGTACGCTATCGCCGGATGTGCTTGGCTGGTGACGTCGCGCGGCCATCGCACGTAGATTGGTTAGACGATTCTGAGCTGATTGCAGAGATTCGAGGCTAAACTTGCTTTGTGACCGGTAGTGTGACTCCAGGATATGTAGCCGTATGGCTTCGGGGCTGATTCCCTGCTCCAGTATCTCCTGCAGACGGATACCGTTGCCCAGGCTCTTGCTGATTTTTTCGCCATTGACGGTGACGTGGTTGCTGTGGAGCCAGTAATTGGCGAACCGCTTGCCCGTGGCAGCCTCGGACTGAGCGATCTCGTTAGTATGATGGATCGGTATGTGGTCAATGCCGCCAGCATGAATGTCGAGTGTTGCGCCGAGGTATTTGATGGCCATGGCCGAGCATTCGATATGCCACCCAGGAAAACCCTTTCCCCAGGGACTGTCCCATTCCATATCGCGCTTTTGCCCGGCCGGGCTGAACTTCCAGAGAGCGAAGTCGGTGGGATTGTGTTTTTCAGTGTTGTATTGCACACGTGCGCCGGCTTGGAGATTATCAAGATCAAGCCGGGCAAAGGCGGCGTAGCCCTCAAACTTGCCGGTGTCGTAGTAGACGCCGTCGCTGGTGATGTAGGTGTAGCCTTTTTGCTCCAGTATGCGGATGAGGTCAATTTGTTCATCAATGTGCTCAGTAGCCTTGGTAATGTGGTCCGGCGTATTGATGCTAAGTACGCGCATGCCTTCCAGGAAGTCGGCTGTATAAAATTCAGCTACCTCCCAAGCGGTCTTACCCTCGCGCCGGGCGCCTTTCTCGAGCTTGTCTTCGCCGTCATCTGCGTCGCTGACAAGATGCCCGACATCGGTAATGTTCATGACCCAGTCGGTTTGATAGCCGTTCAGCCGCAGGACACGGATCAGCGTGTCCATACGTACATAATTAAACCAGTGCCCGATATGGGCGTAATCATAAACCGTAGGACCACAGGTATACACGGTAATCCTAGGCGGCTGTACCGGTTCAATAGTGTCAATGGTGCGTGTAAGCGTGTTATAGAGTTTCATGGCGGCGTTCCTTATGTGTGTATTAGTATAGACTACTGAAGGGCATCGAGCAGCTCCGCGGCCGCCGCCATACAGGAGGTTTTGATATCCTCAAACGACCGGTCGTCAGTAATCTTGAAGCCGCTGGAATAAGCGTGTCCGCCGCCACCGAACTGTTCGGCGAGTTTGCCGGCTATGCCAAAACCGTAATTGCAGCGGATTTTGGCAGTGACTTTGCCATCCTGATAGATCTTGAAGGCAATCGCCACTGCTACGCCCGTAACCATGCGCATATCTTCGATGACAAGCATCGAGGGATTATATTGATAACTGTAGCTTCTGATTTCTTCCCAGGGAATGACTACGAAGGCCAGGCGTCCATCAGCGTCATACTGAATGCGCTCAAGCAGACGGCCTTTGTAGGCCACGATTTCCGGCGAGCGACGCATCAGCTGACGCCGTTTTTGTTCGAGGGCTGGAATATTCGCGCCTTTTTCGACGAGCTCAGCTATAATGCGGATCGAACGGCTGGTTGTAGCTTCGGTGGTTAGGCCGAGACTATCCGCCATGATGGAAGCTAAGATCATTTCTCCGGCCGAAGGGCTCAGTGGCCATTCAAGTTGGCGTGCAAGTTCGTAGATAACTTCGCCGGTAGCAACGGCTGACTGATTGCAGACTACACTGCTGAACGATATGCTTGGCTCGGTGTCGTGGTGGTCGATGATGATACAGGGTTTGCTGGCGAGTTTTTGACGACCGCTACCGGTGCTCGTGACTTCAAGTAGGCTATCGGCGCTCGTGTCAACGATAATTGAAAGGTCGAACTGATCGGGCATCTCGTCACTGACACGGTCATACCCTTCGAGATATCGCAGATGATCCGGAATGTGGACACGGCAGTACAAGTACGGTTCTTTGCCGAGATCACCGAGAATATGCTCAAGCGCCAGGGCGCTGCCCAGCGAGTCGGCATCGGGGTTGTCGGCTTGGATGATGACGATATGCCGCGCATTATCGACCAATGATTTGATGTCGGCAGTCTCGGGATAAGTGGGAGTCATGCGGCTCCTTTTGGCAGGGCCTGGCGGCCGGATAGTGCCCGGCCGAGCGTGATTTGGTCGGCGTACTCAAGATCCACGCCAATCGGTAGGCCACGCGCCAATCGGCTGACGGTTACCGGGCGGTCACCGATTTGTTGTTGAATAAACAGCGCTGTTGATTCGCCCTCCACGCTGGCATTGGTGGCGAGGATGATCTCCTGGACATTGTCTTCGTCGATGCGCCGTACGAGTTCGGAGATGCGCAATTGTTCGGGGCCGATGCCATCGATTGGCGAAACCAGCCCACCGAGCACGTGGTAGGTGCCGTGGTATTGACCGGTTTTTTCGAGCGCAACGACGTCGAATGGTTCGGCCACGACGGCCACCATTTGTTTGTCGCGACGCGGATCAGTGTATAGATCGGAAAGTTCCTGGTCGGCCGGAATGAGTGCGAAGGTTTTGCGACAGTAGCCGATATTAGCGTGCAATCCGCCAAGCGCATCGGCGATACGGGCACTCATATGGGGGTCGTGCTTGAGCAAGTAATAGGCGTAGCGCTCGGCAGTGCGCGGCCCAACACCCGGCAAACCGCCGAGCGCGTCGATTACTGTCTGAAGTGCTGGCGGCAATACGTGCATGCTGAAATCGGTTATAGCCCGAGGTTGCCGAGGGCTCCCATCATGGGCTGCATCTTTTCGGCGGCTTCCTTTTGGCTCTCCTGGATGGCGGTTTTGACGGCATCTTCAATCCAACGCTCCAGTTGCCCGATATCTTCGAGATCGACGAAATCAGGGTTGATGGTAATCTTGCGGATTTTTTGCTCGCCGGTGATTTCAACTTTGACTGCGCCATCTCCAGCTTCCACGGTGATGATCTGCTTCTTAAGCTCACGCTGGATCTTCTGGACTTGCATGAGCATCTTGGCTTGGTCGAATTTGGACATGACTACTCCTGTAATTGTAGGCCTGATGCCTGGATTGATAACTGATACCTTACTAGTGTATCAGAAAATTATATCAGAGTCGGGTGCGGAAAACTTCGCTTGTGCTGTCGTTGTAACGCCAGGCCACGAAATAGCTCCGTGTTTGGTATATGCTGGTTAGTAAGATAGCTAGCATAATCATAACGATACCGATAGTTCGGGCCACGGGATTATTCGGAAAGACCTTGAGCCACAGGTGTAGAGTGTAGGCAACTCCTGAGGCGATAAGCAAATACACAACTGGCAGCACCAACGAGATGGCCGTCAACCCCATGATGCCAACAAGTGCCCAGCCAATGACGGCCAGCACGGCGATGAGCCGGGTACGGGCGGCGCGGAAGTTCTTGGCATAGAAGTAACTTCCAATAATCAGCATGGCAATCTCGAAGACACTGAGGACTGGTATTCGTCCAAGCCAGTGTACCGCATCGAACGAACTATAGATAAAGAGGCTGAGAGGAACGTGAATCAGGTTTTGGCCTATTTCGGGTAGTGAGGGCATGACGGCACCAAAACCCAACCATTCACCGATTAAGGTGGGGTGACGAACCAGGCCGTACGCCAGCGGCGCAAGAGCGACAAGAGCCAGCATGATACTGACGATCCGCAGCCAGAGCATCTTGGTGGCAGTCCAGGCTTCGGCGATATTCTTGCGGCGGACGAGGATGCCGGCCAGCACCAACCAAACCATGCCGGGAACATACAATACGGCCGCCAAACCAAGTAATGTCGTTGGCAAGGCCAATTTGGTTTGGCGGCCGTTGCGGTTGGGCGTCAAGAGAACTACGATGGCAAGCGTGCTGACGAGCCATAAAATCTCGGGGGTGCCAAGCCGGCCGATATGCAAAAACCAGGCCGAGCTGATAAATAGCCACGAGCCCAGTAACGCGATACGCGCGTTGTGCCACTGCCGGGCAACGATGTAAAAGAGACCGGCCGCCAATATGGCAAACATCGTACTGATAAGTCGAAGCGAGGTTATACCATCATGCCCCAGGTAGTACACGGCTTTTTGAATGAGGTGGTACGGCAGATTGAGAGGATTCTCTAGTAACCCTCTCCAGCCTTCGGCGATAGCGCCGGCCGTTGCGACTTCGACGTCGGCGGCTAGGCCATGAGTGAGCGAACCAAGCCGAAACCACAAAAGTCCGAGCAGTAGTAGTCCACCGATGGCAAGGCCGATAATTTGACGTGCGTTCTCGGAAATAAAAAGATGCAATTTTTTCATTGAACCCATTTCATAAGTAAAATCTGACTTACTCGGCTACTGGGCTTTAGTATAGCAAAAACCGGCTGCGGACACGATTCAAAATGGTTATGTTTGATACGATTTTCCGAAAAGCTTACTATCGTGTCGCCAATAGAACCCACTAGGCGAATGGGTCGCCCCCACCGTGATGGGTATCAAGTGACCGGAAACGCTGCTTATCTTTGTCGAAATATAGCTCGACATTGCGGAGAGCGCCGTTACGATGCTTTTTGATGAGGATGTCGGTGAGGTTTTTACGGTCGGTATCGGGGTTATAGTAATCCTCGCGGTAAATAAAAGCGACAATGTCGGCATCCTGCTCGATGGAACCCGATTCGCGAAGGTCGGATAGTTGGGGAATCTGGGGCGAGCGGCTTTCGACGGAGCGGCTGAGCTGGCTGAGCGCAATCAGCGGTACGTTAAGTTCGCGAGCGACTCCTTTGAGGCCACGCGAGATTTCGGAGATTTCGTTGACACGGTTGTCGGTGCTGCCGAAGCGGCTGCCACCGCTCATGAGCTGTAGATAGTCCACGACGATCAGTCCGGGTGGTCGCAGATGGGCCTCGCGCCGGGCCTTGGTGCGCAGATCGCTAACGGTAATACCGGGCGTATCATCGATGTATATGGGGGCTTCACTCAGTACGCCCATGGCATGCCCCAGCTTCTCGAAGTCCGAGTCGTTCAGATTACCGGTACGCAGCGCCCAGGCGTCGACGCCGGACTGCATGCTGAGCAGGCGGTCGACCAGCTGCTCTTTGCTCATTTCCAGGCTAAAAACGAGCACCGGCTCTTTGGCGTCGACGGCGACGTTATGAGCCAGATTTAACACAAATGCCGTATTGTGGGTGACCACGTAGTTGTCGGTGACGTACAGATGAGTCGGGTGTGAAACGCTAATGCACTGCGTTGCCACGACGCGCTTCGGCGTGATACTTGCGAATGTCGGTAGCTTTCGCCGCGCTACCTTACCGGTGGTGCGTATGCGCTTCTCCGGTATTGAAAACAGGATATCCGGAGTGGGATGGGTGATGTTGACAACAAATGACGGCAGGCCGACCTTACGCTCGCCTTTATGGGTGAAGGTCGTGGCTTTTGGTTTGATGGTTGCCCAGGCGCCAATCGAGCGTGCCAGATCAAGGACGTCATCGGCAAGCTGTTTGCTGGAGGTTGCAAATCGTACCGTACGGTGTTTATCGGCCCACCCATCGGCGTCCAGGAGTCCCTGTAGTAATCCCAGCCGGGCGTAATATGAGGCATGTTTATAGAGCTCGGGAATGAATGTTTCATACCTGCGCTTACCCCATAGGCCCATTGCCTTGAGCTGTTCGCGCATCGGGCTTGGCAGACCTGGTTTGAAATGGTCCCTGGCCTGGACGATGCGGTAATCATAGTTGCCGGCGTGACTCAGCTTATGTTGTTCACTAAGTTCGGTTGTCATACGGTCGAGCACGAATTCGCTGGCTGTAGAGAAGCGGAGCGAACCGAAGTCGCCCTCCCCAATGAGCATACCAAGCACCCAGGGTGCAATTGGCAAAAACTCCGAATGACCGTATGAACCGTTGAACATATCGACCCATAGTCGTTTGTGGTAGCGTTTGCGAGTCAGAAGTGCGGTGACTTCATCTGTGGTGAGAATGCGAGGTTCCGGCCAGCCTCTATAATTGACTTTCCAGAGATGCTGGCCGGATACCTCGGCACTGCGGCCATCGGAAAATGAGACTTCGTATGTTTGTTCGGTACCCTGCGGAAAAATGCCTGTTACGGCCGAAGGCGCGCCGTCGACTGAGGCCAGTTTATCGCCAAGACGGACATCGCTCATACGTTTGTAGCCGGTGGTAGTAAGAACGTGGGCATCGAGCGGCTGCGCTTTCCCCATTGAGGGCCTGGCGGCGAGGATAAACAGGTCGGAGCGTTGCAAGCCGGCCAGCGTGTCGTCAATATCTTTGAAACCGGTGGGGATGCCGCGGATTTTTTGCTTGTCTTTGTGAAGTTCGTCTAGGCGGTCGAAACTCTCGGTCAGGATATCTTCGATAGACACAACGGTCTGCTTGACGTGCTGTTGGCTAACCTGGAATAGCCGGGTTTCGGCTTCTTCGATGAGCTCCTTGAGGCTGCGTGATTCATCGTAGCCTAATCCGCTGATTTCGCTTGATGTATGGATAAGCCGGCGGCGCATGGCTTTTTGTGCGACAATCTCGGCGTATTGTTCGACATGCGCAGCGGTCGGCACGAAATTGGTGAGTTCGGTCAGGTATTGAGGTCCGCCGACCATGTCCAAATAGCCGTTGGCTTTGAGTTGGTCCGACAGTGTGAGTACGTCAATGGGCGAGCGTTTTTCATAGAGCTGGACGATGGCCTCGTAGATGTGCATATTGCGTGCGTCAAAAAAATCATCGGCGTTGATAATATCCGCGATTTTGACGATGGCATCAGCGTCGATCAGGATGGCGCCCAGCAGGCTGGCTTCGGCGTCAAGATTTTGTGGTTGCTCGGCTGAATCCGGGTTGGATGGGTTGGACGACCGCTGGCGACCACCACGACGGTTGCTCGAAGATTCTGCCATTACTATAATACCTCTGCCCCACCGAATATATTACTGATGTTGTCGACGGCATTCGGGTCGCTGGTGGCCGGTGCTCCGCCGGGCGCGGCGTCTTTGACATAAATGCAAGTAATAGCTACATCGTTACCGGTAAGTTTTTGGATACAGTCTGCGATAATTTGTTTGTTCTTGACTTCGTTGATGCGCTTTTGATGGAATTGAAACTTGAACTGTAGCTCAATGCCTTCGGGGGTGAAGATCGGAGTTGCCATTCGGAGTACGCCGTATACGGTGTTGTATTGTTTTTTGATGTCGGCTAGTACTTCGGGCCAGATAGCGGCGTCAAACGGAACCGCGGTCTTTGGATTTGGGACAGGAGATTCGGGAGCCGGTGTAGCGGTAGAGGTAATAATATCTGGGGGTGATTGCTCGGAAGCTGTAGCCGTCGGCGCTACGGTTGCTGGTTTGGGCTTGGGCGGTGCGGTGATTGGAGCGGCTGGTGCGCGTGGCGTGCCTTGCGGCTCACTTACGGGAGGTGCTGGTGCTGGCGATATATTAACCGCGGTGGTGCCTGCTGGCGCAGCGGCTTCCAGAAGGCATATCTCAAGTAAACGCTCAGGATCATGCGAGGCTGATACTTCGAGTAATGACCGCAGTAGCGCGAGAGCTTGGGCTGGCGGCAGATTACCTTGGCCTTGCGCGAGATTGTTTCGAAGCTGGGCTGCAAGCTGCGAGGCGAGCGCAGATGCCTGGAGCCCCTGATCGTACAGAGAGCCGAGCTGCTCGAAGATCGCGCTGGGTGCCGCACGGCTTGAAACGAGCGTGAGCAACTGGTTGATGGCTGCCTGCGGTGCAATACCGAGCAGTGAACGTACCTCATCGGCGCCAATCGGATGTTCGGAACCCGAGCCGGCACTGCGCGCCTGGTCGAGTACGCTGATACTGTCACGAAAGGACCCCTCGCCATAAGCGGCAAGCAGCTCAAGAGCGTCATCGGTGATGCTGACTTTTTCGGAATCAGCGATATGGCGTAAGTGTTCGATGACTTTTGATTGTTCGACAGGCTTGAAAGTGTAATGCTGTGTGCGGCTGATGATGGTGTCGGGGAGCTTGTGCGCTTCGGTGGTCGCCAGGATGAATATGGCATGTGCTGGCGGTTCTTCGAGAGTTTTGAGGAGTGCATTGAAGGCCTCACGCGTCAGCATGTGGGCCTCGTCGATAATGTAGACTTTGTATGTACCACTGCTGGGGGCGATATGAACTTTGTCACGGAGCTCTCGAATTTCGTCGATCCGGCGGTTACTGGCGGCGTCGATCTCTATGATGTCGAGATATGTCGCATCGTCGTATGCAAACCCATTGAGCTCATGTGCCAGAATACGAGCAATCGAGGTTTTGCCGACGCCACGCGGACCGCTAAATAGATAGGCGTGGCTTATTTGTCCGGACTTGAGTGCTTGTTTGAGCGTATTGGTGATATGCTCTTGACCGACCACCTCTTCAAGTGATCTCGAACGATACTTTCGATATAATGCCTGCCCCATTTCGCTTACTATTATACGCGTTTATGCTGTCAGGGGGCGTTGTAAGATTTGTACTAATGGATCAGTCTATAAAGCGGCTTCGAGCGCGGCCCATTCGGCCTGGCTGTCGTCTTCGGGGAGGTTGACACTGACCTGGTCGCCGGGCTTGGCTTTGAAGTAAGTGACACTGGCGAGCAGTACGCGGTATGGCTTGCCGGCGACATCGACAAAGTAGTGTCCGCCCTCAAGTTTGAGCGTACCGACCACTTGTTTGCGAGCAATGGGGCCGATCTGCTTGTACAGGAATGAGCCATCATCGGCGATGGTGAGCTTAAGGATGTCGCCCTGGACGAGCTTGGACTTGCTGGCGTAATTGGCTGGCACCGGATATGTTTTACCGTCGGAGCCAACCATGTTTTGGCCGTCGAACACGCCTTCAATAACTTTGCCCATATTGTCATCTTGCTTGGCGATCGGGGCTATCATGGCATCGTCACCGACCAGGCTGACAAGCAGCTCAGTGGCTGCGGCCAGGCTGGTTTCGGCTTCCTGAATCAGTGCCCGAAGTCGTTTGATTTGTTTGTCTGCTACATCTGCCATGATTGGTATTTGTCTCTCTGGTTTCTCTTGTCCGTCTCCACGGTTGGCTCTGGATGAGTGTTTGTCTGCTCCCTTTTCCTCAAGCCTACCATACCACAATAGTCAAGTCAATTTTTGGAGGATTTCTGTGGAAAAGCTATTCAAAATCATTCGGAAGACCATATATGCCGGGGTGTTTTATGAGGTCTTCGCCAGCCGCAAATACGCGTTTGATTGTGTCAATAAGATCTGCACGAGCAAAGTCGCCTTGTGACTCAGGTGGGAGATAGCTATTCATAGTCAAATAATATTATAACATAGTATGTCAAGTAATCAAAACCGTCCGGAGTAATCCGGACGGTTCGAAGGATCGAAATCGACTAGAATCGAATCTATATCTGGAACTAGGCGAGTTCGACAGTAGCGCCAGCTTCTTCGAGGGCTTTTTTGGCCTTCTCGGCATCGTCTTTGGCGGCCTTTTCGAGGATGGTCTTGGGAGCGCCGTCAACGAGAGCCTTAGCTTCGCCGAGACCGAGGTTGGTAAGTTCTTTGACGGCCTTGATGACTGCGACCTTCTGAGCGCCAGCGTCCTTGAGGACGACATCAAATTCGCTCTTAGTGTCTTCTGC
>JBDHUK010000018.1:0-15423 GCA_039809165.1 Saccharimonadales bacterium (SeqCode) | reverse complement strand
TGCCATACTACGAGGAGCATATTCTGGCTGATCTGAAGGCAGGTCATAACGTGATCGTGGCGGCTCATGGCAACACGCTGCGAGCACTTATGAAACACCTTGAAGAAGTTGCCGATGACAAAGTACATGAGCTGGAAATTGGGACGGCTGGCGTGATAGTGTACGAGATTAATGAAGATGGTAAGATGACCGGCAAGACGATTCGCTCAACAGGCGGCAAAGCCTAGCCTAATTTAGCGCGATATGAGGCGGTCGATGGCTTTGATGAGCTCGTCGGCTTTTTTGGTTGCGAGAATATCAGTGGTCGTGGGTGAGGCGAGACAATGCTTGGCGTGGCTGCGCAGCAGTTCAAGGGCGGTTTTGTCGAGGGCGGCCTGGACAGCGCTGATTTGAGTGAGCACATCAATGCAATAAGTGTCGCTGGCAACCATGCGGCTAATGCCGCGGATTTGACCTTCGGCGCGAGTGAGGCGTTTGAGCAGCGCATCCTTATTTGACCCGTAACCGGTGACGAGCCGTGGTTTAGTGGTGGCCATGATGGTGTGCTCCGGGGTGGTTATTTTGGTGCTTGCCGTGATGATATTGATGGATGAGGGCATGACCCTTGCCACGTTTGATGAGCAGGTAGTTAACAGGGACGGTGACGGTAAATGCCACGATCAGTGACAGCACTAGGCTGGCCCAAAATATAGGGTTGGCGAGACCGGCGTTCATGGCGCCTGGGATGGCGATCATGATGATGTTGTCGGCAACTTCCATCGTTACGATAGACAGAGTATCGGCGGCTAAAACGATGGGCAACGCTGTTTTGAAAGTAAGGCCGGCACGCAATAGGGGCAACATCGACAATGTGTATCCAAAGAGAAAAGCTAGGCTTATAGATAGAGCGACCGTGGCTGCGCCGTGCCACCCGAGTGCCGTGCCGATAACCATACCGAGGACTTCGCCGATGGCACAGCCTGTCAGACAGTGCAGGGTGGCGCTGACGGCGGTTTTAAGAGTGGGATGGGAGATGGTCATACAATTATAATATACCCCCTGGGGGTATTTCGTAAATAGGCCGATATAAAAATGCTTATGTATTAATGATAGTGTAGAGTGATATAATCGAGTGCAATAATATGATAAGTTTTTTACTTATTCTCGTAGTCATTATTCTGGCTGTGTACTGGTCATATCGCCCAGCTAGCAAAGGTGTGCCTACCGAAGCCTCGAAAGTTCGAGGGCAAGAAGTGGCCGCGGATAGAACCAGAGTAGACGGCTTATTGGAACGCGACCGTCAATGGCGCGAATACATAGCCAATTTTGATATTTCAAAGTTGCCGCCTGACACTGATGTTATTAAATCGCTTCTGTTGTCGGATCTGGCGCCGGATCGGATTGCCCGGCCATCGGTGCCTTCGCACGTTGCGACTCCGGTGGCAGTCGGAGCAAATACCATGCCTGCCAAATCCGTAGCAATGCAGCATGTTGCCAGGCCACAAGCGATAATCGAGCCCACGCCGCATGCGGCCGAGTCTACTCTTATGAGCGCGAAACCAATTGATGGTACGTTGCTGCTTCTGTATTTCGGGGCGTTTCTGTTTGTGGTGGCCGCCGGGCTCTTCGTGGCGTTTAGCGGCCTGGACGGAGTGGTTCGGACGGCGATTGTTGTCTTGACAACCGGCATACTATATATGGTGGGACTGTGGCTGTACGACTTTAGCGAGCGATTGCGGCCGGCAGGCGTAGCTTTTGTTGCGATTAGCTTGGCGATAGCACCCCTTATCGGTGTGGCAGTGTATTTTTATGTGACACACCAAACTCAGGCCGGAGCGATCTGGGGCATGACATCGCTACTTTGCTTGGGCATGTATACCTATGCACTGGTGAGGCTCAAGAGTACACTCGTATCGTATTTGTTGATTTTGAGTTTTGTGTCTTTGTTTGAGTCGGCGGTATCGATTCTGGATGCGCCGGTACAATATTATGTTTGGATGTTGTTAGTGGTGGGGCTCGGCGTACGGTTGGTGGGTCGATTTCAGGAGCAGGAGACTCTTGGGCGGTCTTCGATGGTCAGCTCACAGGTAATTATTCCGCTCAGTGTGTTGGTCTCGCTCGGGATGGTTTCGGGGCATGGACTTGGTCAGCTAGGAATAAGTTTGCTTTTAGCTGCGGTGTTTTACGCATCAGAAGCGGTGCTGAACAAAGTCTATCGTGCGAGTTTGGCGGTTGCGGCTCATCTGCTCGCGGTACTGGGGGTGAGTGTGCTGACATACGATATCGGGCATAGTGGCGCGGTGTTGACCATTGTGCTATTGGTGATGACATTCCTGCATGCGGTCCTGATTCAGCAGCTCAAACCGGACAACGAGATCGCCGCCAATATCGCGAGCGTGGCGATGGTTGCGGCGATTGCGGCCGCTGTAATCGGATATCCGAATGGCGCCTTAATGACGCTTGCCACGGCGGTACTGGTATGTTTGGGCGGCTTGGTGATGGTACATCAGCGCCGGACGGATGCTTTTGGTGTGGCCGGTGCCGGCCTGATTGCGCTGCCGCTGACGTATGGTCAGTTCGCAGCCGTTCCACGGCTAGAAGCGCTGCCGCAGGCAGCGCTCGCTTTGCTGCCATTTATAATTCTGTGGGGTGTTTGGAACGTGCTTGACAGCCGTCATGTGCTGTCAAGCTGGCGCGACTCGGCACAGGCTCTGTATGTGGCCGCTGGAGTGGTGCTACTCTGCACGGGAGTAGTCGAGGGTGGCTGGCTATTTGTGGCCGTATGCGCGGTTTTTGGTGCCTCGCTTATGCAGACGGCATACAGAACTAAGGCACAGGGATGGTGGTTTGTTGCCGGGCTGGTAATGGCGCTTCCGGTACTGCGAATGCTGTTTGATATCTCAAGCCAGGCTTTCAGTGTGGCGCTATTGTTAGCGTTGCTGGTTAATATCGGTCTGACTCTGGTCGGCCGGGCAGAAGGCAACCGCTGGCTGGTGGCGCTGCTTGGCTTATTGTTGCCGCCGGCGCTTGGCATGGGCGGCCTCGGTTGGCATTGGAATGCGGTGGGATACACTTATGGCTATCTGATGGTGTTCGCCGGGCTCGTGCTATGCCGAGCGATAGCTGTCGGAGCATTGTGGCCGTCATCGAAAGCGCCGATCGTGAGTTATTACCGGTCACGCAGTGTATCATATGTGTTCGGGTATGTGACAGCGGTGTTAGCGGCATTTTGCGCGGCATGCCTAACTATGGACTCACCTCTGCATATTAGCGGTGTGCTGGTGGCTGCAATGATTATGACGGCGATACTTGCGCAATATGTCGAGAAGCAAAAGCAGCTTTTCGGACTATTGGCGTGGCTGACAATAGGCCTGCTTGTGAATCTCTTCCGGCCTGATGTGTCACCCGAGGCCGCGCTTCTGGTCTTGCTGGCAGCTTCGGTAATAGCAGCTCTGGCATATGGAATCATCAAGTCGATGAAGGCTTACTTTGGCGAGGATCTGCCGGTGGTGCTACAATCTCAACTGCTACTTGCGTATACACCGGTACCACTGGCTTTTGTGTATCCGGTATCGGATGTGATAGCTCCGGTATGCTTGTGTATAGCCGCGCTCCTGACGCTGTACCATGTATGGTACCACCGACAGTCAAATAGGGAACTGGTGGGTGGGGTCTTGTTGGTCTCAGTGTTGTGGGGAATGCATGCGATTGGCATTACGAATCCTCAAGCGTTTACGCATGTAACGGCCGTGCTTTTTGCGGTCTATGCGTACTGGCGGCATATACGTGATGATCGGAATGCGAGTGATCGGTATCTTATGCTGATGTTGGCGACAGCAACGATTCCGTTACTATTGCAGGCTCTTGATGGGACGGCTGGCGATGTGTACGGTTGGTGGCTGATTATCGAGCAAATTGGTTTTCTGATTCTGGGTATTCTGATTGGTCGGCGGTTTGTGACGTTTTGGGGACTGTATGTGGCAATCGGTGCAGTGCTATATCAACTGCGACATCTTGGATGGGCGGCGTTGGCGCTCCTGGCTTTGTTTGTGATCGGGCTGGCGGTTTATCGATTGACACGTTCGGATGGAACCAAACGTCAGTAATGGATGTCCGTGGGGATAATCTGGTATAATAACTCCTGATATTTTCTACATGGATATGCCGATATAGCTCAGTTGGTAGAGCGGCGCTTTCGTAAAGCGTAGGTCAGCGGTTCAAGCCCGCTTATCGGCTCCACTTATTTCGGGCCGAAGCGGCGTTAGATCGCCGCCATGATCCTTCTACGAGTCGATCATATGAAAGCTCTGTTCCTAGGACGGAGACGCTAGCATGGTGAGTGCAAGTCTCGCCCGGTCCTGCAAGCGGGTGTCGTATAACGGCCATTATATGACCTTCCCAAGGTTGAGACGGGAGTTCGACTCTCCCCACCCGCACCAAATCGGAACATTTCGGGAAAAATGCTCAAGTTAAGTATGTGTTATGAGTAGTTTTTAAATAGTTTATGGTTTAAGAACACGGCATCTAGGACACCTTTTTGTAGATGGCTTTTTAATAAAATCTACTACCTCGATTGCCGCAGATGGCGAAACAGTTTAGATAATCACAAAAAATACTGCATCATAGACGTATAACAATATTAATGTTATAATAATAACTAATGCGCCCGGTCATATTAGCAGCTGGAAGAGGCAAAAGATACGAAGGCAACACCGATAAATCACTAATGGTAGTAAATCGGAGGCCAGTTATTTATGATGCATTGTACACGCTCGACAATATGGGCTTCTCTTCGGACGATATTCATGTCATCGTTAACCCAAACAATAAACATGCTATTACACAGGCGATCGGTGATCCCCTTATCAAAATTATTGAACAGCGCGATCCCACGGGACCCGCTACCGCGGTCAAGGCCGCATATGAGGCCGAGTCGACACTTAATGAACTGCTTGTTATTCAAGCCGATGACGCGGCTTGGCTTGGTGGTATTATGCCAAACTTTGCTAGATTTCATGAGCGACGGCACGCAGTAGCTTCAATGGCGCTTTTGGCATTGGGTGATCCGCAAGTTCACTATAATAGTTATCGTGTTGATGAGAACGGCATGATCGTCGGACACGAATCCGGATTGCCCGAGCAAAAGACACGTTCCTACGGTTGCAATGCTGGTGTATATGTCGTGAGTAAAGCAGTTTTTCTTGCTTCATACGATAGATTATCACCTCCACAGGATTTAGGACTACCCAAAGTAATTACTACGATGATAGATTCAAACCTACCAGTAGCCGGCCCCGTATATGACATTCCCTGGAAAAGTGCGAATACCGAACAGGAGCGACAAATCGCTCATGGAATGATGGAAAGTACCCCCCAGCTATTGGCGGTGATATGAATTTCGATTACAAATAAGCATTATCTTATAACTCTCTGCTATGGTTTGTCTGGATAATTAGGAGAGATTATGGACTGGAAAATGAGACACGAATGCGATAACGAGGGCGATTGTGGGCTGCTCAATGGCTACACCAATGATTGCGCCTGCTAGGATATGGTTGGTGATTGTCATAAGTGAAAACTCATAATAAAAAGGCTTAGCGAGTCGTTAGCCTTGTAGCAACTGTATATAGTTGGAGCGAGCATATGGAAGATGTACAATCTGAATCTCTGCGTGGACTAGCTTATAAATAATCAGATAGTTGTCTGCAATCAGGTATCTATAGTTGGCGAGTTCTGGATGGACGCCACCTAGGCTTGGGCCCATCTCGGGAAAGTTTGCAAGTGACTGAATACGACTTAATATCCTCGCAACTGTGTTATGGGCAGCGATTTCATTATGCAAATCGTCTTTTATGTATATAAAAAGTGCGTCCAAATCACGTTTGGCGGACGCCAGTAGCATCACATTCATAGTTTTACATTAAAACCCTTGGCAACCTCTTCGACTGACAATGACTTTTTGCCCCACGAATATTCCTCAGCCTCTTTAATTCCAGCTAGAAGCTGCTCGACTGTGGCCTCTTTGTTGTAGTCATCTATTTTGGAGATGACATATGCTCCGCGTCCGTTGCGAGTTAAATAGACCGGTCTATCGACGTCGACTTTATTTAAAACATCGCTGTAGTTACGCAAATCTGATATAGGTAGAATTGTGGGCATATTTGCCTCCTTTCAATACTATTGTAGCAAATATACACGCGAATTAAACAGCAAGACTTCTTTAGGAGCTTTTTTGTTACAATAAAACACATGCCCAAGAAAAAACTCATATTCTTATCAATCGTTATTGGGCTGGGACTTACTTTCGGAGAGGTGGCGCATTTCATAAGGAGTATCCCTTAAACTTTTTGCTGGATTTTATCTTTTGGAGTGGAGTATCATTTGTTGGTCTACTGACACTGAAGCGTTTGCGTAATAAGTAGCAAGATTGTAACTTCGCTTAGAACTCCTCACTAAATCGGACATATATGGTATAGTGGCTCAAATGGCAAAAGATAGCTTGATGTTAAATCCCATGTGGCTGAGTCCTGAGCTGGATGTTGGCTCCAGACAAAATGTGGTCGAGTCGATACCAGTGTCACGATTCAAACCTTATCTTTCATTAATATTCGGACCTGGAGTACCGACGAGCGACAGCGACAGACGTCTCACTGATACATTTTTCGATATTGCTACACAGTATTCTACTGACGAATCCTTGGATACCATCATTACTGACAGAAGGCTCACTCCAACCCAAGTGGTTGAAAGCTATATTCCACGATGGTTATCATTCACTGAACCACTTGTCGATATCGCCGTGGCGCTCCGCAAGGCCTCGGACGCGCACCTGGCTCCATATGGGAATGACGATATACCTAGTCGCTACGATCATGAGATGGTGTACATGACCAACGTATTTTACGCCAGTACACAGTTGGCTAGTGTTGCGCTTGACATTCCTCATCCATCACAGACGTATCCTGGATTGCAACGCCCCGGCCAGTATAAAGGTACGGTAATCGGTGGTATGCCTGGTGATCTCTTGCCTCAAACAATTCTATTGGACACTCCTGTGGTAAAACGAGAGCATCGTCAAAAAGCGGACCTGCTCAAAGCGAAAACCGAAGTACTAAATATCCGGGCAATGAAGGCGGCGGAGAGAATGATTGCCGTAACTCAGGCGATCCAAGCTAAAAAAGAATTACATATACTGCTCGGAGAGTAGGTCATAAATAGTATTCGTATGCCTGCATTCAAAATCGCCTACCAGTTCGCTGATACTCCCAGCATTGATAATATTCCAGAGGAAATTCGGTCGCTCCTGAGTGAGGTAATTCGCAGTTACCTGGACATTCTGGGAGGCAGATTATACTCGGTATACGTACACGGCAGCGCCTCACGAGGCGACTGGAGAGCCCGCAAAAGCGACCTCGACACCGTTGCGATTACCAAAGGCCTGATCACTAATACGGAAATGGCGTCACTCGTAGTCAGGCAACACCAACTCGAACGGGGACAAGGTCTGGTTTCTAAAATCGAGATGCGTGCCGTAGACTGGGTGTGGCTAACTGGCAAAAGTGACGATAGTAATAATTTCAACCTGAAGCTCGCCTGTACCGGTGTGTGTGCATGGGGCGCGGCTATAGACTTTGCGGCTCTCTTGCCACCTATGGAACTTGTGTTCGGTCAATATGTCGATGCTCGCCGTCAGCGGCTCGCCGGTTATCGCAAGACGACACATCTTGCTGTCCCTGGGCAGGAAGGCCGGCGGCTCACTAGACTGTATGCCAAGCAAGCGGTTCGTATCCTTAACCTTATGTGCGCGTTACGTGGCTTGCCGCTTCAAACGCACATTCCGACTCAGATTGCCGACATCAAGCGGCTGGTGCCGGAGGCTCATGACATGATCGAGGATTTGGAGCATATGGTTTCTGGGGACGATAACCGGCCAGCAAAGGCGCTTGCTATACTCGAGAAAACAATTCGCTTGTATGATACGCTCAGCCCGGTAATTGTGGAGGGCGCTCGTTGTAGTGCTCCCAGGGGACGCTAATGACGACATATCTTGTGGTGTTGGAGCTTGCGCCTATGCGGATCGATGCGGAATATCATCGGTTGCCGTTGCACTGTACGTTAGCATTCTGGTTTAAGCTCAACAGGACTGTGCAGGAGCTGCATGACCATATAGCAAAGTCAGCGGCTCGTTTTGGAACAGTTGATGTGCAGGGAACGGCCATAGCTTTTACATCCGGGGCTAAGCTAAGCGGTAGGGTTCCTCTGGCGGTGACGAAGGTGGAGCTAACACCGAGGTTGCAGGCACTGCATCTGCTGATTCGTGATACTCTGATTGGTTTGGGTGCCGATTTTATCCGGCCAGAATTTTTGGGTGAGAGCTACAAGCCGCACGTTACCCATGTTGCGAAGCAAAAGCTGTTGCCGGGCACGGCCAAAACGTGCGACACTATCTGTATTGTCTCGGCTCCATCATTTGAGTACGATTATCCGCGGAGGGTCGAGTCCAAGATATCGCTCGTGTGATATGAACCGCGTGTCAGGCGAGTCGCGGACTGTTGCTGTGATTGTTGTATAGTATATTTATGGTTAATTATATATCGGGTGTAAAAACTGAGGATGTCGCAATCCTCAAATCAGTCTTTGTGGATATATTGGCGAGGGAAGTGAAATATGGGACCTAGTATGACGACGAGAAATGAGATAATCTGTCCGCACTGCGCCAAAGCATTCAAGATCGACGACACCGCGTTCGCTGATATTCTCAAACAGGTTCGCGACAACGAGTTCAATGCCGAGCTGCATGCCCGTATCGAAGACGCGGTTAATCTCGCTGTTGCCAAAGCGAACAATGAAGCCGAAAAAGATATTGCCAAGAAGCAGGCCGAAATTGCCGAGCTGAAGGCCGCCAACGAAAGTGCTGCGAAGTTGGCGGAGGCACATACAAAGAATGAACTGCAGGCCGATGCAGCCAGGCGAGAGGTCGAGATTACTAAACTGCAGGCCAGGCTTGCATCCGTCGAAACTCAAAAAGACATGGAGCTTGCGAAGCTTCATGCAAAACTCGACGCCGCAGCTACCGAAAAGCAGCTGGCCGTCACTACGGCCGTGAGCGTAGTCGAAAAGCAGCGCGATGAGCTGGCCGGCGAATTGCAGGTCAAAGATCACGAGCAGAGATTGCTGCAATCTTCGCTCCGGGAAAGGCACGATGCCGAGCTGAAACTGAAAGACGAGCAGATCGCCCAATACAAAGATTTCAAGGCAAAACAATCGGTCAAACTGCTCGGCGAAAGCCTTGAGCAACATTGCGAGGTCGCCTTTAGACAGTGGCAATCAGCCGGCGCCTTTAGAAACGTCTCTTTTGGCAAAGACAATGACAGTGCGACCTCGGGTACAAAAGGCGATTATATTTACCGCGAGACCGACGAGGCTGGCAATGAAATACTGTCAATCATGTTCGATATGAAAAATGAAGCCGACGAAACCGCTACAAAAAAGAAAAATGAGGATCATTTCAAGAAGCTCGACAAAGACCGCGCAGAGAAGAACTGCGACTATGCGGTGCTTGTGAGCGTGCTCGAAGCAGAAAGCGAGCTATACGCCGGTATTACCGACGTGTCGTATGCGTACGACAAGATGTATGTTGTGCGTCCGCAGTTCTTTGTTCCCATAATCACGCTACTGCGCAATGTCGGACTGGAGTCACTCAGGTACAAGGCTGAGCTCGCGCTCGTGCGCGAGCAGAATATAGACATAACCAACTTTGAGAATGAACTGCATATCTTTCAGGACGGCTTCATGAAGAACGTCAAAGATTCGAGCAACAAATTCAAAGAGGCTATGGATGGCATCGATCTGACCATCAAGAAACTGGAAAGTATCAAAGAAGCGCTCCGTTTGTCAAACAAGCACCTGCTCACCGCTGGCGGCAAGGTAGAAAATGTATCAGTCAAGCGTTTGAGTAAGAACAATCCGACCATGGCCGCTAAGTTCGCAGAGCTGCGCGGCGACGAAGACCACCACACCGTAAATATATAGAGGACATATCAGCCTGTTTGTACGATGACCGGTATATCAATTATTGCGACGGTACTGGTACCTGGTTTGGTGAGATAGTGCTGTGGTTTTTGTAGTTCAGCTCTAGTCAATGAGCCGGCGGCCGTAACAGCCTGCGGCAACGTACGAGTGATATAGTGTTGTGCAGAACGGCGCGCCACGATAGCTTTTAGGGTCCTCAGGCCAAATGATGATGTACTGGCGCTTTTACTTGTCTCACCGAATTCCTGTAGTTTGAGGGCGCGAACGCCGCCTAACGGAATAACGGCGTAGGTTCGCAGATCCGAATATTCAAACAAGGTCTGAGTAGGATTGCGCGCTATCTTCGTCAATTTTGAGTCTGCAGGGATCTGTGCTCCAAGACTCTCATCGTAGCCACCAAGAATGACTGCCATCTTCTTGCCATCGTGTTCGAGACGGTAGCATAGCTTCGCTTCGCCGGCTCCTACAAAAGAAAGCCTGCCAACATCAGCAATAGTGAGCGACTGGGGGATCTGGCTGCTGACCGAATCAACCGAATTGCCTTGGACAAAAGCACTCAGTCCACTATCATCGGAAATGACATCGATCAAAGAGCCGACCTTGGGGCCGTCAAGCTCTCGGGGTAAGAGGTCATGCCCCGGCACGTATATATTGGGCGTGAGCGATCGCCACGCTTGGCCACGCAGCAGTTCTTCGATATTGGAATCAGGCTGCGATGGAGGTGTGGGCTCTTTGGGGGAGTGCATTCTGGAGTTTCGTATGTTTATATTGAGTAAGAAACATTTGTATAATATCAACTTTGTGTATATTTGTCAAGTTTCGTGCAATGATGGTCAATTGCAATATTGTCAAAATAATAATATTATTAGGCCACGGATTAAGACAAGGAGTCAATTGTTATGGGTAGTGGTAGTAGTGGGCCTGAGAATTATCGGCCTTATCAGGTGGATCGCCGCACGCTACTAGTTGGCAGCTTGGCCGCTGTCGTCGGCTTGCTAACGGCAGCCTGTCAATCTTCGCGGCCGACGCCCGAAGTAACGCCTGATGCGCCAATGGGACTGAGGGACCCGAAGTCATATGGCCGGGCACTTATGATTATGTCGACATTTGAGTATTCGCAGTTTGCGCTGATGTATGGTGGCGCGCATGAGGTCGAGGATGGCCGAGGTGTTACGGCCGGAATCGTTGGTTTTTGCACGGGCACCGGTGATGCCAATATGGTGATAAAAAAGTACTCCGAAAGCCAGCCACACAATAAGCTTCGGGCCAAGTATGGCGAACGTTTGGATGAGATTGACCAAGAGTTTGCCGACACCGACTGGAGTGATCCGATCGGCTCGCTGAAAGGCTTGCAGGACAAGGAAAAAGGTCTTGATTTTATGAAAGATTGGGATTCATTGGCCTATGATCTGGAGTTCCAGAAGGCCCAGTTAGCGGTTTATGAACAGGAATATTACTCGCCGGCAATAGATCGCGCCAAGAAGGTCAAAACCGACGATGGCAAAGGTATTCAGACGGCAGCTGGGCAGTTGATTCTAGTGGACGCCGCCATCCAGCACGGTGTCGGCGAAGACGAAGACGGCTTAGACGCACTCCTCAAAGAAGCTGCCAAAGCCGCTGGCCCGGGGCCGACCGAACACGAATTCTTGAACGCTTTTCTAAAAGTGCGCGTTAAACATTTGTCGGGTGCGGCTGATGCCGAAACTCGTGAGGCGTGGGCTGAATCAGTTCCGCGAGTGAGTGCTCTCAAGCAAATCCTTGATTCCGGTAATTCAGATCTCAAAGGCCCACTGAAGTTTGATGTCTACAAGGGCGATCATTACAACGAGCCGGCCGTCGCCTGACCGCTATTGTCAGCACCGGTTGAGTGGTACAATAGTGCTAACTGATGGAAATTCCCAAAAAATACTTTCATGACCGATTGATTTTATTGTTGCTCACTGTGCTGGTATTTTTGGCGGGACTGGCTATTGTGTGGGTGCTTTTCAAATTGGATAGTGGTCGAACGACGGCTTACATCGTACAATATCGCGCAAATGTGTCGATCAGCCAGCTCAAAGCTGGCGGTGCGAGTGAACTGGTGGCTTTTATCGGATTTGCGGTGATGGTTTTAGCGGTAAACGTATTGATGAGTATCAGGACCTATGAGATCCGGCGTGAAGTATCGGTTGTTATTCTGCTGATGGGGATTTTGCTGTTGCTGTCATCATTAATCGTAAGTAATGCGTTACTGGTGATCCGCTAGGCGGAGTAATAGTATGACCGACATTGAGATTCCTTACAACGAGGATCGGGGGCGGCGCTACCGGTTTTTTGAGATTTTGCCAGGCGCTACCAGCTGGCTGATGTTGTGTATGCCGCTCATCTTGAGCCTGATTGACGTGACGTTTGCGTCAGTGTTCATTTTGGCGTATCTGCTAATCTTTTTTGCGCGAAGCATCGGGGTGAATATCCGGGCGTTCCAGGGGTATCGTCGAATGGAACTACACAAAAAGTTGCCGTGGATGGATATGCTGCACGAGCTGCAGGTTGGTGCGGTGAATCCGCATGCAAGGCGGTTGCCCTGGCACCTGGCGAATATCGAACGCCTCAGCGCCAAACCGCCGGTAGTGATGCCTAAAGACATGATCCAGGTGGTGATGATAGCGACCTATAACGAAACACGTGAGGTGGTAGAACCGACCATCCAGGCGGTATTGAATAGCGAATATGATATGAAGCAAGTTGTCCTGGTGCTCGCCTACGAAGAGCGCGGCGGTGCTGAGATTGCCGAGCAGAGCAAGGCTCTGGTTCGCGAGTATGGTAATAAGTTTATGCACGCCATGGCCGTCAAGCATCCACGCGATATACCGCGCGAGATCCGCGGCAAGGGTGGTAATATCACCTTTGCTGGCCGTGAATTGCAGGCCTGGATGGAAAAGAAGGGCATTGATCCGATTCGGGCGGTAGTGACCACTCTTGACGCGGATAACCGGCCGCATCCCAAATATCTGGCGGCACTGAGCTATGTATATACGGTCTATCCCGATCCTGCGCATGTGAGCGTGCAGCCGATTTCGGTATATAACAACAATATTTGGGATGCGCCGGCGCCGATGCGCGTGATTGCCACCGGCAATACGTTCTTTAATATCGTGCTTAGCCTGCGGCCGCATATGCTGCGGAATTTCTCGGCCCACGCCCAAGGCATGAAATCGCTGATTGAGACTGACTTCTGGAGCGTGCGCACTATCGTAGAGGACGGGCATCAGTTCTGGCGGTCGTATTTCCGATTCGACGGTAATTACCGGGTTTTGCCGCTGTATGTGCCGATTTATCAGGATGCGGTACTGGCCGAGGGCTACGCCAAAACGCTCAAAGCACAGTTCATTCAGTTACGGCGCTGGACGTATGGCGCGTCCGATATCGCCTACGTTGTTACCAAGGGGTTTTTTAGCAAGAATAAAGTGCCGCGTTTCGATCTGATCACCAAGACCTGGCGCTTGTTCGAGGGGCATATTACCTGGGCGGTCGGACCGATTATTGCGCTGACGGCTGGTTTTGTGCCGTCGATTATCGTCAGTTTGTTCCCGGATCGGGCGGTCGGGGTGAACGAGATCACTGCTATTAATTTGCCGGTGATCGTCAGCCATATTCAGACAGTCGCGCTGATCGGATTGTCGGCTTCATTATTTGTGTGCTTCAAGACGCTGCCGCCTAAACCGGCGCGCTACCGGCGTCATCGTTCGCTCTTCATGGTACTGCAGTGGGTGTATCTGCCGGTAACGACCATCGTGTACAACTCGTTTGCAGCGCTTTACAGCCAGACTCGGCTGATGTTCGGCAAGTATTTTGATAAATTCGATGTTACCGAGAAGGCGACGGTACTGGCCAGCGGCCAGACGGTATCTCGTGATGCTCACGAAGTGTAATGTGATGTGCGCGAGCCGAGGCGGCGGCATCGGATCGGATCAGGGGAGGGTGACGAATGTCGTTTGAGCTACGCATAGATATTCCGGAGCCATTTGGGGTCCATGATTCGGGCGGCGAGCACGCCATGATGCAGCAAGGGGATGTGTATAACATTAACGCCGTTAGGCTGGCGCGTGATGAAGAGCCAATCCACGAGGGACGAATGTTTAGGATGATGTACGCTGGTGGTGTCGTGACGGCCCATCTTCCGGATGCAAAAGGCCGGTCAGGGGCTGGTGATGTTGCAGGGTATGTCGTGGCCGACAAGGCGGATAGTGGTGTTATTTCGGTCGAGGATTTTTATGTAAAACCGGAATTTCGTGGACAAGGTCTCGGTGGTGCGTTGCTCGGTAATTTGATCACACGCGTGACGCAAAGGTCGCGAATCCAGGGACTTGAAATGGCAAACTACGGCAAGGAACTTCGGATCGGCGGCGAGACGTATATGCTGCCCGGGCCGTACATGCAGGCGTATGAGCGGTGGCTTGGCCCTGAGGGTTTTCGGCGTTTTCAGGCTGATATGCCGAAGGATTGGTCGGGCATGCGGAGCTTATGCCCAAATGAATCCGAGCCGAGACATGAGATTGTCGTGAATGGTGTGCCGGTCATGCATATTGACCAGGTAAGAGGTGGCTATGCAATTCCGGAGCGCCCTCGCAAACGCTATGGTCACATCGTGTTTGCGGCGATTGACTTGTTGAATCGTCGCTCGTGATGGCGAGCTAGGAGTCAGTGGCGAGTTGTAGTTATCCACTAGTACAAAAATGACCAGTTTGAATTCTTTATTGGGCCCCGAAAAGCAAAGTCTCCGGCATATGCCGGAGACTTTGCTGTGTGAGGCTCTAGATTAATGATTACGGGTCAAGGCGTTTGCGCTTGACACGCGGAGTCGGCTGGGAGGCCAGTTCTTCATAGAACAACTGAAACCCGTCCAGCACATGTTGTTGGCTGGTACTCACGTGTAGTCCCTGTTTAACCCATGTATCCTAACATGACGGAAACATGTGTGTCAAGCCATATCATATATGATATGGCTTATGGTTTGCTGAAATATGACAGGGGTGAATAGTGCGAAGCAGAGGTGCAGGATTGCTTTTTGTACTCTGTTGAGGTATAGTTTTATAGTCAACATTACGTTGCCTGATAGAACTAAGGGTGATTAGCTCATTTGGCTAGAGCGTCGCATTGACGTTGCGAAGGTGATAGGTTCGAATCCTATATCGCCCACCAAGGCTAAACCCAGTCCTCGGGATTGGATTTAGCCTTGCAAATGGCGCGATACGGCTGCGTAGGCAGCGATATCGCCCGTCAAGTATCCGTATGAGAACCCTGTCTCTGCGCTCTGCCGGAGGCAGGGCCAGTAACACCCACCGGGGAATCCCGGTGGGTGTTTTGTGTTTCAGTGCTGGTACCCACGGGAGTGGTCTGCTCCGTCTGTGTGGCTTCTATGGCCTATGATGA
>JBDHUK010000017.1:0-16170 GCA_039809165.1 Saccharimonadales bacterium (SeqCode) | reverse complement strand
GCGTCATCATCTTCAACCAGCAGCACCCTTTTCGGTTGACTCGGAGCCGTAAAATCAGAATCTGTACTCATACTCACTAAAGTATCTCACACCTTATGCTTTTGCAACAGGCTTCGGATAAAACCGTCGAACATCGGATGCGGTCGGTTGGGACGGGATTTGAACTCCGGGTGGAATTGACTCGCCATAAAGAACGGATGCCCGGACTCGGGAGTAGTCTCGATAATCTCCACTAAACCGTTTTGAGGATTAGTGCCGCTGGCACGAATCCCCCACTCACCATAACGATCGCGGTATTCATTATTGGCCTCGCCGCGGTGGCGGTGACGTTCGATAATCTTAGTCGTGCCGTATACCCGTGCGGCAAGTGAGCCTGATTCCAGCCTGCAGTCGTAATCACCGAGACGCATCGTACCGCCAGTCATGTGCAGTCCTTTTTGATCGGTCATAGTAGTAATAACGACGTGTTTGGCCTGAGGATTAAGCTCGAAAGTAGTCGCATCAGTCAAGCCGGCGTTGCGAGCAGCCGCGATAACCGCCATCTGCATGCCCAGGCAAAGCCCGAGATAAGGTATCTTGTGGCTCAGGGCATGCTGAGCAGCCTTGACCTTGCCCTCAAGGCCACGCGTGCCAAAACCACCGGGCACAACGATGCCATCATAGCCTTTTACGGCCGCCGTGATATCACTATCCGCATTGTCAAAATCGGCGGCATCAATCCAATCGATCTCAATCCGGCAATCATTATGCCAAGCCGCGCTTTTGAGCGCCTCGAATACTGACATATACGTATCGGTGTTATCCATATACTTAGCAATGAAGCCGATGCGTACCGTCCGGCCATGATCATGGGTAGCACGCCGGACAACTTCGCGCCACTCCTTGAGGTCGGGTTTGGAAGCTTTCAGGCCTAATGTAGCCGTGATAACATCAGCAATGCCAGTGTCTTCCAGTGTCAATGGCACCTGATAGATACTCGGGGCATTTGGAAGCAATGCGATCGCCTCTTCGGGAACTCCACTAAACAAACTCAGTTTGGTCCTGACACGGTCGTTGGCCGGCTTTTCGCTGCGTCCCACAAGTATATCAGGAGCAATGCCAAGCCCCCTTAATTCACGAACCGAATTCTGGGCCGGCTTCGTCTTGGTTTCGTTGCTTGCCCCAAGATACGGCAGATATACCACATGAATGTAGGCGCAATTCTCTCGCCCCACCTTAACACCAAGTTCACGGATAGCCTCGATAAAGCTGAGGCTCTCGTAATCGCCGACCGTACCACCAATTTCAACGATGTGAACATCATAGCCCTCGCCTGCCTTGCGAATCCAATCCTGGATAGCATTGGTAAGATGCGGAATAATCTGCACATCATCGCCCTCAAACTTGCCGGCGCGCTCATCCTGAATCAGTTTGAGTAACACACGGCCGCTCATAAGACTGGAACTGCTGGTTAGCTCCTCGTCGATGAACCGTTCGTAATGGCCAAGGTCAAGATCGGTCTCAGCACCGTCTTTGGTGACAAAACACTCGCCGTGCTCACGTGGATTGAGGAGACCGGCGTCAACGTTGAGATACGGATCACACTTTTGGAGATTAACTTTGAGGCCACGAGCTTTGAGGAGATTCCCGATAGAAGCGGCGGTGATACCCTTTCCTAATCCAGAAAGCACACCACCAGTAACAAATATATACTTTGTGGATTTCGCCACTTCTTCTCCTCGTGTTCCACTTAATAGTACCTGAGCAATGCCATCGAGGCAAGCGTCTACATTTCCGACATTCGTTGCATATTTACATATCTATGATATAGTATTTATATGATATCTCGTTCTTCTGCGCAAGAACAACCTGCGCCACTAGCTATCAGGGCACACCACCTGTTTTACTTGGAACCGGCTTTTTCACGGGTTGACATCGAGGACTATGCCGGTACGGTTACTTCTCAACTTAAGACCGATCTCTATTCTAGCTACGCCGACTCATTTCGGATAAACGACATGCACACATTGCGCCAATACGCCACAGACGTTATCGGGCCAAACGCCGAAGGCGTAGCCGAGCGCACGCGTCATCATGCCAATTTTTTGCGCTTGTTCCGAGACATGCCGGCCGACAGCAGAGTAAGGATAATTTCAGGTGCCGACGACATGTGCAACGGCTGTTATATTGGCGAGCACTGCCAAGAAACTTCCGACCCACTTGCCCGGGATGGAGAGTATGCGCACATGGATTACTTCCTAAAGATAGCCGGAGAGCATGGTTTGGCCGCAGCATGTACCCAACAAGCAAAATACAACAACAATGGAACACTCGCTAGCATTGAAGTCATCACTACAGCCGCAGTACTCCGCACGCTGTTCACGTCAGGAGCCTTCGAGTACGACAGACGGCCCCAATAAGACGAAACGCTCTAGACTTATTGTTTGAGCAAGTAATCGATAGCGGCTTGCTTTTGATTGTCCGAGCCGTCCGCCCCAAATGCGGCCTCATCGAGTTTAACTTCCTGGTCAGGCTTGATGCCCTTGTGATTGATATCCTGGCCGTTCGGGCGGTACCAGCTCGCAACGGTCACTTTGAGCATATCACCCGAGCACCCACCATTCGAGCTACGCTGCTGCCCACTAACGCAGATCGTCCGCTGCACCACACCCTTGCCGTAACTCTTCACGCCAATAATATGCGCTAGGCCATTATCGTGCAGAGCGCCAGCCGTGATTTCCGATGCCGAAGCACTGCCCTCATCCATCAAAATCACCGTCGGGATCCCAGCGAGCGTGCCCGGGCCGGCTGATTTGTAAGTTTCAACGACAACTTTGCCATCACGCTTCTCATCAAGTATTTTCTTATCTTTCGGCAGCCACTGGCTCGAAACATTCACCGCCGCATCGAGCAGACCGCCCGGATTGCCACGCAGATCCAAGATAATTCCTTTGGCCTGCTTGTCTTTCATATCCTGAGCCGCCTTGGAGATTAGCTCTGAAGTATCCTCAGCAAACGAATTTATCCGAATGTACCCGATGTTGTTATCGAGCATCTCTGTCTTGACGCTCTCAATCGTGATTGTTTGACGTACAATAGTAAAGCTCAGCGTCTCAGCTTTGCCGCGAACCACCCGTAGTTTGACTTCAGTGTCTTTTTCGCCGCGTATTTTAGTAACCGCCTCATCGATCGATAGCCCGGCCGTACTCTTGCCATCGATAGCAGTGATGATATCCTGCGCTTTGAGCCCGGCCTTTGCGGCCGGATACCCACTGATCGGTGATACGATAATGATATTATTGTCCTTGTCTTTGCCAAGCTCGGCGCCAATACCGCTGAAAGAATTATTGATTTGATCAAAGAATGTCGAAGCTTGCTTGGCGGTAAAATACTCGGTATAAGGATCGCCGGTTGACTCGGCCAACCCCTTCTTGAGGCCGTCAAGCACCTGACTTTCAGTTAGCTTGCCGTCGTAGTTGCTGCGAAGTGTGTCATAGAGCTGCTCGACACTTTTATAATTGAGATCCTCGGGCAAGCCGGAGACAGGTTTGTAATTCGACCGCGAACCCAGAATATACAAATCGGCATGCCCAAAAATATTACCCAACAAAAATGCCACCGCAACCAGCATAATAATGCCCAACGGTTTCGTAAAAAATCCTCTTTTTTTCATTCCTTGTCCACTCGTTTCGCGCACGTCCGTTCCCTGCTCGCCGTGCGGTGCGAGCATCTGCTCATCTTTTGTCATCACACATCAGTATAGCAGATGCTCGCTTATGTTTAGCTGTAATCCAGTTCTAGAAACTGACAAACTTGAGGTAGCTCGTAGAACCGCCATTAGCCGGACGGTAGTAACCCTCACCGACTTTAGTGAGCACAGTCAACCGGTACAGCCCGTCGCCGAGCCGGTTGTAGTCGCTCACCGTGATTGAGTCGCCGCTCACCGATTCGACATACATCACATGACCATAGGTACCAGCCTCGCTGACGGCGGCATCGCCGGTGTGTGGTGCCGAGCTCACCGGATAGCCCCGAGCCGCACCACGTGTAGCCCAAGTATTAGCGTTGCCGAGCCCAGCCGGCGCGCCAATACGCCACGCCACCCAGTCCGTACAGTTACGATAGCCGTAACCACCTGTGGCCGGATTCCAAACCGAGCCGTTAACCGCCCAGTCATAGTTGGCACAATAGCCCGTCACCTGGCCGGTGTGGATACACGGAGCATTACCCCACGGATAGCCGCCACCACCGACCATTCCGGCACTCGAACCAAAGCGCTTGGCGTTCTCAATGGCCTGCTGCTTTTTGAGGTCGTTGATTTTGGAAACGTTCGCATTGATAGCTGCCGTAAAGCTATCCTTTTGAGCCTGCGTATACGCCAATAGGTCAGCTTGTTGCTGCCGGCTTGCCGCCAGCTGAGCTTGTTGGGCTTTTTGGTTTTCGATAAGTTGGTCAACTTTTACTTTTTGAGCCTTGAGTTCGCCTTGAAGCTTGGCGATTTTGGCGAGGCTATCTTCAATTTTCTTTTGGATAGCGTTGCGATATTCCTCTTTGTCGACAAATTCACTAAGATTTTTGCTGGTAGCAAGCATCTCAATCGGAGTCATTTCGCCGTCAACATACATCGCCTTCACGTCTTCACTAAGTAATCCGCGCTGATGGTCCAGCTCAGCCTGTTTGGCAGTAATCTCCGCTTCTAACTTCGTCTGCTCGGCACGGCTGGCATCAAGCTGCGCCTGAACCACATCGATCTGAGCCTGCAAGATATTAATCGCATCCTGATAGCTGCTAGCCTGACTTTGCAGCTCGTCGGCGGCAGCCTGACTTTGATTGTTCTGGCTTTGTAGTGCCTTGATCTGGTCGTCATACTGATCGGCCTGAACGATAGGGATAACAATACCGGCCGTCGCAACTACCGCCAAGATAGCAAAAACCATCGCCCTCCTGGCGAGACGCGAAGATATTTTTTGAGCTTTTTGCTTCATCTTGACCGACTTTTGATATTTTTTATTTTGTTTAGTATACATAAGCAATATATCACACTTCATGTGCGTTGTAAACTTCCCCCGACTACCCTTTTAATGAAAATTGTCTTTATTTTGTACGGAATGTAAGGTAACGCTGCGTGGCAATAATGGATGAAGCAGCACCTATCAGAATACCAACTCCCATCTGCATCAGCAAGAGCCATAAGAAATGAGCGTTAAAATATTCCTCGGCATACGCGATATCCAGCAAGCCCAGACTACTGGCCTGCAGTGCCGAGCTGGCGGCCACAAACACGGAATGTATTAATAACAACGATATGATAGCTGACAAGATTCCATAAATAATACTCTCAACTACGAACGGTCCCCGGATGAATGCCGTGCTTGCACCAAGCAGCCTCTCGATCATAATTTCATCACGCCGGTTGAAGATCGCCATCTGGATAGTATTGAAGATAATAAGTGCCGAGATAACAGCAAACACCACCACCGCGATGACACCCACGCGCTGCATGATATTCGTGGCATGCGTGATATTATCAATGGCCTTTTTGCGATCGCCCGAATACGACGGTGAACCAGAAGTTTGTAATTTTTTGATATCAGGCTTGCTGAGAAAATTTTTAATTTCGTCAAGCCGGTTAAGGTCAGTCGGCTTGATACGGATCGTCGCCGGGATAGGGTTGCCAGCCACCGTTGCCGCGGTGATTATGCTGGCATTCGCAGAGCTCTGCTTGCTGTATGCCGCGAGTGCTTCTTCTTTGGTCAGGTACGTAACCTTGCTGACATTCGGCAGGGCCTCGATGTCTTTGATCAGATCGTTCTTCTGTTCGGTTGTTACGCTATCATCAAGAAACACCGAAATGTCGATCTTGTCAGTAACCTGTGCAATCGTATTCGTAAATGTCGCGTTTGCCACAATCGAGAACAGCACAATCGTGAGCGTCACCACCATCACGGCCATGGCCGCGATGGCCAAGGTGGCATTTCGCAAAAAATTCACCATCCCGATGTGAATGATGCGTATTAACGTGCGGAATCGCCGCCTCATCTGGCCGCCCCCTGCCCTTGGGGGCGAGACTGGAGCCGGGGCTGAGTTTGAGACTGTGGTCCACTTTGAACCGTACGGCCGCCCGAGACATCGCTGATAATATGGCCATGTTCCATAGTAACCACCCGGCGCTTAAGCCGGTTGACAATTTCCATATTATGCGTGGTCAGCAGAACGGTCGTACCGTAGTGGTTGATTTTCTCGAGTATCTTTATGACATCCCAGGCATGTTTGGGGTCAAGATTACCCGTCGGCTCGTCGGCAATCAGGATTTTGGGCTGCCGAACGATCGCACGAGCAATCGCCACGCGTTGGCGCTCGCCACCGCTTAGCTGCATGGGCATATTCTTTTCCTTGCCACGCAAATTGACGATCTCCAAGACACGCGGCACGGTATGATTGATCTCATGCTTGCCCATACCGACGATTTCGAGAGCAAAGGCTATGTTTTCAAATACCGTCTTGCCCGGCAGCAACTTGAAGTCTTGGAATACCACACCGATCTTACGTCTCAGCAGTGGGATCTCGCGGTCTTTGAGCTTGTCATAATCTACGCCACCAACAATAATCTTGCCGCTGCTTTGCCGCTCCTCACGCGTCAGAAGCCGAAGCAGCGTCGTCTTACCGGCTCCGGACTGACCAACCACAATCACGAATTCTTTTGGCTCAACATGCAAGCTGACACGATCAAGCGATGGCGTGCCGACCTTACCATACGTCTTTGTTACCCTATCAAGCAAAATCATCAGATTTATTATAGCAGATGAGGCTTACGCTTGACCGTAAACGCCTTGGTTTAGGAGTATCTTTCAAAAATCCTTTCTATCCACCAGCTCTTTCGGTCTTTGTGATGTTCGTCCGGCCGCCTTTGCGGCTCGTCGGCTCGCCTGTCAGTATCAGAAGCTCGGGCCTCTGGCGTCGATGCCGGTTCGGGGCTCGTAGAGTGCTTAGACCATGACCACGGCCAAGACCTGCTCGGACTGGAAGACGGCTCTCTGTCGGTTGGCGAGGACTCGGGCTGCGGTGCTGCCGACTCCGAAGTGGGATCGCTCGTTGCGGTCGTAGGTTCTCCCGTCGACTCTCCTGTCGGTTCAGCCGTGGCCGTGATTGTCGGTTCCGAGCTTTGCGTTGTAGGCTCTTCTGTTGGTTCAGCCGCAGTGGTAGTCGGCTCCGGCGTCTGCGTCGTCGGTTCGGAAGTTGGCTCCGAAGTTGTCGGTCTAGAGGTTGGCTCTACTGTGTGAGTCGGAGTTTGTTGAGGCTGAGGCGAGGTCGTAGCGCGAGGAGGATTGGAATGCCGCGTCGTCGGCTGGCTTGTCGGCTCGGTGGTCGTGCGGTTCCTGGGCGTCTTAGTTGGCGATGACGTGCGTGGCGTTGGGGTGTTTGAGGTTGTCGGTTCGGCCTCTTCACTGCTCGAAGACGCCGAGGGTGTCGGACTCGTAGGTACCGCGTCATATTGAGTAAATTCATGAGAAGGCTGCCCCATTACATAACCGGTAGTTCCTACCGCCGTTGCTAGCACGGCAAGCGCGGCCACCACAAACGGCCACCGTTTACGGCGCCCGGATGGCTCTCCTTCGTCATCAGAGCCAGGATCGCTAGGCGTATTTGGTGAGGACGGCGGCGTTCCAGAGCCGCCACCGGACACGTCCACGCCGGCTTGACCCAACGCCCATCCGTGGAGAGCCGGCAGCTGAGTCATGCCAGGTCCTGTATTAGGCCCTGTATTATTATAAATATTCACGACAGGTTGTAATTGTGGTTGTGGCGGATACCATGGCTGCTGAGGCTGCTGACCCATCGAGTAGCCCCTACCGGATGGCAATTGAGGCGAGCTTGCGCCGGGTACTGGCGGTAGCACCATCGTTTCATCTGTCGAGCCGGAGTACGGGCCGGATTGAGCATAGCCAGGATGGCCATCATCTCGTGGTGCGGCCGGCTGAGTGTTTGCCTGAGGGTGATGTACCTGCTGCCACGGAGAACGCCCGAGGGGAGATTGTTGTCCATGCGGCGGCTGAACCGGTACTACGTAAATAACCTGCGGCCGTGGATTCGGCTGATTACCTTGGCCAGGATAAAAGGCCTCCGGACCTGCTGATCGTACGACCGGCAGATTGCCATCCTGTACTTCACCCTCCAGTGGTGGCTGCCCTGCTTGTTGGTTAGGATGCGTAAAAGGCAGCTGTTGACCCTCACCGCCATAAGGTGATTCAGGAGATTGTCCCGAGCCAATTTGTCTTCCAAATGTTGCCATTTCGTACGATTATATGCCCGAGTTGCCAAGCATGCAAGAAAATTATAAATTCTGGTCAGTGCCAAGCGAATACTCGAGGTACGCATTGATCAAGGCATGCAGATCGCCGTTCAGGACGCCATCAATATCGCTTGTTTCATAGCGCGTACGCAAGTCTTTGACCTGTTTGTATGGATGCAGAACATAGCTGCGAATCTGATTGCCCCATGCGGCTTGCTCATTTGGCCCCTTCAGCTCGCTCACTGCGGCGGCATGTTGTTCGATCTGCAACTGGGCAAGCCGGGATCGAAGCACCGTCATAGCCATCTCTTTGTTCTGAAGTTGACTGCGCTCGTTTTGAATCACTACGACGATACCTGTCGGCACATGCGTGATACGTACCGCACTATCCGTCGTATTGACCGACTGCCCCCCATGCCCCCCTGACCGGAAGACGTCGATCTTGAGATCTTTGTCGTCAATAACCACTTCTTCGGGCTTATCGATCTTAGGCATTACTTCAACCTTCGCAAAGCTCGTTTCTCGCGATTCCGCATTGAATGGGCTCAAACGAACCAATCGATGCACGCCAGCCTCCCCTTTGAGCCTTCCAAAACAAAATGGACCCGAGAGCTCAAGCGTCGCGCTCTTGATGCCGCCCTCATCACCCAAAGACTCGTCAAGCATTGCCACTGACCATTTCTGTGACTCAGCATAGCGCGTATACATGCGTCGCAGCATCGCCGCCCAATCCTGCGCGTCCAGCCCCCCGGCTCCTGCATGGATACTCATAATAACATCGTGTCCGTCGTATGGCCCGGAAAATTTGAGATCCTCTTTGAGCTCGTCGAATGTGGCTTCCAGGTCATCAAGCTGGGCGCGCAAATTGTCGCAGAGCGACTGATCGTCGTCGCCGGCCATTCCACTCAGTTCACGAACATCGGCAACATTTTGCTGCAAAGTAAGCCAGGGTGTAACCCGGCCATCAAGTCGGGCCTGCTCTTTGACGACAGCCTTTGCCTTTTCCGTGTCGGACCAGAAGTCGGGCTGCTGCGCAGCCCGACTGAGTTGTTGACGGCGAGCTTCAAGCCGTGCGATATCCAGGCGACCGACAGCGGCCACCACTTCCGTCTCTAAAGATTTTGAGCGCTCCTCAATATCATGCATCGACATCTATTATAGCTCATAGCCGCGCTTTCAAGGGAGGTTTAGCGTTTGAGCAATTCACTGATGATTGGTATTTTATCCAGATCGCCCGATCCCAAACTCAGCAACACAAGATAAACTATAAATGCCGCGAAGGCCAGCATCATCATAATCAGCATGCCCCGAAAAGCACCCCCCGGACGAATAACACGCCATACTTCACGAGTATGCTCACTGAAGATTTGGGTCGCGCTTCGAGGCGCTGGCCTGGACGAACCCGGCGATTGAGGAGGCGGCAAGGTTGGCTCCGGCTCGGGCGGTGGTTGGACGGGCTGGGTTATCGGTTCCTGTACTTCTGGTGGCGCGACGGGCTCGGGTTGAGCTACTGGCGGTGGCTCGGGCGGCGGTGTCACCACAGGCGAGGCAACTGGCTCCGTTAGTGGTTCAGGGACGGGCTCGGAGTGCAGCTCAGGCTCCGGCTCGGGTGGCGACGGCGGAGTTGGAGGCCGAGATGCCGGAGGGGATGGCACCGGCGCTTCAAGCACTGGCTGCCCAGTTTCCGGCTCCAACACAAGGTCAGGCTCAGGAAGCGATGTCTGCTGCACATCACCGTACACCGGAACTGTTGGATTATGCACTGACGCCCATGGATAACGATTCGTCGTAGGGTGCGGCGCGATTTGTATGGTTTCCTCGCCAACCCTCACCCGACCTGCACTCGTAGTATCTACTGGGCTAAAACGCGTCGTACTCCTATCTGGCACGACTTGAAAATTTGTTCGAGGCAATTGCGTAGCCTGATCGCTCTCGGGCTTGGACTGCGATGATACCTGAGACTGCTTCGGCGGCGCCATGGCATGCAGATCAAACACCGGGCTCTCATAACCCGAGGGCATACCATGATTATCGTCAGCCGGCAGTGCCCCTGATGATCCCACATTCGTATTGTCTGCCATATCGCCTCATTATAAACTGCTTATGTTTGACTCGCTAGTCCTTGGGGCTGCCATAGTTGTTCAATATGCTCCTGTAATCCGACGGCATACTGTTCGCCACAGTTGCCCAGGACTCCGAAGCCTCTGATATCCTCTCTGAATAATTCACGTGCTACCTCGATAATTGCCTCTTTGGTAACCGCCTTGATGCGCTTGGGCACCTGATAGTAATCATCGATAACTTCATCAAAGAAATACCGGCCGCTATAGCCATTCGTAGTACCGCCAACCGTTTGAGCACCTCGCTGGAAACGGCCAAGCGAATACTGTTGGGCGGCTTCAATATCGGCATGATCAAGATCGCCGGCAAAAATCTTGCCGAGCTCCTCAACGATAATTTCAAATAATGCCGCCGCGTTTTTCGGCGATACCTGGGCGCCGAACCACCAGTTGCTATTCAGTTTGGCCTGCCCTACCCCTGAACTCATACCATACACCAGTCCCCGTTCGCGAGCAGTACCAAGTATCTTAGAGTGCAGTGTCTCCGTTAAAATTGTATTTGACAGGTTGAGCGCGTCCTGCTCTTCTTCGGTTAGGCGACGACGCATAAAAGTATCGATGTAGAAATACATGTTTTTGACGGTTGGATTGTGAATATAGAGAGGTTTTTGAAGGCGCACGGGACGCTCATCTGGCAACTCGATGCGTTTCGTGCCTCGCGGCAAAGCAATAGCGCCGAAACGCCCTTCAATCGCCTCCAAGCGCTTGGGAGTAATGTTTCCACCAATGACGAAACGCATATTTTTGGTCGTATGCGTTGCCTCATAATGCTCTTTGACATCCTTGAGCTTAACATTCTTCATAAGTTTTAGACGTTCTTGGTCGGTTTTTGCCAGAAAACCGTAATCGGCGCGTAGCGCCAAGCTCAGATGTCGAAAATGATTATTGGCACGGGCGGTTAGCTCCTCGCGAACATTACCATATTCGGCCGTATACTCATCACGCAAAAAAAGCGGTTCAGTAATCGAAAGAATCAGCAGCTCAAGCACACGCTCCCATTCAAAATCGGCGCACTCCGCTTCGTAAGTAATATCATATACGCTGGTACTCGCATTGCTGTACGCACCATTTTTCTCGATTTCAGCCTGAAAGTCACGAGCCCGTGGGTACCGCGAATTCGCGCCAAGCAATATATGCTCCATCAGATGTGGAACCTCCCACTTCTCGGGTTTCACGAGATACTCTCCAGCACGAAAATTTATCTCAAAATTCATTACCTGCGCATCAGGAATATGCACCAGCAATCCACGAGTGCCGTTGGGCAAAATCAGTTCTGATACAGTGTGTTTCATTTATACTTCCTGACCTACATGAGTGTTGGTGTGAGTGCGAACTGGGATGGAAAACGAGCATCGGTAAGCGAGCCGTACATCGGATATCTTATTTCCGTTTGCGAGCGACAGTCTTACGTTTACGCTCAGTCTTCCGCGCCTTCTTGCGTTTCTCCGCCGCCACTTTCTGTTCTGACTGCGCATTTTTTTTACTCACAAAGTCAGCTTCTTCAAATTCATCCCCTGCTTCACTCAACCTGTTTGCGTTGTCAATCGAACCACGAGCGGCACGCGTCAGTTCCGTTTCGACGGCTTGGTCAAGCTGCGATTCATCAATCGGCTGGGCATGGAAGAGCGCTCGAACCACCTCGTGACGCAACGTTTGCTGCATGTCCTCGAATAACAACTGGCCTCGTTTGCGGTATTCCACGAGTGGGTCCTGTTGCCCCACGCTCATCCAGTGAATGCCTTCGCGAAGATGATCCATGTTTTCGAGATGCTGCATCCACAGATTGTCCAAAATCTGCAAATACACATCACGCTCCACTTTGCGCAAAATATCGGGAGTGAAGGCCGCTTCGCGACCAGCATATAATTCCCGAGCCTCCGTCAGAAGGACCTGCTCGAATTTATCAGTCGTCGTATCAAAAAGCCGATCCAGCGTCTCGTCATCAAACGGAAAGACCTCGCGTACCACATCTTCAAACTCATCAGTGCTGAGCAGCGGCGAGCCGGCCAGCATGCGAACCTCATCCTCTACAAAAATGTTGATACGTTTGTTGATGTTGGGCTGCATCAGAATCTCGCGGCGCATAGCGTAGGTAGCCTTACGGTGGCGGTTCATGACGTCGTCGTATTGGACAACGTTTTTACGCTGATCGAAATGAAAACCTTCAACTTTCTTTTGGGCCGCCTCCAGACTGCGACTAATGACACGGTTTTCGATAGGGGTGTCATCATCGACATTCAGACGGTTCATGACCGCACCGATGCGTTCGCCGCCGAAGATACGCATCAGGTCATCTTCGGTACTGACAAAGAACTGAGTCAGGCCGGGATCACCCTGACGACCCGAGCGGCCACGCAACTGGTTATCGATGCGGCGCGACTCATGCCGCTCACTACCGAGCACGAACAGACCGCCCAATTCTTTGACGTCATCGCCAAGCACGATGTCGGTACCGCGACCGGCAATATTGGTGGCGAGCGTCACGGCGCCCTTTTGGCCGGCTGCAGCCACGATCTTGGCCTCGCGCTCGTTATTTTTAGCATTCAAGACTTGATGCGGCACACCTTGTTTGTCGAGCAGCTTCGACAGAATCTCGTTTTTTTCAATCGAAACAGTACCGACGAGTACTGGCTGTCCTTTTTGATGAAGCATCTTGAGTTCACGAGCGATCGCCTTGAATTTGCCGGTTTCGGATCGATAGATACGATCCGGGCGGTCAACACGAGCCAGCGGACGATTTGACGGTACTTCAACGACATCAAGCTTGTAAATCTGGTGGAATTCCTCGGCTTCGGTCATGGCCGTACCGGTCATGCCGGAAAGCTTCTCGTATAGCCGGAAGTAGTTCTGGAACGAGATGGTGGCCAGCGTCATGCTTTCTTGTTGGACTTCGACGCCTTCTTTGGCCTCGATCGCCTGATGGAGGCCTTCATTATAACGACGGCCGGCGAGCAAACGGCCAGTAAACTCGTCGACGATAACGACCTCTCCATCTTTGGTGACAACGTAATCTTTGTCGCGCTTGAAGAGCGCATGGGCACGCAGCGCTTGTTGTAAATGATAAATCGTCCGAATGTTTTCAGCCCCATAGAGATTATCAATACCAAGAATCTTTTGTACTTTTTCGACGCCCATGTCCGTGAGAATGACCGTTTTGCGCTTCTCATCAGTTTCGAAATGCTTCTCTTTGATCAGCTGCTGAGTTACCTTGGCGAACTGCGCGTAGGCATTGCCGCTCGTAACACTTGGAGCGCTAATAATCAGTGGCGTGCGAGCTTCATCGATCAGAATGGAATCGACTTCGTCGACGATCGCATAATGCAGCTCACGCTGGCGCAATTGGTCAACTTCACGAACCATATTGTCGCGCAAATAGTCAAAGCCGAATTCATTATTAGTACCATACGTAATGTCGGCTTCGTATGCTTGGCGACGCGTACAGGGCTTGAGATGCCGGAAACGCTCGTCCTCGTGGTCTTCGTTGATATATACGGGATCATAGATGAAGGAATGATCGGCCAGAATAACGGCAGTCGTCATACCCATAAAGAAAAAAACTTGCCCCATCCAGCCGGCATCGCGCTGTGCCAGGTAGTCATTGACGGTGACAACATGCACGCCCTTTTCGGTTAAGGCGTTCAGGAACACCGGCGCCGTGGAAGTAAGTGTTTTGCCCTCGCCGGTTTTCATTTCAGCGACGTTGCCCTCGTGGAGCACCATGCCGCCAATAAGCTGCACATCAAAATGCCGCTGGCCGATAGTGCGACCAGCCGCCTCGCGTACCACTGCGAACGCGTCCGGCAGAATTTTGTCGAGTGACTCTTTTTTGAGTCGTTTTTTGAGTACGCTCGTCTGCTCCTTGAGCTTGGTATCGCTTAGCTTGGCGTACTTGTCGGCCAGAGCGTTAACATCTTTGACACGACGTTTGAGACGCTTGATCGTTTTGGCCTGAGGATCACCCAATAATTTCGTGAAAACTGTGTTCAAAACCGTCTCCCTCTGTCAGTTGTCAGCAGCTAAATAGTCAGGATATATTGTACCCCGTTTATGCAAAAAAATCGACACCATATTGCGTGTAATATTTGCAACCGTACACTCGGATCTGAGAGCCTTACTGAGACTCTTTGCGCACCGAACGCGCCGCCAAGCGTCGGCCAATGATGCCATTTACATGCTTTTCTTTATAGATTACGATTTGTTGTTTCATCTTTGCCTCGGCAACATCCACCGCCGAAAAGGCATTGGGCATTCTTTCGGAGATGTTCAGCACTTCATGCGGTACATACAAGGTGATCTCACAAAGATATTGTTTGTTCTCAGATGATTTCTCTTGGCGTATCACTATTTCAGCATGAGCGCTTGGTCGCGCCGTACGCGGTATATAATGATCCAAGCCACCGATTTTCTTGGTGATGTACTTATGCAGCCGGTCGTCAATGATCGTATGTATGCCAGTGATTTCAATTCGCTCAATCATCGCTTATATCTCCTGTAGTAATTGAAACACCCGGGCTACAGCTGCGTGCGGCCGCCCATATACGGACGCAGCACCTCGGGAATGATAACTTCGCCGTCGGCGGTTTGGTAGTTTTCGACAATCGCAGCTATGATGCGATTAGTGGCGAAAGCGGTAGCATCGTTCGTGTGTACGGGTTCAACCAGGCTATCCCGATTGCGGCGAACTCGTGTTTTGAGATCGCGTGCCTGGTAATCGGTCATATAATCAGCGGTGTGAGTTTCACGGTACTTGCCCTGCCCGGGGAACCAGACCTCGATGTCAACACCGCGAGCGTTGGGCTTGCCGATATCAAAAGTACACTTCTGCAGCACCTGGTATGGCAAGCCGAGCTGCCGAACCAGGTATTCCTGGATGGCGATCAACAGCAAATGTTCATCCCAACCTGTCTCCGGAGTACTGAAGACTTCCATCTCCAGCTTATCAAACTGATGCCAACGGATCATGCCTTCAGTATCTTTGCCGTAAGTGCCGGCTTCGCGGCGAAAGCTGGTCAGAAAGCCGATATAGCGGATCGGGAACATATCCTCGGGCAGGATTTCATTCCAGTACATGGTACACAGCGTGTGCTCGGCGCTGGCCTGTAACCATAGGTCGTCCTGTTCGATCTTGTATGTCACTTCTTCGGCATTCAGGCGAGCCGACGCTTTGTACGGCTCGGTGCGCAACATGGCCGGGGGTAGCACTGGCGTGAATGGTTTAGCCGTCAGATCGAGCCCATTATCGGTGATCAGCTTTTGAATAACTTTTTCGTCGCTCAACGTGTACATCACGAACTGTTCGATGGCCAGCTGCAGGAGCACTAGATTACCTTTCAGATATCCGAAGCGGCTGCCGGCAATCTTGGCGGCACGCTCCTTGTCGAGCATGTCGCGTGGTTCAAGGATTTCCCAGTGATTCTTCGGCGTGAAGTCGAACTGTGGACGCTCACCCACTTGTTTGGCAACGACATTCTCATCCTCGGAAGCACCGACAGGCACGTCATCAAGCGGCATATTCGGCACGGCACGCAGGAGCGTATCGTACTCATCATCCAAAACAGTCAGCCCATCTTCGAGCGCAGAAAGTTCCTCTTTGAGTTCTTTGGCTTGGCGCAGTTGACCATCGGAAGGCCGACCGCCCTTCATGGCATCGTTGAGCGTATTACGGCGTGCCCGGAGTTCTTCGACCTGGGTCAGCCGCGAGCGACGTTCACCGTCGACTTCGAGCAAACGCGCAATATCAACTTTGTAGCCTTTTTGAACAGATTTTTCGGCAACCAGTTC
>JBDHUK010000016.1:0-16729 GCA_039809165.1 Saccharimonadales bacterium (SeqCode) | reverse complement strand
GTATCCATCTTGGACTCCAGGTTTTCGAGCAGCACGCCTTGGCGGCGCTGCTCATCTTTGAGAGCTGAAACATCATCTTGCAGCGTCGCGATATTGGCTCGCATAGTTGTAACTACCGGCGCCGCGGCGATTTCCTCACGGACGATCGTGCGAATAGTGTCTTCAGTGATACCTGACATAATACTCCTTATGATACGCTGGGCAATCACAAAATAACATGGTAGGAATTACAGCGACAGATTCTATGGATTAGACCCCAGTCAAGTGGTATTTTGCGGCCACACTATAACAATAATTTTGAAAGCTCTTCGGCATTAGCCACGACGTGAGTGGCCCCTTCATCCTCAAACTCTTCAATCGAGCCGTATCCCCAGAGGACCCCAATAGAGTCTATGCTATGCGCCCGAGCGGCTTCAATATCATGCTTACGATCGCCAATCATGACAACCCGAGACACCTCATCAGTTTTTAATTGGCCGAGAACTCGTCCCAGAATAACCGCCTTGTCGACGACTTCATGAGCTTGCTGCGCACCGATGATATCAAAAAACCGCAGTAGTCCTGTGCTACGCAGCGCATCTCTGGCTATGTGCTCTATTTTAGAAGTGACAATTGCCGTTGTTTTGCCCTCTGCGTGAAGAGTTTCCAGAAGTTCGACTACGCCAGGGTATGCCCTATACAGACTTATGCCGTCCTTTTGTAGCTTTTCTCTAAATAAGGCCACAGCTTGCTTCGTTTTTTCCTCATCAAATCCGTAATAATCCTTAAATGCATGCTCGAGTGGAGGTCCAACAAAACGCCTCAGTGCAGTCTCGTCGGTCTCGGCAATACCCAGCCCACCGAGCGCATATCTTGCCGACTCAATAATCGAAATACCCGGATCGCACAATGTGCCATCAATATCAAAAAGAGCGATATCGTATGCCATGACAGTACTATAGCAAACTTATAGTAAGACTAACGAGCGCCAGCAGCATGACCGTGAGCACGATGTAGTCCTGGATTCGCTTGGGTATTTTTAGTGAAAAATGACGTCCGAGATATGTGGCAAGTACAATGACCGGGAATGTCGCCAGTACCGGCCAGGCCATAGCAAACGTCAGGTCGCCGGACACCACGCGGACGCCGCTGGCAAACGCGAAGTTCAACATACCGATCCAGGCCGTCGTTCCATGAATATGCTGAACCGTAAGCCCTTTGCTGTACAGGTAGCTATTGCGCAAATCCGCACCCGATACACCAGTACCCTGTAGTATTCCGGACAGCAGACCGATAAACGTGGCGCCATGTTTTGTCGTTTTCCGCTCTTTCTTGTGCGTATGAGAACGCATCGAGGTAATTTTTTTGTAGATAAAATATAACAAGAACATCAGAATTATGATCGAGATTACGAATGTATTGATGCCGACAAGAAAAATACTTCCGATCAATGCCCCGATGAGCGAAGCCGGCAATAATTGTTTCACGAGACCCCAGTCAGTATATTTGCGGAACAGGTACACTCTCGGTATATTAACGATGCAATAGAATACGGTGGCCACCGCGATGGCGTCTTTCGCCCCCACAAATCCTGCCATTATCGGCGTGACCGTCGTAGAACCAAACGCAGGAACGATGATGTTCAGAAAAGTAACAATAGCCAGAAACAGCGCAAGCAGGACAAAGGTCATTACGATTACTATATCAAATGATGCGGCCTAATGAGATTCATGCGTGAGTACGGTAAAGGCCATCACGGATTAATTATTCTCTGTACTTTTCCCTGGCATCCTTATAGCTGGCGGCAATCAGCTTTTCTAAGACTTTGCGGTCGACGTCGTCCAGTTTGTTAATATACAAGCAGGCGGCGCTGGTAGTGTGTTTGCCCAAGTCCTCGAGGAGTTCCGGGAAGTTCCTGGGATAGACGTAGAGAGTCAGGTTCTGCTTGCGCGGCGAAAAGGCTGCCAGCGGCCAGTCGCCCTCCTGCGAGCTGCGCTCTGATTTGTAATGGTAGACGCCGAAGCCGACCATGCTCGGCCCCCACATCTTGGGTTCCAGCCCGGTGACACGCTTATACATCTCAAGAAGCTCGAAGCCGTCCTTGCGGCGGCGCTCGTTCTCCACGCTGTTTATGAAATCTTCGACGCTTGCATCGGTAACCTTGGTTTTAATCTCTGCCATGAGTATATGTTATCAGCCCTTTACCGAGAAATATATGCCAGCTTAGTTACGATTTGCTGTTCAAATACTTGCCGGCAACGCTGAGCGCAAACGAGGGCAGGATGATGAAAACGGTGATCATGAGGAGCTTCATGATAAGTTTGTTGAAATCGGAGTTATCGATATCTCGCTCTGATGCTGTCAGCACCGCTAAGATACCGAGGACACCGAACGCGATTGAAGCTGCGATAAAGACTCTGGTGGCGATTTTTTGCATAGTTTTACTATACCACTATCAACTAAAGCTCGCGCACCTGAACGCCGCCATGCTTAGCAAGTTGTTTATCAAATGTATACAGCGTGTTCTGGTAGACTTTTGCTTCGATCGCCGCATAACAATCAACAAACGACAAGCTGGGTTTCTTGCCGTATAGGGCGAGCGTTTCATCCAAAAGATAATCATTATAAACGAGGTTTGGCAAACCTAGAAACGCGCCGACTAACCGCACGATGTCAGTACGCTCCATGCTTATCACGCGTTCCAGGACGAACACAACTTCTGTCAGTACTACATCCGTGACGTAACTTGCCGGGCTGCTGATCACCTGCTTCGCCTTGTCTGTTTGTACGGGAATGTCGGCCAAGAGATACCGGAGCACCACATTGGTATCAAGACTATTCATTATAATCGGCAACCCATGCCTTTGCGGCCGCTTCTTTCAGCGCTTGCCCCGTTAGTCCTTTTTTGTGAGCTGGAATTTTTTTGGTTATCTCACTGCGTAATTTCTCAAACTCCTCTATATCAACGCCGCCCCCAATGACAACCTGACGGTTTTTGTCGAGCGTAAGACTGACTTTTTGTCCAGGCTTAAAGCCGAGGGCTTTACGTAAAGGCGCGGCTATCGTAATCGTTCCCTTGCTCGTAATCGTCGTGGTGTATTTCATGTATTACATTTTAAATAACGTAATACATTATGTCAATTTCTTTCGCAACAAACCGGCTTTTGACAAAGCCCTGATATCTCACCAACTACATTAGGCCCTACATTACGAGAGAAGGCTAGTGACGGTTTAGCGGATATTCACCGCTCAACACCTTACTGAGCGCATCGTATGCAAAACTCGTGAGTCGATCTTGATATCGTTCGAGACCCTGCTGAGATTTGGGAATCGACACAATATCGCCAGGCACTCGCATGACTAAATCATCCGCACTTGCTAGAGGCACATGAAATAGGTTTACGTGGCGCAGTGCAGGCGTGCCGTCTCTGAGCCGGCTCTCGACTTGTCCGTTCCATAGAAGATCAGGTGCAGTAGGTAATTCAAGCCCAAGCTCCTCACACAGCTCACGACGTATAGTCTGAGACGGCACTTCTCCATCGTCCATATGTCCACCAAAAAATTGGACCTTACCCGAATGCGCTAGTGCGCCCGGCCTGTCTGGACGTCCTTCGGCTAAAAAATAGTCAGGAGTTTCGATTACGGCAACGGCACTGGGAGGCGCTAGAGGTAGTTCTGCCATGTTAATTATTATACTTTAATCATGAATAAATGTCAATACTACTATTGTCAACTACGTCGAAAAGTAGTATGGTAAGCGAATCATGGTTTCCCCATTTGAACGAGTTGCCCAAGAAGAAGATTTAGCAGCTAAATTACCTGCGGATAATTGGCGACAGCGGCGTATTGACGATATCCACGCGCATGAACCAACGATTACCGCCGTAGGCGCAGTGATTGACCGACTCGGCCGCTTAGTCCTTGATGGTAGGATCTCAACGAATATAAGTCGTGAGGTACAGCCCGTAAGAATCAACTCAACGGACCCATCCAACGAGATTGCACAAGCGACTATCGCTATCTCACCTACTGGCGTGCCACGGAGATGGTTTGGTCATGGTATATTCACGCCTGACGCCGCACTTTCCGTGGCCGTACACTTGAAGGATAGATATGACTACCCTGGACAAGGCCGCCGACCACGACCGCTCGGGCAAGTTAGTTTAGCCGTGCACGCTCGTAGTTGGGGCAGGATCACGCCCGAAGAAGTAGAGGCCATAACAGCAGTCAATGGTGCTGACGCATCTTATGGCGATAACGGTTTCAACCGGTATGGTACGATTGTGACTGTTTGGCGCGAAGCAGGTCAGACCCTTGATCAAGAAGAAGTTGAAACATTGCTCGCCCCTCTCGCCGGTCATATACTGCACTACTTCGACATAATGAGCTTAAAAGACCCTGCTGCGCGCCAACCAACCGGTAACTTTAGTAATCGGACAGTAACTCGCAACAGTGTCCACCAGATGTCGGACGCGAACACAGCCACAACTGTTTTGGCACGCACACTGGCCATCGAATAAAGTGGCCTGAATTATTGTTCCGCGATCTGTTTTGCGGCCTCATCCAAATCATAGTCACCCTCCAGCACGATACCCGGTCGGATTTTCCGTTTTATCATCTCGTGTTTTTCGCTGTAAAAATCCAAGACCTTGAACGCTTCCGCATCTCGCGTGCCCTCCCGGGCTAGTAAACGTTCCTCCAGCATCTCCCTCGAGACGTCTATGCGCACCACGATGAATAGATAATTGTTTCTCCTCGCCCATGGCCTTTTTCCCGATCTCGCACCGAGACCAGCGGCAATCCAGATTCCAGGGAAATCGCTACCCCGAGCGGAATACCTCCATACCCTGAAGCCGCCACACATGTCGTACTAGGGTCAAAATTATCGAGCGTTAACTGGGCCATAGCTCGCAGATTCCCAGGATTACCATATGCCCGTTTTACATCAATATAGAAATCGGATATCGTACCGTTCCTGAGTGCCACCGGCTGGTACAACACCACATCCGCCGATCGTAGCGCACGAGCCAGCTCAGCCTTGTTCATGCCGCCGCTCCACGCCTGACCGGTAATGGATTGTGATATCAACACTATACCATCTAATCTATTATACGAGCGCGTAGGGGTGCGCTCTTAATGCAATAACGTCGCAACGCCTTGGGTATTTACAATATTCAATAGCTTAACTGCCGCACCCTCCGGCTTGGTAGAACCGGCTTCCCACTTTTGCACAGTCGTAGTACCGACATTCAATACCCTAGCCCACGCAGCGCGACTGAGCTTAGACCGCTCACGAAGTTCACGTATTTGATCGGGGGTTAACTCTTTGATTTCAGGCAATGCCAACAGCTCAAGCTTGTCAATCGTTACCTTATCCAGCTTAGCGTCGCGAGCAGCTTCGAGTGCTGCGTCTATAATTGATACGCCATTCATACTTATTGCTCCTTTATTTCCCTAATCGTCCTACTCTTGATGCGCTTACTTAGCTCAGCGTCACTCATTTCTAAAAATTCTTTGCCAACGATCTGCATTGCAGTCTTTTCTTTGTGCGTGACGTTAGCTCTATCGCCTTTCTCAAATGCATACAAGAAGAACGTTCTTTGGCCGGCCGAATAAGCCAGTAGCGTCCTAACGCTGCCGCTTTTGCCCCTCCCTCTGGTAGCGACGCGTTTTTTGTATAGAGAGCCACCCAGATTTGCATCTACTATGCCATCCTGGATTTCCTTTACGGCATTACGGAGCTTGTCATCTGACAAGTCATGGTCTGCCGCCCAGGCGTAGAATTTCTTTGTTGCAAATATTCTCATCCGTCCCTCTGTCCTTAGAGGATACACTAGAAAAGAAAATTTTTCAAGTTATAGCAGTCGCCATTGGGATAGGTCGAATAGGATGCCGTTTCTAGAAATCCGCGATCACCAACTTGTGCATCTGCATCATGTTGGCGAACGCACCCGGTTTCTTCAGAAGTTCCTCGACGTTTTCGGGCGTGATCTGCCAACTGACGCCAAACTTATCCTTGCACCAGCCGCACTGCTCCGCCTCCGGCACGGCCGACAACTTACTCCACAGATAGTCGATTTCTTCCTGGTCTTTGCACATCACCGCTAGCGAAATCGCCTCATTGAACGTCGTATCCTGCGTGACACCGGAGTCCATGGCCGCAAACCATTGGCCCATCAGCTGAAAATCGGCAAACATCAGTGACTCGGCGGTCGCCGGACCGGTTGGCTGGCCGTATGGGACGGCAGTGCCGCACTTTGCATCCTTAAAAACCGAGGTATAATACTCGATCGCCTCACTGGCCCGGTTCTGGACGCCAGCACCGAACAGCAGCGACGGAATGATGCAGGGTCGTTCCTCGCCCTCGGGATTTGTCAGGATCAGCTGCCAGCTAAAACCATATTTGTCCTTGACCCAACCGTACCGTTTACTAAAGGGGTATTCGTCAACTGGCATCAGCGCCTCGCCGCCGTCGATCAACCGTTCCCAGACCTGATCGAGATGCTCACGCGCCTGGTCGTCCTTGGAGGGATCAAAATTCACCATAAACGAGATCGCCGGCGTCGGCTTGAACTCCGGTCCGGCATTAATGGCCGTAAAATGATGTCCAGCCAGCTCAAACTCGATTGTCAGTTCTTTGCCAGCCAAATCTTTCTGAAAATCCGCCAACCCCTCCTCGGCCGTCATTGGGTAGTATGATGTCGACAGCACGTTGCTGCTCGGAAAAATCGCCGTGTAATAATCCACGACTTCCTTGACATTACCGTCGCACCATAAGTTCGGAATAATCTTTTGTACATTTTGCGCTTTTTTATCGAGATCTTTCATAGCTTTTGTCTCATCCATCGCGTACCCTCCTTGTCTTAAGTGATTAATACTAACAAGCACACAACCGGGGGGTCAATAAAAAAATAGACTCATTACCTATACCCCGTACGAGTAATAGCCGAAGAAGGGCTATTTAAAAAAGTGAGTAACGGAATGCACGCCCGGGATCTCGATCAGGCCGGCATCCAATGCAATATTGACCCATGCAAGTGCCAATAATAAAATGACAATCACGCCAGTAATGCCAACGATCTTGCTTCGTCGATGCTCGGCAGCGTTAATCGGCAAAAAATACGTTTTTTCATCAACAAGCCTGTCATGTTCTTCGAGCGTCTTGGCGTCCGTTTCCTCTTGGGCTGGCGGCTTGCCTCGACCGATTACGGCGGCATCATTGTCCGCAGGCGCCTCACTTTCTTCGTCGGGCGCATTTTCTTCTGCCGGCAGCTCGGCATCCGCTTGCGGCGTGGCCGATCCGTCGTTCGCCGCAGTATCGGCTTTATCGGCCTCTTCGTCTATATCAAAAGGAATGTCAAGCAAGCCCTCTTTCCTCGCAGCAGAGAGCTCAGGTTCAAGCGGTTTAATAACGGTTTTTTCATGCGATACCGGCGCCGTACCCGTGTCGCCGTCTTTGGCTGCGTCTTGTTTGACCATGGGATCCTGTACGACCACCCGATTGGTGACAATGACCGGCCGAGCACCGGCAGCACCATTCTTGAGAGCGCCTGGCTTGGCTACATCCATTATTTTGGATTGTTGCGAGTTTACGGTGGTTTTGGGTTTTTTTGTTGTCATATTTTCGTCGGAGACTGCGCCGGCCTAACGTTTATGTGAAAGACGATATGCGGCGTCCACGATGCCAGCAAATTTTATATAATTCAAGCTTGCCGCACCAACGAGCACACCATCGCAGCCATTAATACCGAGAAACGCCGCCGCGTCTTGGTCGCTCACACTGCCACCGTACAGTATACGCACCATCTGAGAAGCACGTTCACCATACAGTTCTTTGATCTGAAAGCGTACGTAAGCGATCGCCCTTTCCATGTCATCCGGTTTAGCTGGCTCGGCCTGGAAAGTCGAGATAGCCCACACCGGCTCATACGCCACCACGATATTTTCAATTTCATCCGAGGTAACGTTGCGGAGCGCTGTCGTCAGCTGATCATGAATTACTTGCTTGGTTTCACCAGCATCACGCTCTTCTTTGGTCTCACCGATACACAGAATCGGCACTATACCATTGCGCACGGCCGCGGCCACCTTCTCGCGCACCGTCTCCAGCGACTCACTGAAATAAATCCGGCGAGCCGAATGACCAATAATACTATAGTGCACCAGATCTCGCATCATCGCGAACGAAACCTCACCCGTGTACGCACCTTCATCCTTGTAATAGCCGTCTTGAGCACTCAGCCGAAAACGATGTCTATCCATCTCAACACTCAGTGGCTGTAAGCTCAGGAAGCTGGGCGCGATCACCACCTCAACATCACGATGCGTCGCAATATTCATGTGATAACGATGCAGAAGCGTGCTTGCCTCATGCGTATTGAGGTTCATTTTCCAGTTGGCGACGACGAGGGTTCGTTTCATAATCCTTACGCTTTATTACATCCACTATTGTACATCATTTATCACGCAGTGCTTCAACACCTGGCAATTTACGTCCACCCATCAGTTCCAAGCTCGCACCTCCACCAGTCGAAACATGATCAAATGCTTCGGTTAATTTACGGCTCTGGATGTAGCCAACGGTATCACCACCACCGACAACCGTAAACGGCCGCTTCTGGCCTTCAACAAACTTGCCGAGCATCGTCTCCATCACCAGGTCGGTGCCATGCGCGTAAGGTCCGACGGGGCCGGTTACGCCCTTCGTCTCAGTTACGCCCAGCGTACCATTCCACACGACCGTCTCAATAAGCTGCATACTACCGGCGATAAACGCCCCGGTAAAAGGCCCGACATCCAGAATCATCTCGTGCTCACGCACATGACTCGCTGCCAGTGGCGGACGTTTAGGATAATTTTCGATTTCTGCCACAAAGTGCGCGCTCCAATCGACAATCCGCGTCGGAGCTTGCGAGTCAATCTTGCTGGCAACCACACCATCTTGCGGCACATAGAACACAAACCGGCGGTGTTTAGATTCCTGCGAAGCTTCATATAAAATATCCTTGGCAACCGAAAGCTCCTCTTTGTCGTATAGACTGGCACCGACATTAATGCCCTGCGCCTTAAGAAACGTATTTGCCATTGCCCCACCGACTGCAATCACGTCAGCAAGCTTAATGAATTTGCGAAGAATCTCAATCTTGTCGGCAATTTTAGCACCGCCAACGATAGCCATCAAAGGTTTTTGGGGATCGTTCATGACCGTAGTAATAGTATCGACCTCTCTTTCGAGCAGCAAACCAGCCACGCTTGGCAGATAGTGTGTCACACCCTCCGTGCTGGCGTGCGCCCGATGCACTACACCGAATCCATCCTGCACAAATACATCGGCCAAACTGGCAAGTTGCTTGGCAAACTCCGGATCGTTCGCCTCTTCTTCGGGGTGAAAGCGCAGGTTTTCTAGTACCAGAATCTGGCCGGGCTGCAGCGCAGCTGCAGCCTTGACCGCGCGTTCACCGATACAATCAGGCTCAAACTGCACCTCGCGGTCCAGCAGATCACGCAGCCGCTTGGCCACCGGGAACAAGCTGGCGGATGCATCGCCCGGCCCCTTGGGACGCCCCAGATGCGAGCAAACGATGATTTTAGCATCCTGTTCAATTAAATATTTGAGCGTTGGCAATGATTGTTTAATGCGATAGTCATCAGTGATCTCACCATCCTTGACAGGGACATTATAATCGGCTCGCACCAAGACCGTTTTGCCCCTCAGATCAATGTCGCGAATTGTCTGTTTCGTAAACAACGTACTGCCCACCTATATGCTTATGTATATTCTTACCGCAAGTATACCACAGTTCTTTACAGTTCTTTGATGCCTATTCGATGACTCGAACCTTGATGGTATCGGTCGCACCAGCCAGGCCGGGATACTGCCCACTCACCGTAACAACAATTTCGCCCTTTTTGAGTACTTTGTTTGTGGCAAGCCATTTTGTGAGCTTTTCGGCCGCCTGAGCGTCAACCGGGCGCAAGTAGCTCTTGAGGTCATAGACAATCGCCAACTGCTGCGCAGTACGCACATCACTCGTAACGGCGATCACCGGGATTTCCGGACGGCGCGACGCAATCTGAAGTGCCGTCGCACCGGTTTTAGTTTCGGCCACAATTGTCTTAGCCTGAATACTGCTAGCCAAACTCAAAATTGCCCGGCTGATCGACCCCTGACGGCTATGATCCTCATAATCCGGATACGCCACCGACAACGGCCGGTTGGTTTCAGAGTAGCGGATAATCCGCTTCATCATCTGAATGGCTTCGAGCGGATACTTGCCGCTCGCTGTTTCGTCACTCAGCATCACCGCATCGGCGCCCAAAAATACCGCCGTCGCCACATCGGAAACCTCGGCTCTGGTCGGCTCGGGCATATCGGTCATACTGGCTAACATCTGTGTTGCCACGATAGTCGGCTTGCCGTAACGCATACCAAGACCGATTATTCTGCGCTGAACAACGGGCACTGACTCCGCTGGCGTCTCGACCGCCAAATCGCCGCGTGCGATCATCACGCCATCGGTAGCCTGAACAATTTCTTCAAGAGTCCCCGGTTCGGTTGCCGCTTTGGTTTCGATCTTCGCAATTATGTGAGCTGGGCTGCCGAGATTTTTAAGCCTCTTGCGAAGATCATGAATATCATCAGCCGTCTGCACAAAGCTCAGTGCGACATAATCGATATCCTGGGTAGCTCCATACGCCAAATCTGCTTTGTCCTTGGCAGTAATAATGTCGCCGCCAAAGTCCGTGTCTGGCAAGTTCATCCCCTTGCGTTTGATGAGAATGCCGTCATTATCGGCCCGGGCATACACCACGCCGTTCTTGACATTAGTGATTATCGTCCTAACCTTACCATCGTACAGATAGAGCCGCTCGCCACGCTTCACCTTTTTTGCTAGATCATATTGCATCGGGATGTATTCGGTCTCATCGTAATCGGCGCCATACTTAAAACGCAGTTCCATGCCAGCATGTACATTGATAACTCCATCAAAATCGCCAAGCCGCACTTTTGGACCCTGCAAATCCTGAATAATTGCCACTGGCTTGCCTAGTTCTTTGGAAGCCTTACGAATCCACTCGATACGCTTGCCATGCTCCTCGTGAGTACTGTGGCTGAAATTGAGGCGCAATCCATTGGCCCCTGACTTGATAAGGTTATGCACCGCCTCATAGCTATCGGTTGAAGGACCAACCGTTGCGACAATCTTAGTCCGTTTATAGCTGGTTAATGGTACGTCCGGAACGGTATCGGTGTATTTCATAGATGATTACCTTTAGATTTAGATGTTCTATATACCAGTATAAACCCATGTGTCTAAGGAGCCCACCAATCCTGCATCAGAGTACTGAACGGAACTGCGTCCTTTGGCCGCGTGATCGACACTGCCTTGTCCGAAGGGGTTGATGTTAATCCGATCGAGACATCGTAAGCCGCGTCCTCTTCGCCGCCCTTGGCCGTGGCGTTGAGCTCGGTTTTATTGGTCTTAGAATTCGTCTTAATGCTCAACGAACCATCGATCTTATTTTCGTCGTCGTGAATCGTGCCAAATACCGTCAGATCATCGCCGCCGGTATAGCGCTGGCCGATTTCAAAATAAGTATTTTTATCGGAGTCATCCGGGAAACGAATCTTGTATAGGAGTTTGTACGCCCGGTCCATCCATACATCGATGACATACGAATCCTTCAGCTCTTTGAGTGCTTCATCACAGCGCTTGCCGGCGTCGGCTTTGACCTCAGAGATTTGGGCGTCGGTTTGGTCGGACAGCTTCTTGAAAGCGGACGTATCATAGACCGCCTTCTGAACTTCCGTACAATATGCCTTGGCATGTGCTTTATTGATAGCTGCCTTGTAGTGGTACGTACTAATGCCGTCAACCGTTTCCTTGCCGACTAACTCCTTGCGTATAAATACTGCGCTATCCTCATCGCTCGCAAACAGCTTATCCGCCGTTACCCTTGAAACCGCAGTCGCCAGCTCCCGAACGTCCGAATCATTGATACGATCGGTTTTGGCTTTCTGCGTCGTGTCGCTCGAAACGTCATCCGTTGCATACATTTCGGTCAACGATTTGATATCTTCCGCCGTTATGTTAATCCACTTAGTATCGTAGGCCAGCAAATTCGGCGAAAATGTCTCCAGTCCCAATGTTTTTAGGCCGGCCATTTGAAAATATACGTTCGGGTATGTCGTGTCTTCGGTCAGCTCACTGAGGAAATTGACCGTCAATTGCTTCGCCGGCTGCGAATCCTCCTGCATATTGAACGTCAGCTTGGCATCGGTATGTTTATCATCAAAAGCACTGGTCAGGGTGCCTTCATAGGAATTATCGCCCACCTTCGCCTTGACGGTACCGGTCATATTTGAAGTCTTGTAGGTTTTGAGCTTCTCGGCCGTCGTAGCATCCTGCGTAAGCGTATCCAGGGCCTTGCCGGTACGCTCGAGCCCGGTATTCCACACGGCACTTGGCGTGTTGGGCAGATACAAACCGAAAACACCGCCGACCGCCAAGCCCAGCACGATCACTATCGCCGCACCAGCCAGGAGCAGCTTTCTCTTTTTTGATCGGGGCTTTTTGACCTTGAACGGCTCGGTGGTCGGCGCCGCGGCCAGCGGCTGCGGCTGCGGCAGCGCACTATGCGCTGCCGCCGGCCGCTCCGCGGCCGGCTGAGACGGCACAGCACTTGAGGCCGCCGGGGCTTCAGGCTCCGGTACCACCTGTTGTGTAAGCGGCGTCACTGGCGAAACGGCAGCGTCCGTCGATACCGGATTCGAGACGGCGGCAGCCGGCTGGCCTGCCAAGTATTCGGCAATCGCCCTTGGCTGCTCGACGGATGCCGGCGGCACTGTTTGTGCCGGTGCTGCCGGCATCCCGGGAGCTGGCGCACCTTGTGGCTGTGCCGATTGCTGCGCCGGCTGTTGTGATAATACTGGCACTTGCGGTTGTGCCTGCGTCTGCGGTGATGCGCCTGTCGTCTCTTCTGGATTCATCTCCCTGTAACTCCCCTTCCTGAAACCAACCTGATATTATTCCGAGCTTATGCTTATTTCTTGAAGTATAACACATAACAGGGTACGCGGCTGCGGCCCGGACTGACACAGGTGGGACGTCGGATCTACAGTCCCATCACTGGTACTCCGCTTTTTGTCATGACAATGTGTACACAAAAGGCTGAGTATCTCAAAAGCTACAGGCACCACAAGCCCCAAGGCCAGGATATGTGCTCCAAAGACTCAACGGCGGCCGACCGGAGCGTTGTGTTTATTGACATATTGTGCTATAATACACTAATACCATCGCGCGGATGGTGAGGACGGACACCAAGATACTCCAACCCAGCCAAAGGTTACTAAGCAATGATTGTTTCTGAATTATTCTACGATAGCGAATCTGACATTGTGGCCGGAGGCCAAGCAAGCATCATCAGCCGTTCAGGCGACCGTTTTGATATACAAGCAGCCACGCATGCCGGTCGGCCCGGCCCAGCGGACGCGCCCAAGCCCAATGAGGACGCTTACGCAGTCACCTATCACGATGGGATATTAACTGCCGCTATATTCGATGGCGCATCAAGTCAAAAGGCTATACCCGAACTCGGCAGCACTTCGGGCGCCCGGTACGCGTCGCATACGCTAAGGGCACTCTTTGAAACAGCCACCGTATCCGAGCCCACTGACATGCTGCGCCAGCTCAATCGGAGCCTCCGCAAAAAGCTTTTGCAATTCCCGAGCGTTGATTACGCTGATCTCAATTCATTGCCGACTTCAACGGCCACAATCGTACAGCTGGACCGAAGCAACAACAGCTTGGCAGCTGCCCATATTGGGGACAGTTTCGCCGCGGCCCTAGGCAACGACGGAACCACGACCTTGTTAACCAATAATTTGCACCGGCCATCCGACGAGAAAGTTTTGCAGCTCATTTTGGACATTGCACGTAAATCCGGTACAAATCCAAGAGAAGCTCGTAGCGACCCTCGCATTAGAACCGCCATCATGGACATGTTTCAGGGTACGCGCAACCGCCCGGATGGAACGGGAGAAGGCATGGTTAACGGCGATCCAAATATGGAACAGTATATACACTATTTCAGAGCCCCACTCACAAGCATCCGGGCAGTTCTGCTGGGAAGTGATGGCCTTGTTTCGCCGGGAATGGACGAAAGAAAGGATGACGACAGGGCCGTATTGCTACAAACCGCGTCACGCCATGGGGTTGCCGGTCTGATTACGCGAACTCGCCAGATAGAAGACGCCGACCCTGACCGCTGGCTGTTACGCTACAAGCATGCGGATGATGCAACAGGCATCTTGATACAAATAGCTCGTATGTCGCCCACAATCCCTCGCAGTCTATCATTATCCTAGGCCAACGCATGCATCCAACAAAATCCTCCCTTCTTTACTTTCACTTTTCGACAACAGGGACGAATGATTGTACAATCAGAGCAGCAAAATTCGAGTTATAGGCAAAAACTTAGGCAAGTAACCGCCCAACTTCCGATGAAAAGGCCCCGAATTGCGGAAAATATTCCGAACCATACCAACATACCACATCTGTTACAGTGCGTCCATCCGAACGCCAAGGTTACACCGCGAAGAGTCCGCGCCACCCTTCAAGCAACTCCTCAGGGCACACATCTGCTCCAAGCTGCTCTACATCTGCCATAATCGCAGCATGCGCCTTTGGATCAAGCACGTCATCAAGCGGCAGAGCAACTCCTCCTAAGAAGTCCGCTACTGCCGTTATATCACGATCTACGCGGCCCATGAACGCATATACTTCAATATCGCGACCCAGCCGCTCTCCATCCACCTTGAGAAAATGTGCCGCTTCCGGCTGAGCGTCAGAAGTGCTATCTTCTTCATTATGAGCGAGACGTACCCTACCATCTGCAGCGTCCACGACCTTAGCCGCAATTGCAAGCAGCCGAGCACTTAAATCTACGGATTCAGCCACACCCGTTTCAACATCACTCATACCAGAACTCCTACATAAGTTAATTATATGATCATATCAGAAAAACTGGGGTTCACTCATCCGGATTGATTAAAATAAGAAGCCCACCGATGGTGAGCTTCTTATGGTGACCCCTAGGAGAGTCGAACTCCTCTTGCCAGGATGAAAACCTGATGTCCTAACCGATAGACGAAGGGGCCACGATTAACTAGAGAATTGTAACATAACAGGGGTAGATCAGCAAGCAGTTCGTCCGGAACCTAAACTTCGATGGTCTCACGAATCCACCGCGCCCGATCCTGTGCCTCTTTTACAGTCGCGCCCGACGCAGTCACATGACCAAGTTTGCGGTGCGGACGGGGCGTTTTACCGTACCAGTTCACCTCAAGACCAGCTACACTCTTAAATCGTTTGAGTTTAGTCTCGTCAAATGCACCACCTCGCCTGCCCAGGATATTAACCATGGCTGCGGCCGGTGTCTCTTGTTTCATGGCAGTACTACCGAGCGCCCGGCCGGTAATAGCCAGGACATGCTGCCTAAACTGCGATGTTTCGGAAGCAAGAATACTGAAGTGCCCGGAATTATGAACACGCGGCGCAACCTCGTTTATGAAGATCCGTTCACCTCGCGTCAGGAACATCTCAAAAGCAAACACTCCGGGGCCATCGAATGTTGATAACCCTGAACGACCAAAGGCTTGGGCGGCAAGCTCCATGTCTGGGCTAATTTCGGCTGGCGCAAGCACCGTATCGCATTGACCGGCAACCTGACGCGTCTCAACGACCGGATAGACCGCTGTCTTGCCGCAAACATCGCGCGCCAGAATCACCGCCAGCTCCTTTTTGTAATCAAGCGTCTGCTCGGCATACAATTCCGGGCGCTTACCCGTATTTCCATCCGTGAAAGCGGTCGTCACGTCATTCCATGTCATCCCCGGCGAAACAACAAGATTTCCGCGCCCATCATAACCCCCAGTGCGTGCCTTGACGATAACGTCGCCAAAAGTTTGTAGTGCGTCACCATAGTTGTCTGCAGTATCGAGGCCGACGAACGGCGCAACCGGCAGCCCAAACCTCCCAAAGTACGTCTTTTGGGCTAGCTTGTCCTGGATGATTCCGAGTGAGCGTGGCGACGGATACACCGGATAACCTTGATCTTCCAGCTCAACCAGCGGCTCAACCCCGATATGCTCAACTTCCCAGGTTATAACATCCGAATCATTGGCCAGCCTCATAATAGCATCACGGTCATAGAGACTCGCACCGTAAAACTGGTGCGCTCCAGCCTGTGCGGCCGGACTCTCAGGACCTTTCGTACCTAATACGTTAAAGGTATACCCCTCGCCCTCGACTGATTGCACCATCATCCGGCCCAGCTGGCCGTCTCCTATAATTCCAACCGTCTTTTCACTCATGCCAGATATTATCGGGCACGCCAGCTTATTTCACAAGATTAAGAATTACAACAAAACCTCCGGCCGACACCACTGTCTAGCCCGAGGCATGTGATTCCGTCTGGCTTACCGGTCAGAGCGGAAAGGAAATAAATTGTAAGTTTCTTTGAGCGGTCAGTCTTTGCTTTTCAGAATACTGTTTGGAGCATAGCACAAGTCTGTGTTTTGCGCTAGTGTTTATCCACACCATCGTGGTAACATGGATGACGCTATTGAGTTTTGAGTTGCAACACAGCATTATCTGGATTCTGGATTATTTGGAGTAAGCAGCAGAGCGACGAGTGTCATGGAATAAATTGGTATCAGATACCAACAATCCACGCACTCGCGCCCTGC
>JBDHUK010000015.1:0-17144 GCA_039809165.1 Saccharimonadales bacterium (SeqCode) | reverse complement strand
TTCTGATTGATGATTTCAAAAAAGTCGGTTTTACCAACGTCAAATTTGTCCCGAACGGAATCAATCTCGAAGACTGGCGAGGCGTCCGACATAGTCCCAAAACCTTCGCCTTTTCGGCCGTCGGGCGGCTCGAAGATCAAAAAGGTTTCGACTACTTGCTCGATGCCGCAGCCACACTTGCCGCTAAAGGCGTGGACTTCCAGATCAAAATTGCCGGTGAAGGCGCGAAACGCGAGGCACTCGAGGCAAAAATCAGCCAGCTCGGATTACAAGAGCAAGTCCAGCTCGTCGGACGCCTGGATCATGATGCACTCAACAAGCTCTACCATGAGTCCCATGCCTACGTGCTGTCATCACTCTGGGAGGGGATGCCACTAAGCTTGCTTGAAGCGTGGGCAGCCAAGACTCCCACTATCGCCACCCGGGTCAGCGGCGTGCCCATGATCGCCGACAAGGTTTCACTACTGGTCGAATCGGCTAATGTCGGCGAGCTCGCCGATGCCATGGAAGCAATAATTACGCAACCGACTCTGGCCGATAAATTATCGTCAGCCGCATATGAGCGCGTAAGTCGTGAATACCAGTGGCAAACAATTGCCCGTAACATGTACACAGGAATCTGAATTGAAAATATTATTCATGCCGAACGCCCCCAGGATGACTGCACGGCATTACCGGCTCGCAAAATCCTTGGTGCGACAGGGGCACGAAGTGCACTACATCGTATGGGAGACTCCATACGGCCTGCCAGCCAACGAGCTCCTTCACCATCTGCGGACAAATTTTAAGCGGCAGACTACTCATTTCGAGGAATTTACCATGCATAAACTCCGGCGGCTGCCGTTGTTTTGGCCCTGGATTAACGGCCGGCTATTTCAGTCTCAGGTTCGACGATTATATAAACAGGAGGGCTACGATTTTATTTTTGCCGAAGGCTACACCAATGAAACAGAGATTCCCACAGAACTGCCCTATGTGTATGACCTGGCCGATGACTACGCCGCGTTCGCTGAAGTGTACGATTCAAAAGCATACAAAATCGCCTTCAAAATTCTAGACGTTCGCAGGGCTATGCAGCGCCAGGCCCGGAATGCCATACTTGTGACCGGTGTATCGGAAAATCTAATGCGCTTCGCCACCACCCACAATCCATTCACCAGGAAATTCCCGAATGGCGTTGACACGACAGCTCTCGAAGAAATCCTGCGACAAAAATCCGCACCGGCCAACCCACACAGCATCGTATACGCCTCGGGGTTTGGCAGATGGAGCCGCGTCATCGAAACCATGCAAGCAGTTACGAACCTGCGCTCGGACTTCCCGGATATCTCACTGACGTTGATTGGCGATGGCACCGAATCCGAAAAAATCCAGGAATTTATCCGCAGTAATCATGCCGAATCATACATCAAATACCTGGGTTTTATCTCCAATCATACGGAACTGTTCCGACATATCAAATCACACGCCATCGGCCTGAATATATCCGACAAAAACAAGTGGCGCGATGCGTCGCATCCAATGAAACTCATGGACTATTCGGCCCTGGGCAAGAAGGTCGTTTCCACCGACCTCGACGAGGTCGTATTCCTGCAGCTAAAAAATGTCTTCACCTTTCATGGCACTTCACTCAAATCACTGGAGAGCGGACTACGCCGCGCCCTTGCGACTCAATCAGTACACTATGACAAGTTAGCCGCCACGATCCGCAAAAACTACGACTGGGATGTGCTTGCGGCCGACTTTCTACGCGCAGTGTCAGAACGTCTTGAGGCACGAGCCAACTCAACCGTTTATCATGTCACTCCCTCGTACCCACCGCGACTTGGTGGGTTGGAAAAGGTAGTCAAGACACTAGCAACATATCAGAACCAATCCGGGCTACGGGTGGCCGTGATTACTTCCGATCAGGCTGCCAAGTCCGGCATCAACGCCGAGCCCTTTCCTGTACACCGGCTTCGTAGCCTCATACTCGCCAATACGAATATCATGCCATCGTTGCTACCACAATTGCTCAAACTTCGCCGTAGCGACATCGTACATGTACACGTGACTCAAGCGTACACTCCAGAAATGGTCTGGCTCGCCTCGTTTATTAGAAAGTATACGTATGTCGCTCATATACATCTTGACGTGCCACCCTCCGGTAAATTCGGGGCGCTGCTCGACTTGTATAAACGATTATTTTTGCGTCAGGTTCTGCGCAGAGCCCAAAAAGTCATCGTTCCGACGCTCGACTACCAACAAATTATTACCAACAAATACAAACTACATCAAAATAAAGTCGTCGTTATGCCCAACGCCAGCGACCACCAAGTTCGCAGCAAGCCCAGATCCCACCCTCGCCAAAAACTCAACCTCTTATTTGTAGGCCGGCTCTCTTTTCAAAAAAACATCCCCCTGCTGCTTGATGCGCTTTCCGTATATCAGAAGAGATTTGGGAGCAACTTTGTACTAAAAATCGTCGGAGACGGTGAGCTGATGAACGAGTTGTCCGACCAGGCGGCCGCACTCGGCCTGCGTGATGCAGTTAGCTTTGCTGGCTCATTATCGGGCGCATCGCTCGAGAGAGCTTATGACTCTGCCGACATATTCGTGTTATCCTCATCTTCCGAATCGTTCGGACTCGTTATAGTTGAGGCCATGGCAAAAGGCCTGCCGGTAGTGTGCACCGATATACCGGCGGTGCGGAATCTTGTTGATAATAAGATCAATGGCCTGCGAGTCAAAGAAACCCCTGACGCATTCGCCGAAGCAATTCATGACATAGCCTCCAATAAAAAACTCTACACAAAAATGTCCTCCCACAACATACGTCACGCCCTTGACTACAATTGGGATAGGACAAATAATCTTATCGTGGAACTCTATAGGCAGATACAATGAGACCAACCATACCGCAACACATCAAGCTATGGCAGCTCTGCCTGCCACTACTTATAGCCGCTAACCTAGCGCATTTCTTACATAATGCGCTCGGATGGATTATTATATTGAGCTGCTTTCTCATCATGCCAGGCTATCTGTTTATCATCAAACTACTGTCCGGCAAGCCATTAAGCGGCGGTATGCTGAGCCTGTCCGTCGGCATCAGCTTGGTCATCTTGACGGTGGGTGCATTACTACTGAATAGTTTGCATGTTTTTGGATTCAAACAACCAATCCAACCACTCTACATATACATCACACTCGACATCATAGTCGGAATTTTACTGTATGCGAACCGTAGCGCGCTCGTCAAACTCCCCAAAAGCCTGCCCCGGTTAAGCAAAGATGAAAAATTGTTTGGCCCACTGTTCTTGGCGCTGCCGATCTTATCAATATTTGGCGCCATTCGACTGAACAATGGCGCCTCGAATATTTTGACCATGGTTATGATTTGCATGATCGGCGTACTGTATATAGCCCTGATCGTTCGTCCGCCCTCGGGCAGGCTATACCCTTACGCGATATGCATGACCTCGCTAGCCATATTATTCGCCAACTCGTTGCGTGGATGGTCCATAACCGGGCACGATATCCACCACGAGTATGCCGTGCTCAGTTCAGTATTGAGTTCGGGCGTCTGGTCGCCCGGCAATAATCCGGGCGACCCGTATAATGCCTGTTTGAGCATCACGCTTCTGCCTGCCATCCTTGCCAAAATCACTGGCATCACTGGGATATATATCTACAAGGTTGTTTTTCAAATTATTTTTGCAGCAATCATCCCGGCGATATATTTTTTCGCCAGAAAGTTCGTCTCAGAGAAAAAGGCGCTTTTGGCTGCCTTTATTTTCATGACCTTCCCAACCTTCATCAATGATCTTCCCTTCCTGAATCGTCAGGAGGTCGCGTTCAGCTACTTTATCCTCTTGCTCCTTGTCAATTTTTCCGCCATAACCTATCGCGCCAAATCAATTATCACCGTTACCTTGCTGCTCGGCCTGATCCTCTCGCATTACTCAAGCAGTTATATGACCATAAGTGTCATACTACTCGCGCTCATAATATACAAAGTTGGTACGACACTCATCAAAAGCCCGGGCGATCTAAAAATACCCTTACTCAGCGTGCCTATAGTCACCATGGCATTTTTGGCAACATTTGCCTGGAACGTCCAGATCACCTCCTCATCTTCCAATCTGTCAAATACCATTGCAAAAGCCGTCAATGGAATACTCGGAAAAGATGAAGCCGCCTCAAGCAATTACAGTCTCGTGCCAAAAGCCAAAAAATCCACCCCGGCCCAAGAGATAACTCAAATAGCGGCGCGGCGTGATATTCCAATCACCTATACGCAGCCGACCTTAATACCGCTTACTGTCGTTGGAAAATATTTAGCGAAATATACAAACGTAGTAAGCTTCAACACCGCCAAACACAGCCTTATTGCCCGGATTCTGCAGATTCTCGTAGTATTCGGCCTGCTATTTACTTTCCTGAGTTACCTGCATAAAAGAAAGGTTTCAGCGAAAAATCTATACATGCTGTCAATTGGTGGCAGCTTCTTGGCGGCACTGGTACTATTCACCTTCGTACCCCAACTCTCTATTGGTTACGACGTAACCAGGCTGTTTCAGCAGTCTCTGGCGGTACTATGGATGCCGATCCTCTTATTCCTGGGCATTATGTTCGCATGGCTCGGCACATACAAAAAAATTGCGATTGCCACTTTTCTGGTCCTGATATATCTCAATCTTTCCGGATTTGCTACCCAACTCACTGGCGGCTACCTGCCCAATCTGGCGCTCAATAACTCGGGACTTTACTATAACTTTTTCACAACACACAAAAGTGATGTTACGGCCGCCAAATGGCTTGGCAGAGAGCGTCTCAGCTACATGACGGTATTTATGGATATCAACTCAGCTATGCCGCCAGCCAAATACTCGGTGGCTCTGGGTATTCCGAATGGCAAGTCTCAGGGATACTATTATACTGACTACACCAACAACACTACCGGGCGCTATCGTACGATACTTAGCAGCGGATTCGCCGAATACCAAACCCCTACGTTCACGGAGCAGAAGAGTCTTATATATTCAAATGGCGACTCAAAAATTTACTTTACCTGGCCAAATCAAGTCAAAAATCAACGAGAATCACCCTGAGACTTCGCATGTTGCATACCATCCTGCAAGACCTTTAGTACTGGCTTGGGCGTTCCATCTTGCTTCCATAAGCCATACGCCGCTCCCGAGAAATGCTGGGCAGTCGTATCGTCCTGATACGTATACCAGTCGAAGTTTCGTATCCATGGCGACTCATTGAGGCTGGAGACGAACCGGCTCGCGATTTCTGCTTGTGCCTCGTAACTGGCGTGGTCCGCCTTGGCCGGTATAGTATCTGGATTAGTCACCTCCGGCCCACTTCCCCCGGTCGGAATGCCAAATTCGGTTATCCATATATCTTTATCGGCATCACCATGTGCAGTCATGATTTCGCGCAAGCTATTGTTGCTGGCATTCATTTTTGCCCAGCCGTTGTAATCGCCTTTTTTGGTCGGCAGGCCCACGTCCGTAAGGTATGGATGGTATCCCAGGCCGTCAAAATAATCGCGCATACCCAGACCATATAGCTTCTGCAGGTACGTTCTGGGGTCGATGAGATTGGGGCCAATCAAGTCAACCGAGTCTCCCGAAAGTCCCCCTATGATCACCGTAGCATCCGGATCGGCGTCTTTGATGGCGACATAGGATGCTTTGAGCAGCTCGGAGTACTGTTCGGGGTTTGGACGCGGCTTCCAAAAATTATTGCTATTCTGTTCGTTCCATATCTCCCAAGCATTGACGTCGTGTTGCCTGTATCGTTCAGCTGCTGCAGCCATAAATTCCGCATAGTCGGCAGGATTCTGGGGAGGGCAGCCAGCGGATGTCTTGCATACGTCACGCCTAGCCCAAGTGGGAGTAGTGTTTGAAAGCAATATCATAGATAGTCCTTGCTTTTCCACGGCCTTGATTAAGCTATCCAACTTCGACCAGGTGTACGCACCCTGCCTGGTCTCTACCTTATCCCAACTTAGGCTGATTCGTACCTCCTCAAACCCGGCCTTGCTGAGTTTATGCAATACCTCGGCACGCTTATTGTAATCACTTTCGTAGAGCATATCTCCGAGTGCCATACCGTACACTAGAGAGTCTCGTTCATCCTCATGCGTTTTGGCTTGCACGGCCCGGCTTTCGTCCTGGCGGTCCGCTTTATTCATATTTTGGGCGACGGCAAGACCTCCGATAAGTAGCAGCATCAAAACAACCCCTACCCACCAACTTTGAAGCACGGATTTCGATGACCGTCGTTTTGACCGGTTGTGTATACGTCTAGATTTCAACTGTTAGTATTATAGACTCATACCTATGGTTTTGGCGTAACAAATCTAACATATTGGCATCATTACAGCTCAGAATAAAATATAATAGAATCTGTATGAAGAAACAGGACAAGACTCACACAACTAAAGATATTCAGCCCCTCAAAATACTCGTATATCCTCTCGCGCCCCAAAACCCGTATCAGAATCTATTATATTCATCACTTTCAGATAATCATCCAGTTCAGATAAAGTTTTTAAAAATGCCCACGACACTCCAGGGATTTTTATTTCAAATATGTATCGGGCTTTACGAGCTCGTTTCAGATCGGATCAGAGGCTACAGGATACTGCATATCCATTGGCTGTATCAGCTGAGCTTTCCAGGCAAGGCGATCTGGCCATGGCTCAGCCATGCTGTCACGACGCTGCTTGTCCGCGTATTCCTGGCAGCGGCAGACTTACTCGGCTATCGGATTATCTGGACCGTTCACGATGTGGTCCCACACTTCAAAATGACGTTCAACGACGTTGCTATGAGTCAATTGTTAATAAACCGCTCCGACACACTCCTGATGCTTTCATCGGCCACCCTCGATAAAATCGACGAATACGGCTTGAACTACGACCCTACGAAAGCAATTATCATCCCTCACGGCAATTACATAGGCTCCTACCCAAACAACATATCCAAATCCATGGCCAGACAAAAACTTGGCATCAATGAAGATTCGTTCGCATATCTGTTTTTTGGCACTGTACTCCCATACAAAAATGCATCCGGTATGCTAGAGGCGTTTAAGTCCATCGTCAAGGAACACTCCGAAGCAATCATAATCATAGCCGGCAATCCCGGGACTCCTGAAATACGCAAAGAACTGAAAGACGCCAAGACCCAGCTGGGCGACAGGCTCATACTTCATGCCGATTTTGTGCCCGACCAAGAAGTACAAACGTACTTCAATGCGTCAGACGTGGTCGTATTTCCGTACCTCAGGATTACGAATAGCGGCGTTGCCCTACTGGCAGCGTCGTTCGGCAAGCCGATTGTAGCGCCCCTCTTGGGCGCCTTCAAGGATCTACCTGCCAAAAGTGGCGTATTTTATAAGGCTGGCGATCAGGCCGAACTGGAAGCCGCTATGAAGCAAACGATTACAAAAAGTTCTACGCTTGGCAGTATGAGTCATGCGGCCCTGCAATACGCCCAGTCATTGTCGTGGGACACTATCGCTTCCATGACCTACGACGTATATCGTCAACAACGCCTGGATTCTACTCCGGAAAAACACGATGGTACGTCACATCGACTATAGCCATCACATACCTGGCAGGATTCAATAGAAAACTGGCCGCCATCACGAACGCTGCCGACATGTATTCACCACGGCCGGCGTACAGTTTGCTTAATCCGAAAAGGTACGACTGATACAGCCATCGTAGCCCCGTACGCATATGCTTGCCACCCACAGTTATACGCGAAGGCCTATAGCTCGTCGCCTTATGAAACGCATCAATTACCTGCCTCGTCCGGAAGCGCGGCAGCGAAGCTGCCGCGCGTTCGCGCTCCATGACACTGTCGGTGCCCACGCGCATCTCATCTTTTTTGGTAGCCGTAAGACTGGTCTGACTCTGCCTATACAGATATAACACTTCTGGCAGGTTTGCGCATGTGCCATGCCGCAAGAGTCGCGGCCAGTATTCAAAATCCTCGTAGTGTACCGCCTGCGGATCGTACAATTCACCATATCTTGTAATCAAACTGTGCCTAATAAGCACTGCTCCATGCCGGAATTGCTTATTGCGTATCATTATCTCGGTGCGAATTTCTTCGTCATCGAGCAAAAACGGCTCAAATCCCGTTGTCTTGCTCTTTTCATCTATAAACACGGCCTGCGTGCCGACAATCACCGCGTCCGGGTGCGATTCCAAATAATCGTATTCCCTTTGAAACCGCTCCGGTAACGATACATCATCCGCATCCATCCGCGCGATGTATTGGCCACGTGCTAATTTGAACCCGAGATTGAGCGCCGCGATCAGGCCCTGATTCTTTTTTTGAGTTACTAACTTAACACGTGCGTCTCGTCTTGCATAGTCCGAGATAATCCCGTTAGTCTCATCTGACGACCCGTCATCGATAATGATGAATTCAAAATCCTCAAATGTCTGAGTGAGAATACTCGTAATTGCTTCGTCAAGATAGTCGGCCGCGTTATACGCAGACATAACAACACTGATCCTCGGACTCTTCTCTGCTCTGGCCATCTCTTTACCGTACGTTAATCCTTACTATTTTACAGCATTTCTGTCTCCGGTACATTAGATATGTGGTTTATACTGGATGAGTACTCTATGGGAACAAGTAATACAACTACCAGCACTAGACAGAAGCTCTCCGGCTTCGCGCAAAATTCCATCCTGTGGATGCGCCTGACGCGCAGCAAGCTTCGCATTATCTGGGGCAGGCTTCGCGGCAAGCGGATTGTATTAGTCATCGGAACCCCCGTCCACAGGAATATCGGTGATCTTGCCATCATGCGAGCAGAGTTGTCGTTCATCCACAGTTTTGTCCCCGGCTACGTCGTCGCAGAGATTCCCTTTGAACTGATCGTGCATTCAAACAGGAACATTCTGCCGGGTATTGTACGGCCCGGAGACATACTCATGGGGCATGGCGGTGGCAACATGGGCGACATGTACCCCGACGAAGAGATATGTCGTCAAAAATTCATACAAGGATTCCCGAATAATAGAATTGTCATTTTTCCTCAGACCATTCATTTCTCAGATACCAGCAGGGGTCGGCAGGAGCTAGCAACAACACGGGCTGCTTACGCCAGGCACAAAGACTTGACACTAATAGCTCGTGAAAAGCATTCGCTGCAAATCATGCAAAAATCCTTCAAAGCCAACTCCGTATTATTCACACCGGATATCGTGCTGTCGCTGAGCCGATGCAAGCCAGGTTCAACACGGAACGGCCTACTCATCTGCCTGCGCGACGACCAGGAAGCCAAAGTTGACCAGGATGATAAAAAAACCATAACAAGCTTCGCAAAACGGCATTTCAATACCGTCAGGCACACCGACACCGTTTCAAGTGCCAGTTTCTTTCCCTACCGGTCGCGCAGCCGCATAGTCGAACAGAAGCTCGACGAATTTCGGGCCGCGGAACTTGTAATAACAGATAGGTTGCATGGCATGGTATTTGCCGCTATCACTGGTACGCCGTGCATTGCCCTGGCCAACTTCAATCACAAAGTAGTGGGTACGTACGAATGGATAAAGCATTTGCCATACATCAAATTCTGCGACGATATCAGCAGCCTTGACAGTCTACTGAACGAGATTGATCTTTCCAAAAATTATACGTACGACCCAGACTATTTCAGTAAATATTGGCATGTGATACAACGTGCCGTCACGGAATAGTCGTCATGCCGGATCCGGACAGTCCTAAGACCATCAAAAAGCGAGTGGCGATCAGTGTGATTGCTCAAGTAGTCAGCCAGGTGCTCATGGGTCTACTGGGCGTTGTGATCCTAAAAATCATGACTAATGACCTGGGCGCCGGTTTGTACGGGACATACGTGACCATTTTTACATTCGTGACGACATTTTCGCTGCTCACCGATCTGGGGGTCAACACTATCACCGCTCGCGAGGTCGCCAAACACCCGGACAATGCAGCCGACATTATTGGACACAACATGGGGCTGCGAATTTTTCTTAGCCTCGTGATGATCCCGTTGATCTTTGGCCTGGGCTTTATAATATACCCACACGAATCCAGCCAGCTGCATACCGGCATTTTTATTATGTCGATCTTTCTGATATTCAACGTCGTGTGGGCGACATCAGGTGGCTATTTTGCTGCAAAAATCCGTAATGACGTTACTGCTCGAATTACGCTTCTTCAGCAAGTATTATTTTTGGCCGGCGTATGCATTGTTTCGGTGCTTGGCTGGAAGCTCTACGGTTATATAGCCGCTTATGTATCAGCGATTGCCATTGGTGCCATCGTATTGTTTTGTATGACGCGCAATCATATCCCGGTCAGGCCGCGAGTCAACATCAAGATCTGGCAAACAGTCCTAAAAAGTTCTATCACGCTCGGCATTATTTCAATAATCAACGTATTATACCTAAAAGCCGATACGATCATGCTGTCGATAATGAGCGGCGCTCATGCCGTAGGCATCTACGGCGTGGCATTTTTACTCATCACGGTATTCTCGGGGCTACCTGGATATATTATGGGGGCGCTTACCCCATCGATGGCTACCGCTAGCCACACTGAGCTTCGGGAAATTGTCCAAAAAGCACTTCATTACATGGCTTTTTTCTCACTGCTCCTGGTAGTAGGCGCCGTCCTTGTACGACACGATGTAGTACTGCTCGTATCGAGCAAAGACTTCATAGCCGCCGCCGAGCCATTCGCGATACTTAGTCTCGGCGTAGCATTCTCATACATCAGCAATGTATTCAGTTCAGCCAGCATTGCTATCGACAAACATCACAAATTCGTGTACCGATCGCTCATGACATTGGCTCTTAATATAGCACTAAACCTGGTGCTTATACCTCGCTACGGCATCATTGGCGCTGCCTGCGCCACCACCAGCTCGCAGTTAGTCGGCATGATTATCGGATACCGGCTATTCTATACCCAAACCGGCCTCAGACTTGACTACCGCGTACTAATCCGACCGCTCATAGCCGGAATTACCGCATTCGCGGTCGGCAGCGTACTTTTCAGCCAACTACACACCGGAGCGCCTCTGCTCAATTGCCTGCTCGTCGCAATATTTGCGAGCATTCCCTATTTCGCTGTATTGTACGCAACCAACGGGCTTCCGGCAGAGATCAAGGCCGGCATAGGCCGCGTACTGCCGGCACTCAAGATCAACTAAGAATCACGAAGGAGTAAACATGAGAATACAAAATGTGCGATTTGAGGAAAGCAAGAACTGGGTCAAGCTCTCGGCGACATGTAAGATCAGGCGCGTCGGCCAGGAAACCGTCTATTTTAAATTTCCAAAAAAATACAAGAAATTTATATATGCCGACGCTAGTCCCTTTGCGGCCGCCCTACTGCTTCCATCAATGCAGCGTGGCGAGGACCTGATAATCAATGGCACCATATCCGAAAAACTCTACATGGGCATGCATGAAATCATGAAGGTAGTCGTCGACTGGAATATCGGATTCAAACCAATCAAAATCATAGCCGACAACACCACCGAAGACAAAGGATCGCCCAAACTTGTCACAACATGCTTTTCAGGTGGAGTCGACTCATTTTACACATGGCTCGACCATAAAAACGACAAGAAAAATCCCGTGACAAGCATGCTGTGTGTCAATGGGTTTGATATCGGCCTTCACGAAGAAGATCTCTGGAATCAAACGATTGGCAATATTCAAACCATTGCCGCCGAAGAAAATGCCGAACTTATCGAAGCTGAAAGCAATGTTCGTAGTTTTCTCGACCCCATCATACTATGGGGGTATGCACATGGCGGTTGCCTGGCAGCCGTAGCCCTCTGCCTCCGCAAAGGCATCAAAACTCTCTACATCCCCTCATCTCATACGATAGACCAACGTTTCCCATGGGGAACTGATATCGCGCTCGACCCGAATTGGAGCACCGAGATCATGAACTTCGTACATGACGCGCCCGAGGTTTCTCGAGTCAATAAAGTGCTCGGCCAGGTGGCAAAATCACCCGTCGCCCTCCGCTACCTACGCGTCTGTTATCTGAACCAAAAAGGCTCGTACAACTGCGGTGTTTGCGACAAGTGCATCCGTACCATGATAAACCTCTACGTTGCCGACGCCCTTGACCGATCATCAACTTTTCCCACAACTCTGGACAATAATGCCGTTGCTAATCTAAAGATCCATGGTGATGGCGGCAAATTCCTACGTGAGAATCTGGCCGTGCTCGAAGAGCAAGGCAGGAATCCGGAACTCCAGGAAGCACTCAGGACGTGTCTCAACCAGCCAAAATCAAGCCGGACACGCCATAGTAAAATCAAAGACGGTTACATACGACTACTCTACCTGGACTACATGTACACTCGCAGCATCGTGCAAAGAACGCTCCGCATCAAGTAGTCGTATCGGCTGCGTGGCCAGATGATGGCGGCTTTTTGAGCATCCATTTGTAGCTAATCAACCAAAACAACGCAGAGACAATCACAAACAACACCATCCCGGCATACGTGTGAAACAATTTGAATGCCAGATCTTTGTCCACGTGATATCCAAACATAATCAGTATGTACACACGCAGAATATTACATGCAAACACGACCACTAGCGCTGGGACAAACACCGCAGCGTATTTACGAAAATTCAAACGATCGCGATCAGCAATACCGATAATCACATAAAGACCCGTAAAGAGCGCGATACTCTCGATACCCGAGCACCATTGGGAAATTTCAACGCCAAATTTATCCAAAATAAGATAGCGCGGCGGTAAAACGTTAACATCCAGGCCGCTGGCCGTCAGCATCCAGCTGGAAGCGTACATAACGGTTGCGGCAAGCACATTCCACAGACCGTAAACAAAAGCGAGAAAGACATAGAATCCGAAGCCAATCGCTAACGCCATAAGAAGCTCTCGCCTGAACGCTCGCCACAATTCCCTGATACCCGGGAATGATATAGTTGCCAATGCACAACAAACAATGACACCCACTATGCCCAAGTGAGCAAGTACCGGCCAAGCCATTGATCCGTCATAAACCCACAAACGACGAATTGCAACCGAAGCAACAACGAAGAACACACCGCCCGGCACCAACCAGAGCACGTTCGATCGACTCCACCGCGGCATCTTTAACTCGCCACGCTTGCGCCATACAAAAACACAGTATGCTATGGCGGCAAAAATTAATGCTTTGCCGGCTCCACCATATATGCCAAAACCAAAGTAGTTAACAAGGTCATGATTAATGATCAGCGGCCCGAGATAGCCCGAGATAATTACAAATAGCGCAAAAAATGCAAAAATACGCCACCACAGTGACGTATTTTTGATCTCCAGCCGAAGTTTCTTAATAGATGGCACGAGCTTTTAGAGTTGAGCTTGCTGCTGTCGCTTGCGAATGATCAGGAAAGCACCGCCAGCACCAAGGGCTGCGATACCGCCAACGATCGTACCCATCTCCGGAACCGCAACGTCAACATCAACCAAAGCAATATTAAGCTTGTTGGTTATTTTATTGGCCGTGCCGCTATTGCTGCCACTGGCATCGCCCTTGGTTGCTGCGGCAGTCGTGGTTGAGCCTTTTGGACAGTCGGCTGCCGCAAAAGTTACCAAATACACACCTTCCGAATCAGTCGTGTCATTACCACTGACACTGCCGCAAGTTACCTGAACATTCGCACCGCCGACAGGACTGCCGGCCGAGCTTACGGTGCCAGTAATCTGAGTCACAGCCGGGTTGTCGACTGCAAACGAACTAGCAGGAACGGCAAAAACTACAGCCAACGCCGCAAATGCCAATAAGAGTTTTTTCTTCATACGCGCTACCCTCAATACCCCTTAACGTGAAATTAATGATGCATACCACTATGTAGCATGTTTATCATATACGCAATATAGTATTGTTTACCTTGTAAAATTTTACAGCAATTTATCCACAGGTTAGGCAACGTTAATAATTACTTCATCATACCACGCGACCGTCGTATCAGTGCCCGTGACTCCTATATATATTCGCACATAGGCGGTTCCGGGCGGCGCAACCGGACTCGTGCCCGATAAATGCCGTTGACAAGTCCAATCTGTTGTCCTTGTTGTATTATTGTAGCCAATCGTGGCAATCACATCGTTCTTGGCGCTCAAAAAATCAAGACTCACGAACGTGCCACCCGTGCCGCTTTCAATCAATATCTTGTTCCAGCATTGCGCGAACACCCACTGGCCAGGACGACACGGAACTGCTTGGCCAATATATATTGATGAGGCCTTGGTGCTAAGCTTGAAGGACGCGTTCGCGGTCCTGTAAACGCTCGCATCAACTCCGAATGTCGTTGGCCCACCATATGAGGCATAGGTACTCCATCCGCTGGTGTTTCCTTTCTCAGCCGAACCGTTGAACACGAGATTATTACTCTTCGCAATTGCAAAACCATATCCATTAGTGTTTGCCGAGTATCCTTGCATATCAACCCGGCCGCCGCCAGATACAAGCACGCAGTTCGTATCCTTGGCATGCGGCATATAGTTAGCGCTCTGGATGGTGTCCAAATTGCGAATGATAAGACCTTTCGTCTTATTTGACTCAACTACCGTAAATGCCGCCTTCGATATCGTAACATCAGGATCGACGATCCAGGTCGTTTCATTCAATACCATCGTTGCCTCCGGATGGCTGACGGCAATACAAGGGTATATGGTATGTGGCTCCAAGTGACAGCCGTTCAGCTTGACCACGCAATCCCCATCAAGCGTAATGCGAGTATTATTGAATGAACAATTCGTGAAATTCCATTCCCCCGACCCGATAGTAATCGTCGGATCATAGCTCTCGATCATGCAGTTTTCAACGAGCAAGTTCTCACCGAAGTTCGCAAGCCGTGGCGCCGCAATCAACGCCCTGCCTCCCGTCACACGACAATTGGCTACTTTCACTCGCCAAGCGTTTTGAATATATTTAATCCCAGTTTCAAACCCTGAGATATATACCGTATCGATCGATAGCAGGCAATTATTCGTGTATGTCTCATGCCCGATCTGTAGGGCCGCCGTAGCCAATGGAGTTTGGCCGGGCACCGTACCTGCAAGTATTATGCCGCTTATCGCCGTGCCCAGATTGCGCTCGTACGGATAACTTGAGCTACTAAAAACACCCCAGGCGAATGATCCGCCGAACCGGCTCGACATTGCCAATCGGGTCTTATTACCACGCACCACGAACTTCGATACGTCCTGGATAATCGGCTTGGAAATTGCATAGGTACCCCGATCCCTAAATTGCACCACTCCATTTCCAGCCGTGGCGGCGGCAATTGCCGCCGCAATCGCCGCGTCATTCGTGGCGGCATCAGCCGCCGCCGAGCACCCATAATCTTCTGGCGCATAGTACTCTCGCACTGCCAACTTATCGGCCGTCACACTTTTACTTGCCAGTTGCGTCGCTCCTGTAACCCCGGCCTTGAGCCGGCCGTCATCCTCGTGCGACACGCGTAAATACTCATTAAGCACCTCTCCCCAGTCCGCCTCGCCCGGATTTGGTAATCTTGCCACGCTCATCCTCCTCGCCGATGTTTGTTTTTGTTGCTATTTTTCTACTGTAGCAATGTTATTGTTATCCTTACGCTAAATATTTTACTGCGCAATTTTTTATTACAATCCCATGCCTTTAGTCCAATAAGTTACCCTAGTGGAGTACGAAAGCCACGACGAGCACCACGTACGTCAGCTTCGCCGCCACGTTCAATGTGATCGTCAAGATCAAATTTTGCTGCTTGTAGTACAAAAAGCTCGCCGATACCCCGATCAGAGCCCCGATAACTACGCCGAGCGGACTTCCGAGGTGGCCGAGTGACAGAAGTGTTGACAACACGGCCGCCAAAATCGCCCCGACTAACGGATGGAACAAAATCATCGCTCGCTGCTGAATCAGCCCCCTAAACACCACCTCTTCAGTTATTGCGATAATCACCATTCCCATCATCACAAGCGATACCGGCACGCCGCGAAATTCATAATGATGCCCAAGTAGAGCGATAGCCACTAGTCCAATCAATTGTCCGATGACAAACGCGAACGGAATACCAAGTGCGTAGCCATATCTAGTCATATGCATCCGAGTACCTTCTTTGGGGTAATCAATGGTAAACAGGAACTGATATACCAGTCCGAGCAATAATGCTATCACCGCCACCGTCACCGACCGCTGAAAAACAGATGCCGCCGGCAAGCTCAATCCAACCAGCATGGTCATCGGTATAATCGACGCGGCAATTGTCAGCTGCCGTGCTCGCTCATTACGGATTGCCACCCAAAGCATACTCAGCAGCGCCGCCGCGTTTACATACACTCCCACTGCCGGATTCATAAAGAGCGAAATCTGCGCCGACCCAATCGCCACCACCAGCCACACAAACAACCACAGATTGCGCCCGAGCCGCCGCTTCGGAAAAATCTTAGAGGGTGACAGAATATTCCATCCGCCTGAGCTGCCTCTGGTATTCTTACCTGGTTTTTCTTGGGTATGATCCCTGTGCACAGCCGTCTTGGACTCGTCTGGCATTTCGGCCAATGCCGGAGTCGCCGGTTTTGGCGGCACATAATCCCGGCCCACCGTCTTGACGACAAACGGTTCTGATTCACTTTGTGTTGTATTTTCTACATCATAAAGAACACCCTCCCTGACTGCGGATTCGGCAGTATCGCGTGGCAGCACGGATGGCTGCGTGGGCGTGCGCCGGGTCACCGTTTGAGTGCCGGCGCGCCGGCGATTGAGGATATCGGCCGGCAAGCGCAGCGCACCCTTGATAAAATTCGGGTTCGGCGCCGCGCTCATGACTTCATCACCTGTTTATACACCGCGAACAACAATAGCCCGAGCAGCACCAAAAACAACGGTAAAAAATACTTCAGCTGTTGCCGCCGGTCGGTCGTGTTTTCGGAATACAGCAATTCCACTACAACCAACGCCACGATGAGGATAACCGTGTTTACGATCAATGCCGTTTGCTGTAAAGATTCGCTGAATTCAAATGGTAGTCTCAGAAACACTGCGCTACGCCTTTCATCTACCTACCAGTATACCGAAGATACTAAAGATATGCCACGACATATTTTGACGCTTATGGCTACACTACCTGGGTG